>CACJFE010000022.1 GCA_902592655.1 uncultured Pelagibacteraceae bacterium | reverse complement strand
CTTTAAAAGATGGTTGGCACGGGGACACTAGTAGGACTTACGAGATTGGAGAAGTTTCTGTTAAAGCCAAAAAATTAGTTAAAACAACCTTTGATGCTATGATGAAGGCTATCAAAATTATTAAAGAGGATGTTTTTTTTGGAGATATCGGCGCTACGATACAAAACCATGTTGAAGCTGAAGGATTTTCAGTGGTGCAAGATTTCTGTGGCCATGGGATTGGTAGACATTTTCATCAAGAGCCTAACGTCTTGCATTATGGAAAAAAAGGGACTGGTGAACGAATAAAAGCCGGAATGATTTTTACTATTGAACCAATGATTAATTTTGGAAAGTATGAGACTAAAACTCTGAACGATGGCTGGACAGCAGTAACAAAAGATAAATCACTTTCTGCACAATTTGAACATACTATAGGTGTAACAAAAGATGGCTATGAAATCTTTACACTATCAAAACGACAATGATTGAAAGATATACAAGAAAAGAAATTAAAATTATTTGGGAAGATAAGAACAAATATTCTATATGGCTTGAAATTGAATTAGCTGCAGCAGAGGCTATGGAAAAATTAAAGATTATCCCAAAAGGTGTTTCAAAAAAGATTAGGTCAAAAGCAAAAATAAATGTAAACAGAATTTTACAAATTGAAGAAAAAGTTAAACATGACGTTATAGCATTTTTAACTTCAATTACAGAAAAAGCTGGTAAAGAAGCTAGATATCTTCACAAAGGTATGACTTCATCTGATATTTTAGATACATGTTTTAATCTGCAATTAAAACAATCAGGCCAAATTTTATTAAAAGATATTGATCAACTACTTAGTTCTATCAAACGTCAAGCTATAAAACACAAATACACAATGTGTATTGGTAGAAGTCACGGTATACACGCTGAACCTATTACTTTTGGTTTTAAAATGTTAACCTTTTATCAAGAATTTTTACGAAATAAAAAAAGATTAGAAAATTCAATAAAAGAAATTTCTACTTGTGCTATTTCTGGAGCTGTTGGAACTTTTGCTAATGTAGATCCTAAAGTAGAACGTTATGTAGCCAATAAATTAAATCTCAACATAGAGCCAATTTCTACTCAAGTTATCCCTAGAGATAGGCATGCTCAATTTTTTTCTACGCTTGGAATTATAGCTAGTTCAATTGAGAGATTTGCAACAGAGATAAGACATCTTCAAAGAACAGAAGTTTTAGAAGCCGAAGAGTTTTTTGGAAAAAAACAAAAAGGATCTTCAGCAATGCCGCATAAGAAAAATCCAATTTTGACTGAAAATTTAACAGGTTTAGCTAGATTAATTAGATCATGTGTAATTCCAGCTCTTGAAAACGTATCTTTATGGCATGAAAGAGATATTTCGCATTCAGCGGTAGAAAGAAATATAGGACCAGACTCAACTATTGCCTTAGATTTTGCTCTAGTAAGATTATCAAACGTAGTTAAAAATTTAAATATATATCCAAAAAAAATGTTAAAAAATTTAAATATTACTAATGGGATTTTTTTTTCACAAAGAATTTTACTTGAACTAACTACTGTGGGTTTTACTCGAGAGGAAGCTTATAAGATTGTCCAAAAAAATGCAATGAATGCCTGGAAACAAAATTCATCATTTTTGAACAATATTCTTTCAGATAGAAAAATTACCAACAAAATACCTGTTAATAAAATTAAAAAATTATTTGATTTTAGTTATCATACTAAAAAAATTAATATAATTTTTAAACGTAGCCTAAAAAAAAAGTAATCAAATGAATAAAGGAAATAAATTATACGAAGGTAAAGCAAAGATAATTTATGAAACTAAAGATAAAAATTTAGTTATTCAGCATTTCAAGGATGATGCAACAGCCTTTAATAATCTTAAAAAAGCAAAAGTTGAAGGTAAAGGAGTTTTAAACAATAGAATTTCAGAATACATACTATCAAATTTATCTCAATGCGGAATAAAAACTCACTTAGTAAAAAGAATAAACATGAGGGAACAATTAA
>CACJFE010000021.1 GCA_902592655.1 uncultured Pelagibacteraceae bacterium | reverse complement strand
GAAATGGTAATGATTTTTATGATGATTATGCACATCACCCAACAGAGATAGAATCTGTTCTTAGTAGTGTAAAAAATGTTTATAATAATAGAAAGATAATAGCTGTATTCGAACCGCATAGGTACTCAAGAATTACATCTTTAAAAAAAGAATTTTCAAAATCATTTTCTAAAGCAGATTTAGTAATTATGTGTCCTTTGTATGCTGCTGGAGAAAAAAAGAATTATAATTTTAATTTGATTAGTTTTGGTAAATTAATTTCTATGAGGTCAAAAACACAAGTAATTATAGTAAAAAATCGAAATGAACTCTCAAACTTTCTCAGAAAAAATTTAATAAAAGATGAATTAATAATCGGGATGGGAGCAGGCCAAATTTCGAAATGGATGGCAGAATTGAAATTAATATTATGAATATCAAACAAAAATTACTTAAAAACTATGATAACAATATTCTGAAAAGTGTTAGCTTATCAAATTATAGCTGGTTTAATCTTGGAGGTACAGCTGAGTACCTTTTTAAACCAAATAATAAATCTCAATTAAAAGAATTTTTAAATGATAATTTAACCAATGATTTAAAAATTACAATTATAGGTGCAGGTTCAAATATTCTTTTTAGGGATAATGGTATTAAAGGGGTAGTTATAAAATTAGGAAAGGGTTTCTCATATATAAATTTAATTGGAGAGAACGAATTAGAAGTAGGTGCAGCAACACTTGATAAAAAAGTCGCCAATTTTGCTCGTGATAACAATATTAGTAATTTTGAATTTTTATCTTGTATTCCCGGTTCTATCGGCGGAGCGATAACTATGAACAGCGGTTGCTATGGACATGATATTTCAAAAATTTTAACATCTATTACAGTTGTTGACTTAAAAAAACGACAAGAAAAAGTCATTAAAAGCGAAGATATAAAATTTTATTATAGAGGAACTAATTTGTCAGAAAATTTGATAATAGTTTCCGCAAGACTAAAAGGAAATAATTCCTCAACGAAAAGCATAGAAAAGACTCAAAATGAAATGCTTGAAAAAAAAAAATTATCACAACCAAGTCAAATCAAAACATGTGGGAGCACTTTTAAGAATGTAAATACAGAAAAAAAAGCTTGGATGTTAATAAAAGAATCTGGCTGTGATAGTTTTAGAGAAGGAGATGCAGAAATTTCAAAAAAGCATTGTAATTTCTTTGTAAATAATGGAAAAGCAAAATCATCAGATATCGAAAAGCTAATACTAAGAGTTAAAAAAGAGGTTAATAATAAAACAGGTATAAATTTAGATCTGGAGATTAAAATAATTGGTGATTAAAAAAAAATTCAAAAAAGTTTTAGTGATTTTAGGCGGCACTTCGGGCGAGAGAAAAGTGAGTATGGACAGCGGAAAAGCTTGTGCCAAAGCATTAAAAAAAAAAGGTTATAAGGTTTCTATATTAGACCCAAAATATAAGAATCTAAATTTAATAGATAAGAATAAAGTTGATGTGATATTTAATGCACTTCACGGCAAGGATGGTGAAGATGGAATAGCCCAAAGTTATTTTGAATATCTTAAGATTCCCTACACTCATTCTGGAGTAATAAGTTCTTTTAATTCAATGAATAAGATCATATCTAAGGAAATATTTTTACAAAATAAAATTTTGACTCCTAAGTTTTTTTCAATCAATAAAAAATCTTTAAAAAGAAAGTTTTTAAATTTATTGATCGTAAAAAAAAAGATATCCTTTCCAATTGTAATTAAGCCTGTCGACGAAGGCTCAAGTATTGGCGTCAAAATATCTTTAGATATAAATGATTTATATAAGTCGTCTAAAAAATTGTATTCAAAATATGATCAATTAATTTTTGAGGAATACATAGGTGGTCAAGAGATTCAGGTAGGAGTTCTTAATAATTCTGCTTTAGGAGCCATAGAGCTAAAGCCGAAGCGTTTATTTTATGATTACAAAGCTAAGTATACAAAGTCTGCTAAAACTGAACATATTATGCCAGCAAATTTAAATAAAAAAAAATATAATAAAGCTCTCAATATTGCAAAACAAGCCCACAAAGCTCTCGGTTGTAAGGGGGTAACAAGATCTGACTTTAAATTTTATAAAAATCGATTTTACCTTTTAGAAATAAACACTCAGCCTGGTATGACAAATCTTTCTTTAGTCCCTGAAATTGCAAATTACCATGGAATTAGTTTCCCTGACTTAATCGAGAAGATCTTGTTAGA
>CACJFE010000020.1 GCA_902592655.1 uncultured Pelagibacteraceae bacterium | reverse complement strand
CCTTCAAAATTTCTATTTGATGTGGATGCACATCTTTCTTTCGGTTTTAATTGATCTGGATTCATCCCTAAGCACATCGAACAACCAGGTTCTCTCCACTCAAAACCTGCGTTTTTAAAGATTTTGTCTAATCCTTCTTTTTCGGCTTGCTCTTTAACCAATCCAGAGCCCGGTACGACCATAGCACTAACATTTTTGGCAATTCTTTTGCCTTTCAGAAGATCAGCAGCCAGTCTAAGATCTTCTATTCTTCCATTAGTACAACTACCAATAAAAATCTTGTCAATTTTTATATCTGAAATTTTAGTGTTAGCTTTTAACCCCATATAATCAAGAGACCTTTTCATAGCCATTTTTCTATCTTCGTTCTTTTCATTTTCAGGATCTGGTACAACACCAGTCACGGGAGATACATCTTGAGGCGATGTCCCCCAAGTTACTAGTGGTTCTATATTTTTCCCTTCTATATTTATCTCTTTATCAAATTTGCAGTCTTTGTCTGAATACAAAGTCTTCCAAAATTCTAAAGCTTTATTCCAATTTTCACCTTTAGGCGACATCGTTTTACCTTTTAAATAACTAAATGTCTTTTCATCTGGTGCGATTAAACCTGCTCTAGCACCAGCTTCAATGGTCATATTACAAACTGTCATTCTCTCTTCCATGCTCAAGTTTTTGATCACATCTCCAGCAAATTCAATTACATATCCAGTTCCACCCGCAGTTCCAATCGTTCCAATGATTTTTAAAATTACATCTTTTGCAGTAACGCCCATTGGTAAATTACCATTCACATTTATTCTTAAATTTTTTGATTTCTTCTGCATTAAAGTTTGCGTAGCAAGAACATGTTCGACTTCGGATGTTCCTATTCCAAAAGCTAACGCTCCGAATGCTCCGTGTGTTGCAGTATGACTATCACCACATACTATTACTGTTCCTGGTTGAGTGAAACCTTGTTCGGGTCCTATGATATGGACTATACCTTGGCGCTTATCATTAACATCGAAAAGTTCTACTCCAAAGTCCTTGCAATTTTTTCTTAATGTTTCGACTTGTATTCTAGAATCCTCGTCATTTATGCCTTTAGACCTATCAGTTGTAGGAACATTATGGTCAGGCACTGCAAGTGTTAATTCTGGTCGTCTGACTTTTCTTTTTTGTAATCTGAGTCCTTCAAAAGCTTGCGGACTTGTAACTTCATGAACCAAATGTCTATCAACATAAATTAATGATGTTCCATCGATTTGTTCATGAACAAGATGGTTTTCCCATATCTTATCGTATAGTGTTTTTGACATTTAATTTTATTTTTTTTCGCTAGTTGGCTTTTCAACTTTAGCTTCGACTTTTGGAGCCTCTTTTTTTACTTCTTCGACTTTAGTCTCTTTTTTAGTAGGCTCGATCGGTTTTACTTTTGGCTCTTCAGTTTTGACTGAAACATCGACACCAATTTTCTTTTTAATTTTTTCAGCAATTCTTGCAGATTTTCCTTTTCTGTCTCTTAAATAATAAAGTTTTGCCCTTCTAACTTTTCCAGATCTAATAACTTTTATTGAGTCTACATTAGGACTATAAAGTGCAAAAGTTCTCTCTACACCTTCACCAAATGAAATTTTTCTTACGGTAAAAGAAGAGTTTATGTCTCTGTTTTTTTTAGCAATACAAACACCTTCGAAGTATTGAACTCTCTCTCTTTTACCTTCCACAATTTTAACTCCTACTTTAATTGTGTCCCCTGGAGAAAAGTCTGTGATTTTTTTATTAGCAACTATCTTTTTTATTGCCGCTTTATTTATGTCTTCAATGTTTTTCATTTTTTTTCTCTAAATATTTTTTCCAAAGATCAGGTCTCTGGCGACGTGTTATAGCCTCTGATTGAGACAAACGCCACCCTTTTATTTTGGCATGATCGCCTGAAAATAAGACCTCTGGAGGGCTTTTGCCCTCCCATTCTCTTGGTTTAGTATATTGAGGATATTCTAAAAGGTGATTTTCAAAACTTTCATCTTTAACAGAGTCTTTATTTCCTAACACTCCAGGTAATAATCTCACCAAAGCGTCAATCATCACAAAAGAAGCTGGTTCTCCCCCTGATAGGACAAAGTCACCTAAACTATATTCTTCAATATTTCTTGTCTCCAGGAGTCTTTGATCAACACCTTCAAAATGACCACAGATAAGGTTTAAGTTTTTTTCTTTACTTAATGATCTAGCAACATTTTGATCA
>CACJFE010000019.1 GCA_902592655.1 uncultured Pelagibacteraceae bacterium | reverse complement strand
TTTACCTTTATATGGTTTAGAAATTTCCATTATCTTTCAATACACATTGCTATGCCCATACCTCCACCTATACAAAGTGTGGCTAGACCCTTTTTAACATCTCTTTTAATCATTTCATGTATTAGTGTAACAAGTATTCTTGTACCAGATGCACCTATTGGATGCCCAAGAGCTATTGCGCCACCATTAACATTTACCTTCTCTTCAGGTATCGATAATGTTTTTAAAACAGCTAAACTTTGAGCAGCGAAAGCTTCATTAATTTCAAACAAGTCTACATCTTTTACAGACCAACCAGCTAAATCTAATGCTTTTTTCGACGATGGAATAGGACCGGTACCCATTAGCGAGGGCTCAACACCACAACTTGCCCAAGATTTTATTGTTACTAATTTTTGAATTCCTCTTTTTTCAGCTTCTACATCTGACATAATTGTGACTGCCGCAGCACCATCGTTTATCCCTGAGGCGTTTCCAGCAGTAACTGTTCCATCTTTTTTAAAAACTGGTTTTAATCTTTTGAGTGTTTCCAAATTTATACCCTCTCTTGGGTGTTCGTCTTTATTAAAATTAATCTCGGCCTTCTTAGACTTAATTTTAAAATTTACAATCTCATCTTTAAACTTATTTTCTTTTTGGGCTTTTATTGCTTTTTCTTGAGACTTTACTGCAAACTTATCTTGTTCGTCTCTGGTTACCTGAAATTTTTCAGCAACATTTTCAGCTGTAATACCCATATGATATCCATGGAAGGCATCCCACAATCCGTCTTTAATCATAGTATCTGTTAACTCTGTATCTCCTAATTTTTTTCCATCTCTTAAATGTATTGCATGTGGAGCAAGAGACATGCTTTCTTGACCGCCAGCTATCACTATTTTTGAATCGCCAGACTTCACACTTTGAAAGCCTGAAGCAACAGATCTGATACCCGATCCACAAACTTGATTAACTATGTATGCAGGTTTTTCTTTAGGGATGCCAGATCTTATAGATGCTTGCCTAGCAGGATTTTGACCAGCGCCACCTGTTAGAACTTGACCAAAAATCACCTCATCTATTTCGTTCGTATTTAAATTAGATTTTTTGATTGCTTCAACAATTACATTTGATCCTAACTCAAAGCCAGGAACATTTTTCAAGGTTTTGTTTAGTGATCCGACCGCAGTTCTACTTGCAGAGGTAATTATTACATTTTTCATAAATTCAATTTATCTCTTTAAGATTAATTTTCAATTGAATTATTTTTTCTACATATAGCTATTAAAATACCTAATATTAAAAAAAGGTAGGTGGTATTACTCGTCGTAAAAAAACTTCCAGTACTTTTGAAAGGAAAGATTTCAGCAATAAATAAAAAGATAAAGGGTATAATCACATTGTTATCATTGAGTGAAGATTTAGAAAAATATTTTTTATAAAAAGATAAATATAAAGCAATCATAAAAATAGATAAGACCAAAGCAAATCCAATTATCCCAGTTTCAGTTAGAATTTCTAAGTAATAATTATGTGGGTGCATGTTACAAATGAAACCCTTTTTAGAATGTAAAGCTGGTTCACGATGATGGCAATACCATCTAAAATTCTTAATACCACCACCAATGTACTTATTCATTAACCATGTGTCATAAAAGGTTACGAACTCATTTAAATATTGAGGGCTATTAGGATTTGAAAAATCTCTTTTGGCAATTAACTCTGTAATTGAGTAAGCCCTTTCATAAAAATTATGAAAATTATTTTTAATTTTTTCATTCGAGTTGTAAATTAAACTAAAAAAAATTGTTGTTAAAATTAAAAAGGTTAGAAAATACTTTCTCACTTGCTTTTGAAATAAAAAAATTAAGCTTATTAAAAGTATAAATGAAACAAAAGGCATTCGATTACCTGATAAAATTATTCCAATAAAATAGATTATAAATAAAATTGGAATTAACAATTTTAAAAAAGTCTTCTGGTTTTTAAAATATAAAGGTATCAAAAAAAAAGAAAATAAAAAGTATCTTTGTATGTATCCTCCAGCTATTAATTCGTCACCAAAAGGACCACCAAGCTTTCTTACACCTTCAATAGTTTCGTACCCAAAAATATCTACTCCAAATTTAAACTGGTAAAAAATATCTAAACATACAAATAAAGTAAAAAATGAGCATGTGATAAAAAAGAATTTTATATTTACTAGAGAATTTTCAATTATAAATCTTAAAAATAAGTAAAGAAATAAATATTTTAAGAAAAAAATAGATTTGATAGTAGTGTTGACACCTTTTG
>CACJFE010000018.1 GCA_902592655.1 uncultured Pelagibacteraceae bacterium | reverse complement strand
GGATCTACTGATGCAGAAGATTTAGAAAGCGGAAGTCGAGCTGCAATTCTTGGTGGTGTTACTTCTTTATTTGAGATGCCTAACACTAATCCTCCAACAGCAAATTTAGTAGAGTTTGAAAAAAAATTAAAAGCTGCAAAAAATAGGATGCATAGTAATTACGCATTTTATTTTGGAGCAACTCCACAAAATACAGAGCAACTTGCACAACTTAAAAATATTGAAGGTTGTTGTGGAGTTAAACTTTTTGCAGGTTCATCGACTGGAAACTTATTAGTTGATAAAGAGGCTGATATTGAAAAAGTGATTTCAAGTAGTGACAGAATAGTTTCGATTCATTCTGAGGATGAAGATATTATAAAATTAAGGAAAAAATTTATTAGACAAGGAGATGTGCACTCACACCCTGACTGGAGAAATGTTGAGTGTGCAATATCTTCAACTCGAAGGGTAGTTAAAATTGCTGAAAGATATGACAAAAGAATTCATGTACTTCACGTGACCACGAAAGAAGAAGTAGATTTTTTAGCCATGCATAAAAAAAATGTTACTTTCGAAACAACACCTCAACATTTGACATTGTATGCTCCAGATTGTTACGATAAATTAGGTACTTATGCTCAAATGAATCCACCTTTAAGATCGAAAGATCATTATGATCGTCTATGGGTTGCTATAAAAAATGATGTTGTAGATGTTCTTGGGTCAGATCACGCTCCACATTTGAAGATTAATAAAGAAAAAGAATATCCAAATACTCCCTCAGGTATGCCAGGTGTTCAAACAATTTTCCCAGTTATGATTGATCACGTTAATAATGGAAAACTTTCATTGAATCAGCTTATAAATTTAATGTGTGAAAACCCATGTAAAATTTTTGGAATTAAGAACAAAGGTTTTATAAAAGAGGGTTTTGATGCAGATTTGACGATAGTTGATATGGATAAAGAAGTTACTATAAAGAATGAAATGATTGCAAGTAAATGTGGATGGACACCCTTCCATAATTATAAAGTAAAAGGTTTTCCTATAGGTACAATTGTAAACGGTATTTTAGTAATGTCCGAGGGAAAAATATTAGTTGAGTCTAAAGGGCAACCTTTAAAGTTTTAAAATATTGTTATCTTTCAAGTCTTGTTTTATTTCATCTAAAATTGCAGGGTCATCTATAGTTGCTGGCATTTTATAAGGCTCATTGTCTGCAATTTTTCTAACAGTTCCTCTAAGCACTTTCCCTGATCTTGTTTTTGGTAATCTCTTAACTATAATTGCTATTTTGAAAGCTGCAACAGGACCAACTTTTTCTCTAACCATTTTTACACATTCGCTAATTATATCTTTTTTATCTTTAGTTACTCCTGCTTTAAGCGCTAACAAGCCTATAGGTATTTGACCTTTAAGTTTATCAGCTATTCCTATTACTGCGCACTCTGCAACATTTTTATGTTCTGCCAAAACTTCTTCAATAGCTCCGGTTGATAACCTATGACCCGCAACATTAATTATGTCATCAGTTCTAGACATGATCCAAACATAACCATCTTCATCAATGTGCCCCGCATCATAAGTTTGGTAATATCCAGGGTAAGTAGTCATATAATTTTCTTTATATCTTTTATCCGCCCCCCAAAGAGTTGGAAAAGTTCCTGGTGGAAGAGGTAGCTTTACAACAATATCTCCCATTTTACCGGGACCTACTTCTTTACCTTCAGAATTTAAAACCTTTAGATCATAACCCGGTACTGGTTTGAACGCAGAACCATATTTTACAGGAAAATTTTCAATTCCTGTACAGCTTGATGTTATTGCCCAACTCGTTTCTGTTTGCCACCAATGATCAATGACAGGGGAATTTGAAAGTTTTTCAAACCATTTTATTGTATCAGGGTCAGCTCTCTCACCGGCGAGAAATAGTTTATCAAACTTATTTAAATCATATTTTTTAAAAAATTCTCCATTTGGATCCTCTTTTTTTATAGCTCTTATTGCTGTTGGTGCAGTAAAAAGAGATTTTACTTTATGTTCTGAAATTATTCTCCAGAAAACGCCTGCGTCAGGTGTTCCTACAGGTTTTCCCTCAAATAAAACTGTCGTACAACCATAAAATAATGGACCATATACTATGTACGAGTGTCCAACTATCCAACCAATATCACTAGCAGACCACCAAACATCCTCTGGTTTAATATTGTAAATATTTTTCATAGTCCATTTTAATGCCACTATATGTCCACCAATATCACGAACTATTCCTTTTGGAAGGCCCGTAGTTCCCGAAGTATAAAGAATATAAGCGTAATCATTTGAATTCATTTTTTCACACTCTGCAGGTTTTA
>CACJFE010000017.1 GCA_902592655.1 uncultured Pelagibacteraceae bacterium | reverse complement strand
ACTTTTATTTAAATAAATTTGGCAACAAATTAAAAAAAGAAAATTTTTTAAAAGTGATTTTTCCCTTTTATAGCAACGAGAGTTATTTTAATTTTTTTGGTAAAAACGGATTTACTGAAAGCCAGTTACTAATTACAAGTTCAAAAATTAATGACTTTATGGCTGAATTTAAAAAACTTTTTAAGATTTATAGGCCTACAATTACACTTTTTTCTCTTAAAAAAATGAGCGGCGAACAAAGGTATCTAAGATTTGAAGATAATAAAATTTGCGTTACCTTTGATTTAATAAAAGATAATGCTTCTAATCTTTTTATGAATGAAATCGACCAATTATGTTTAAAATTTAATATACTACCTTCAGTTATTAAAGACTCTAGATTGCCAAAATCTATTTTTGAAAAAACTTACAAATTTGCTAACGAGTTCAGGGAAAATCTTTGTAAATTTGATAAAAAAAGAATTTACAAATCTGAGGTATCAAGACGTTTGGAGATATGACATATTTAATTATCGGCGCATCATCTGGTTTAGGCCGCGCTCTAGCAAATAAATTTGCAAAAGAGAAAAAAAACTTAATTATAGCCTCAAGAGACGATAGAGATTTGACTGCTATGAAATCAGATCTTGAAATCAAATATTATATTAAGGTAGAAAAAATTGCTTTAGATTTCTCATCTTTCGAAGAACTAAATCATAAACTATTAAAAAAAGATATATTTAAAAATTTAAATGGTATTCTTTTTCCAGTAGGCTTAATGTATGAAAAAGATAGTTTTGATGTTACCGAGGCAGATTTAAAAAGAATTACATTTGCAAACTACTTATCTATCGTACGGACTATAAATTATTTAATAAGAAACTCTAATATGAACGATTTCAGCATTGTTGGCTTCGGATCAGTATCAGGCTTACTTGGAAGAAATTTAAACATGAGTTACGCAGCTGCTAAAAGAAGTTTGGAGTCGTTTTTTGAAAGCATGGCTTTCGAGGAAAAACTTAAAAACACAAATATTCAATTTTATACATTGGGATATTTGGATACAAACCTTGCATTTGGAAAAGATCTAATTTTGCCGAAAGGTTCAACTTTCAAGCTTGCTAATATTGTTTTTAAGAATTTAAAAAAAAATTTTAAAAAGACTTATTACCCATTATTTTGGTCTGCAATCGGTTTTATTTTAAAAATTACCCCTTTTTCAATTTTGATTAGATTGTATAAAATTTTAATCAAATGACAAAAATTCAAAAATATTATTTATTTATAATTTTGATTCTATCTATTATATCAAGGATTATAACTATTTATTTGTATGGAGATACAGAAGTAAGCAATGAATGGGGCATAATACTAAATAATCTCGAAAATAAAGATATTTTGAGCGTTCATTCAGTTCAAGGCACTCCAGTGCCGAATATATTCATGCCTCCACTTTATCCCTTTTTTCTATACGTAATTAAAATATTCTTTAATAATTTAAATTTATATCTTTGGACTGTACAATTTATTCAATTAATATTTAGTATAATAAGCGTTTATCTAATTTATTTAATTACCAGAAATCTTTTTTCAAGGAATTTAAGTATAATAGGAACTGGAATTTTTTCTTTATTCCCACTTAATGTTTATGCTGTGTCCCAAATTTCATCAATAACTATCCAGATATTTCTGTTAAACTTATTTATATATTCATACCTGAAAATTTTTAAAGATGTAAATTACAAACATATTTTTTTATTCTCTATATCTTCAGCTTTACTCATACTCTTGAGAGGTGAATTCTTTGTTTTTGTGATCTTATCTTTAATATATTTCTATATTAAAAATAAGAAGTTAGATAAAGTTATTATAATAAGTTTAATAACAGTTCTTATAATTTCACCTTATCTTTACAGAAATTACAAATTATTTAATGTTGTTACTATAACGAAATCAAGCGGTTACAATTTACTAAAAGGAAATCATCCAAGGACTAAAGTAGAGGGAACAGGAATGTTTTCAAAAGTAGAACAAGTAATCCCTGAAGTAAAATCTGAACTAGAAAAGCTCAAATCAGAAGGTCCCCAGGTAAAATACGATTTACTCCAAGATCAAATATTGATGAAGCAAGCAATAAAATTTATTAAAGAAGACCCTTTTAAGTACTTAAATTTATACGTCAAAAAGTTTTTATCTTTCATGTTTATCGACCTAGACGCTAGTTACCCAAATTATTATTCTCCAATGCACACTGTTCCAAAAATTATAATTTCTATCCTTAGTCTTCTCGGTATAATAATTGTATTTAGCGCGCGAATTAATATAACAAATTATTTCATTACACTCCTCTACTGATTTTACTGTTTTTTTTTTTGTAATAAATTCAGTATTATCAATTTCTTTAAGTTTCAAAGTTACATTAACAATAGTTCCTGTTAAACCAAGCCCACCTATTGTTAAGTCAAAAATTTCTTTGTTTTCATTCTCAGATAGAGTCATCCATCCATTATTTTTGTGGAATAAAAGAATGCTTTTAATTGACTTTCTTATTGTTCCATCTGATCCACATGATTTACCGTGTGCATTGGTTGCAACTGCTCCTCCAAGTGTAATAGTGGGATATCCAGGGAGCTGCGGTATCCACAAATTATATTTTAGGGAGAAATTTAAAAATTCAAT
>CACJFE010000016.1 GCA_902592655.1 uncultured Pelagibacteraceae bacterium | reverse complement strand
TCCTATTTATATTCTTTTTTCAAGCGGTACCACAGGTAAACCAAAATGCATTACCCATGGATCAGGAAATGTATTAATTGAACATAATAAAGAGTTTATGCTTCATTGCGATATTAGAGAAAACGAAAAATTATTTTACTATACTACTACTGGCTGGATGATGTGGAATTGGTTAGTTGGAGGATTAGCAACAGGATCATCTATATTTTTATTCGACGGGGCACCTGTTTATCCAAAAATAGATGTTCTTTTAGAGTATTGTCAAAACAAGAAAATTAATCTTTTTGGAGTAAGCGCTAAATACATCGATCATTTAAAGAATGAAAAATATGATAGTAAAAACCTAGATCTAAGCTCAATAAAAATAATAACTTCAACAGGTTCTCCTTTAGCTGAGGAAAGTTTCAAGTATGTATACGACAAAATAAAAAAAGATGTTCATCTCGCATCTATTGCTGGCGGGACAGATTTAGTTGGTTGTTTAGTTTTAGGAAACCTTTATTCAAATGTATACATGGGAGAAATCCAAGGCCAGAGCCTAGGTATTGATGTTGATGTTTTTACGGATAAAGGAAAAAGCGTAAAAGATGGAGAGAAAGGGGAGTTAGTAGTTAAAAAACCTTTTCCATCCATGCCAATAAAATTCTGGGATGATGGTGACGGACAAAAATATCATAAAGCTTATTTTACTCAATTTGAAAATATTTGGCATCATGGTGATTTCATCGAGCGAACTAAAAATAACGGATTTATAATGCGCGGAAGGTCTGATGCCACTCTTAATCCTGGGGGCGTAAGAATAGGGACAGCAGAAATTTATCAGCAAGTTGAGGACATTGATTTTATCACAGAAGGTCTAGTTATCGGTCAAGATTACAATGACGATGTAAGAGTAATCCTATTTGTAACAACAAAAAATAATGAGGAATTGAACAATGAAAAAATTAAATCAATTAAATCTAGAATAAGAAAAAACTGTTCACCAAAACATGTTCCTTCAATAATCATTAAAGTTCCAGAAATTCCAAGAACCAAAAGTGGTAAGATCGTAGAGTTAGCTGTAAGACAGGTAGTTAATGGAGAAAAGATCAATAATAAAGAAGCCATTGCGAATCCTGAAGCTTTGAAGTTTTATGAAAATTTGCCACAACTCAATTCTTAGCAAAATTTAAAAATGAAAAAACTGATTATATTTTATACCAGTATAATTTTTTTTGTGATGACCGGTGTTGTGTTGGCCGATGTTGTATCTAAAAATCCGAACTATTTAAAAAGGGGCAAGATCGATAAGGTTCATATAGCAAATTATTTAAAAAAAGAATTACGTAAACATAATTATACTATAATTAAAGACCCTACAGGCACATCACCTTTTAAGTTAATTGAAAACTTCAGCCCTAGAAAAGGAGATTGTGGAACAGCTGGTCATTTCTGGAAAGAAAATAAAGTCAAAATAGGAACTGGAACTACTGATTGTAATAGTAATAGATTAAGACTTGAAGTTGCTTCAAGCGGAGATTTAAGAATAGGTAAGAAAGCAAAAGAAATATGGGTAGGTTACTATTTTTATGTGCCTAACACACCTGAAAATTTTAAAGACAAACTTTTACAACCTTACATAACACAATTTTATGGTGTTAATCGCAAAGGCGGTCAAACCGTAGGCGGTTATGCGCCTCAATTTTCCGCATCTATTTACCACGGGAAACTTTCTATCGAAGGTAATCATGTAATTGATGAAAAAAATCTTAAAGGTAAGTGGCACAAAGTTGAGTTTAATATTAGATACTCAAAAGATTATGATGGTTTTATCAAAGTTTATATAAATGATGAATTAAAAGTTAATAGATCAGGGTTTAAAACAGCTCATCATGATTATGTTGACATTAAATATGGTACATATTCGCATCCCGAATATGGTGGTGCTAATTATCCTGAGGGATATCAATTCCCATCCCACACAATATATTTTGCTGGATTTAGTATGAATAAAAATAGAAGCAAGTTATTAACGAGTAAATAATAATAATTTTAAGGGTAATTTAAACAAGTTTTAGCAAATTTTTATTGAGTGAAACTTACTGACACCGTTTAAATTGTAGCGCGTCAGTTTTATAAATTAACAATAATTTTATTTGAGAATATTATGGACTTAAGTCTTGGCTTTAGTCCCTAAGTTTAGTCCATCTAAAGCCAGGACCTATTAAAAGTATTCCGCGCAATTTTTGTGAAGCATTGAATGAAGTTCTATTAATTTATCAAAGTTTTTATTATAACCTCCTCCAAGAACGCCACATAAAGGAATTTTTTTTGAGTAAAAGTTTTCAATGACAATTTGATCCCTTTTATTTATACCCTTGTCTGTAATTTTTAGTTTACCTAGTCTATCTTCATGATGAATATCAACCCCTGCAACATAGAAAACAAAATCATAAGTGTTATTATTTAGCTCTTTAAGATTTTTATTTAAAACATTTAAGTATTCGTTATCTTCCATATTATCTTTAAGCTCGATATCAATATCGCTTTTAGATTTTTTTGCAGGGTAATTTGAAGCACAATGCATACTAAAAGTTAAAACATCTTTATCGTTTTGAAAAATTTCTGAATTTCCATTACCTTGATGCACATCTAGATCTAATATTAGGATTTTCTTTGCGTATCCTTTGTTTTTCAAATAATTAGCTGCAACAGCAGTATCATTAAAAACACAATAACCTGCTCCATAATCAAAAGTAGCATGATGACTACCACCAGCAGTATTACATGCAAGCTTTGAGTCTAAAGCTAATTTACTAGCTAGTACAGTCCCTCCAGTAGCAACAAAAGATCTTCTCACTACACTATCATTAATTGGAAAACCAATTTTTTTCTGAGCTTTTATATCGAGTGTCTTGTTTTTAATATCTTTAATATATCTGAGAGAATGAGAGGTTTTTAAAGTTTTTATCGAGCATTCTTTGGGTATATGAAACTTTTTTACCACTCCTACATCTAAAAGATGATTTGCTAATGCGCCAAATTTCTTAATTGGAAATTTGTTATCATCATTTAATTTAGCTACATAATCTGGATGATTTATTACAGGAAGCTCCATATTT
>CACJFE010000015.1 GCA_902592655.1 uncultured Pelagibacteraceae bacterium | reverse complement strand
TGCGAAAGATCAGGTAAAATTTTTTAAAAAAAATGTAAAATTGAATAATATAAAGAAAAATGATATTATTTATTGGAAAGGTCATGTTGCATTAGTCCTCTCAAATAAAAAACTAATTCATGCATATGGACCTATGAAAAAAACAGTTATCATGAATATCGCTCAAACAATAAAAAGAATTGAAGAAACTGCTAGATTAAAAGTGATTGGAATTAAAAGGCTGTAAAAAGGCAAAGGCAGCTTCAGTCTCCCTCCACTGCCCTTAAGATTATTCTATTTGATTCGGATATACTAATTAAGACTCTTTATAGTTGTATGTGGATATGATAATTTTAAAATGATGCCTAAAATAGTAGATATAAATTATTTTAAAGACGGAAAAATTGAAAATAAGAAGTTTTGGCAAAGACTTAGTTTAAAACCAGACTTTAAAAATAAAACAATTTTAGACTTTGGGTGTGGTCATGGGTCTTTAGCTATAGAAATAGCAAATTTAGGTGCACAAAAAGTAATAGGAGTAGATTTAAATAATGATTTAATCAATTTCGCAAAAGAAAATTTAGATGAGAATTTTCCTGCTCTCAAGAATAAAGTCGAATTTGAGGTAGTAGATTTACTCAAAACAGATAAATTTAAAGAAGTAGATTATATCGTGGCTAAGGATACTTTTGAGCACTCATCAAACCTAGATAAAATATTACAAAAATTTCATCAAATTCTTAAAAAAGATGGAATGGTATTAGCTGGTTTTGGGCCTTTATATAATTTTTACAACGGAGATCATGGCAGGACAGAGGTATATCTACCTTGGTTTCACATTATTATACCGGAAAAAATATTAATTAATAGATTAAATAAGAAGTATAAAAAAAATTTAAGGAAAATCGAGGATTTAGGATTAAGTAAATATTCACTTAGAGATTATATTCGAATATTCGAAGAGTCAAGTTTTGAAATTATATATTTTAAAACAAATTTTTCAGAGCATCCACTTGCTTTTATTTTTAATATACTTAGCAAAGTAAAAATTTTTGAAGAATATTGTACATATAATATTTATTCTATTTTAAAAAAATAATGATTAAAAGTTTAATTTAAATCCTAAATTTCCACTCAAGCTGTTTACATCCTGATTAGTTTTTTTTGCAGAAATACCGGCAGTAAATTTTCCATTATCTGTAATCTTCTTTTCATAGCCTAAATCAGCAACTAATGAAATCTCTCTTGTAAGAGCATTATCTTGTTTGTACGTGGCGCTTGTGCCATTAATTGAATAAACTTGAGATTTGTCTCCTATCAAATTTCTTAAATCTAGCAACCAACCAAGATTAAAATTATTATTATCATTATTTATAAAATTGTATTTATCAGAAAAAAATACAGACATGTTTCCCACTTTTCTATTTCTCCATGAATAATATTTGCTCTCGTTATAACTCGGAGTGATTGAAAAACTTCCTGTAAATCCAATATTTGGAATAAGCTTGGGATTAGTTTTTGTTACACCAGAATGTACTTCCAAAGTTTGGTAATTACTGTCTATATTTAATTTACCAGATGATGTTGTGTTCGTTAAAATTGTTCTCTCACTCTCTTTTAAAGTAATTCCACCTATAATAAAAGAGTCTAAGTTTAAAAGATATTTATTGCTTGGTAGATACAAACCAGCAGAGACATTTTGATATGTAATTTTATGATCTGCTTCAAAATCTTGAACTCCAGCTTCAAAAGCAAGAATGAAGTCTGAATTTTCTAAAGGTGAAATTAAATTAGCTCCTACATTAAATATATCATATTCTAGCGCCAAGTTTGTAGTGTGTCCTTTTCGATTTAAAAAAGAGGTATAAGTTTCTCCCCAACCATTACCATCATATAAGTTTTCTGAGTCTTTATATCTATTTAAAAATTGTCTTATATTTAGAGATTTATAACTTAAAAGTTCATCTAACGTCTCGCTTCCACCTTGACCTACTGATCCTGCTGACCCTTTTACTACTTGATTGCCATCAAGATCTTCTAATGTGAATGAACCCTCGGTTTCATAAAAATAAGATTGACCAGCTCCATGGTTAATTTTTAATGTACTTCCAGTTCTTAAAAGGGCATCTAATTTTCCAACTACTACACCTTTATCTTTTAAGGTAATTGTAGAATTGTTCCCGTACAATTTGATAGCATCGTTTCCAACATCATTTTTTATTGTTCCGCTATTGGTAACTGAAGAACTTGCGCCAACTCTTATAGTTGCGTTACTGCTGTCAGAATTTGTCATAATACCACTTGAGTTATTTGTTACTGTAGCTGTAGTATTAGAGTCAGCTGCAAAAATTGCAGAACCTTGGTCTGTTGCTTCAATTGTTCCAGAGTTGGTAATTGTCAATCCTGTAGTGCTATTGCTAGTGGATTTACTAATTCTAATTGTATTTCTAGTTGCAGAAATCTGACCACCAGAATTATTTGTTATGCTTGCATCAGTTGTTCCTTTAACATCTATTGCCACTATTCCACTAGAGCTGATTGTGCCAGAATTTGAAATTGTTAAATCAGAAGTATCGTCTGCAAAAATACTAACTGTATTTGATGTTATTGTGGAACCAGAGTCAACAGTAACACTTACAGTGTCTCCCGTTATGTTTGCAGGTTTAGTCGCGCCAGTATTTAAGGTTGAATTATTTGTAACTGTTAAAAATTCATCGTTCCCATCAATATCTTGCTGACTGTTAGTTGTAGCGCCATCATTTAGAGTTGCACTGTCAGCTAAGACAACTTGGGATAAGGAAAAAAAACTAAAAAAAAGTAAAATTAGTTTAAAATACATTTTTTGTAATTTATTTAAGATAGAATTAATATCAATTTTAAAAAAGCTAATAAAATCCTGCATAATGGCGGAGAGAGAGGGATTCGAACCCTCGAAACGGTTTCCCGTTTACACGCTTTCCAAGCGTGCGCCTTCAACCACTCGGCCACCTCTCCTACTTGTAATCATCAATTGCTTTTACAAATTCCTCGATAAATTCTTTATTTGTAGGAAGCTCATTTTTCATCATATCTTTTTGGATCTTTTTATAATTTTTCTTGATATGATTCAGTACTCCGAAAAAATTTAAAAAATTTCTTTTAGCAACAAAAATACCTTTTTTATCGCCGATAACATGTTTAATATCCTCGAAAA
The DNA here is from genome assembly GCA_902592655.1 of uncultured Pelagibacteraceae bacterium. Taxonomy (GTDB): domain Bacteria; phylum Pseudomonadota; class Alphaproteobacteria; order Pelagibacterales; family Pelagibacteraceae; genus Pelagilacustribacter. The sequence goes on along the minus strand of CACJFE010000015.1, from coordinate 500 downwards.
TAATTACTGGTCTTCTTCTAGCTAAGGCCTCTAATAAAACCATTGGGTGTCCTTCAGTAAATGAGGGTAAGATAAATATATTATGATCATCGTAATATTTTATAAGTCTCAACTTGTTGCTTTGAGTTAGTTGAATATTGACATTACTTTGGTTAATTTTATACGAGGTATTTTTTTCTGCACCTACAATAGTTAAAAAAATATTCCTTTTATTTTTAATTAGACCGGCTAAAGAAAAAATACCTTTTTCAACTCTAATTCTACCTACATATAATAACTTAAAACTTTTTACGTCTTGAATTTTTGGTTTTCTAATCCAAATAGAGTCCAATTGAGATGGGTAAATTACTTTACCTTTCCTGCCTCTTAATATGTAGTTTCTACAACTTATAAGATTTGAAATTATTGAAGTTAGACTAAACATTAAATGATAAATTAATTTACCCAAATTTCCAAGAATAGCTTTGTACTCACCATAACCATCACTTCTTAAATAAACG
>CACJFE010000014.1 GCA_902592655.1 uncultured Pelagibacteraceae bacterium | reverse complement strand
TAAGAAAATTAGATCCTCAGGTATTTCTCCGTCTTACGAAGAAATGAAAAATTCACTCAACCTTAAGTCGAAATCAGGAATACATAGATTAATTTCTGCATTGGAAGAAAGAGGTTTCGTAAAAAGATTGGCACATAAAGCTAGAGCATTGGAGGTGGTAAAATTACCAGAGAACGCTAGCGCGAATGATATATTTAACACGTTTACGCCTAGCGTTATCAAAGGTGGATTAGATAAGAATGATAATAAATCTACTGACGTTTCAGTATTGGGGAGTATCGCAGCTGGTACACCAATTGAAGCTATTCAACAAGAAGTTGATAGAGTTGCTTTACCAGAAGATCTCCAAAATAATGGTGAGCACTACGGTCTTAAAGTAAAAGGCGACTCAATGATTGAAGCAGGTATTGCTGACGGTGATACTGTTATTATAAAAAAAGTTTCTAATGTAGATAACGGTCAGATTGCAGTAGTCTTGATAGACGACCAGGAAGCTACTTTAAAAAGAGTAAGAAAAAAAGGAAACACTATCGCTCTTGAAGCAGCAAATAGAAACTATGGAACTAAAATTTACGCTGCAAATAGAATAAAAATTCAAGGTAAGCTTGTTTCTTTATATAGAAACTTTCATTAAAATAGTCTAATTAATATTAATGTCTTTTAATTGTAGGTTTGCGCCCTCTCCTACTGGGCCTCTTCATATTGGTGGAGTTCGAACAGCCTTATTCAATTGGCTTTTAGCTAAAAAAAATAAAGGAAAATATTTTCTAAGGATAGAGGATACTGATAAAGAAAGATCTAAAGACGAATTCAAAGAACAAATTATTACATCTTTGGCTTGGCTTGGAATTGTACATGATGGCGATGAATATATTCAATCTAAAAATATATCTAAACACGTTACAGTTGCAGAGGAGCTATTAAAAAAAGGTTTTGCATATAAATGTTATTGCTCTGAGGAAGAAATTAATGAACAAAAAGAAAAATGCAAAAAGCAAGGTATACCATATGTTTATAATAGAAAATGGAGAGATGCTAAAGATTTAAAAATTCCCGAAGGAGTTAAACCGGTATTAAGATTTAAAAGTAAAATATCTGGAAATACGATTATAAAAGATTTAGTTCAAGGGGATAGAAACATTTCAAATTCTACTATTGAGGATTTTGTAATTCTAAGAAAAAATAATACTCCAACATACCAGCTATCGGCTACGGTTGATGATCATGAAATGAAAATAACCCATGTTATTAGAGGAGATGATCATATGATTAACTCTTTTAAACAGAGACAAATTTACGAAGCAATGGGATGGGAGGTTCCAAACTTTGCTCACATTCCTTTAATTCATAGTGCACAAGGAAAAAAATTATCAAAAAGAGATAATGCTTCGACTCTTGAAGATTATATAAAAATAGGAGTTATATCAGACGCTTTAAGAAATTATTTATTAAGATTAGGATGGTCATACAAAGATAAGGAAATTTTTACTAAGCAAGAAAGTATTGATTTATTTGATTTAAGTGGAGTTGGTAAATCCCCTTCAAAATTAGATATGAATAGAATTTATTCAATTAATGAAACGTACATAAAATCTATGGATGAAAAAGATCTTTTCAATTTCTTCAAGGAATACGTTTCAAAATACAAAAAACCTATTGACCAATCAAAAGAAAATATGCTTTTAAAATCAATGGGCTTCTTAAAGAATAAAGCAAAAACCTTAGAAGATATTTGGAATAATGCCCAATATATTATTAATGAAAAAATTGAGATTGGCGCAGATGATAAAAAACTTATTGATGATTTATCTAAGAAAGTAATAAAAGACTTTACTAGTGAGTATGAAAAACTATCCGCTTTATCTAGAGAAGCTTTAGAACCAATAATTAAGTCTTTAATTGATAAACATAAGACTAATTTTAAAGGTGTAGGACAACCTTTAAGGATAGCGCTAGTTGGCTCAAGATTTGGGCCTGGTCTTTATGATGTTATTCTCTCATTAGATAAGGCTGAAGTACTTAAAAGACTAAAACAAATTTAATGAAAGACGCTGTATCTTTTAGAACAAGAAAAGCTTCTATCTACGATAAAAAATCTAATACTCCTTTTAAAATAAGTAGGTCTAAATTTTTCAACTTTATGAGCTGTAAAAGGTGCTTTTATTTAGATCGTGTAAAAGGATTAAAAGAACCCTCAATGCCTGGATGGGCTCTAAACGTTACAGTCGATGAGTTATTAAAGAAAGAATTTGATCAATATAGAAAAGAACAAAAACCTCATCCGATTATGATTAAACATAACTTAAATTTTATACCTTATCAGCACAAAGATTTAGATATGTGGAGAAATTCTCTAAAAGGTGGCATTTCATATTTGGATGAAAATACAAACCTTATAATTCATGGAGGTATTGATGATATTTGGTTTGATTTAACTGAAAAAAAATTAGTTGTTGTAGATTATAAAGCCCAATCGTCAACTTATCCTGTAACAGTATCTTCTTATCTCGATGCTGAATGGCATCTTAGTTATAAATTACAGATGGACATTTATGTTCATATCTTAAGAAAAATGAATTTTAAAGTTTCAGACCGAACTTTTTTTTATGTTTGTAATGGAGAAAAAACAAATAACAAATTTGATAATAAAATAGATTTTAAGTCGACACTAATCCCATACCGAGTAAATACTGATTGGATAGAGAAAAAATTAATTGAAATGAAAGATGTTCTAAACTTAGATGTACCGCCTAAAATTGAAAAAACTTGTGAAAAGTGTGCTTATCTTGAGGGCGGAAAGAAATTTTAATTTATCTATTATTATTCTCATCATCATTATTAGATGATTGATCTGTGTCAGACGATTGGTCTGTATTTTCTGATTGAGGTTCTTCTTGAGTAGTTTCTGTTGGTGTTTCCTCTTGAACTGGCTGTTGAGGCTCTGGCTGCGGTTCAGGTGTTGGCTCCTGTGACTGAGCTCTTGCAATATCTGCTGCACTTTGTGGAGCTGGCTCTCTTCTCATAAAGAAATATATTCCAGCAGCAATAACTGCAATAGCGCCTAATATGTACAACATGATATTTACAATACTCAATCCTTCTTTTTCTTCCTCAATTGGTGTTTCTTCTGTAACTGGTTTCACTTCCTCTTCTTCAGGTTTAGCATCTTGTTCTTGATTGGCTTCAACGTTAACTTGTTCTTTTGGCTCTTCAGTTTGAGGAGCTGGTTCTGGTTCAGGTTCTGGTTCTGGTTCTGGTTCAGGTTCAGGTTCTTTAGCTGGTTCTGGTTCTTTAGCTGGTTCTGGTTCTGGCTCAGGTTCTGGTTCAGGTTCTGGCTCTTGTACTTTTTTAGGCTCAGGAGCAGGCGTTGAAACTTCGGTTTTAGGTGCTTGGGCTGCGTCTTCTTTATTCTTAATCAGAGGATCTATTGCTCCTGTTACCACGAGAATTATACCAGCAGCTAAAACTATAAACGGGTCCATGAGTCGGATTCTAGACTTTTGGTTTATTAAATCACCTTTATATGTGAACGATTTGGGTGCTGTGTGAATAAAAAAAATACGGAAATATTGAGATTTTAATGGTAAAATTTACTCAAAATTTGATAATATCAATTAATGAATTCAATTTTTCTATTTTTTTTAACGGCATATATTATTTATTATATTTTTAGACCTGTAACAAAAAAAGAAATAGAGAAATTTGAAAATCCTGATAACTGGTCAAATATG
>CACJFE010000013.1 GCA_902592655.1 uncultured Pelagibacteraceae bacterium | reverse complement strand
TTTAGGCCTTCTGAAGAAATTAAAGATGAAGTAAGTTTGACAAGTGGTCATGATTATAAAATATCAAGCGTAACTGCTAGTTCTGGGAAAAGAAGATATTCTTTTTTTTCTCAAAAAGACTTTGCATGGTTATTAGATGATCAAGAAGAAAAAAAATTTATTCAACTAATGAAAAAAGCAACCGATATCATTGTAAAAGCAAGAACCATTAAAGGAGCAGAAACAACTGATCACTACTCAATGATGGGATTTACAAAAGCATATAATACGGCAAAGAAAACTTGCAGTTAAATGAAGAAAATTGTTTTAGCCTATTCAGGCGGTTTGGATACATCCATAATTTTAAGATGGTTACAGGAAAACTATAAAGCTGAAGTAATTGCTTACACTTCTGATATTGGACAAGTTTTAGATAAAAAAAAAATTATTAAAAATGCTAAAAGATTAGGCGTTAAAAAAATAATTATTGAAAATCTGAAAAATATCTTTGTTAAAGATTATGTTTTTCCCATGATAAGAGCACATGCGGTTTATGAAGGAGTATATTTATTAGGTACATCTATTGCGAGGCCATTAATTGCAAAAAGACAGGTTGAGATTGCAAAAAAATTTAAAGCTTTTGCAGTTTCTCATGGCGCAACCGGAAAAGGCAACGATCAAATAAGATTTGAGCTTGGCTATGCATATTTCGGTAAAAATAAGATTAAAACTATAGCGCCTTGGAGAGAATGGAAATTACAATCAAGAGCAGATTTAATCAAATACGCAAAAAAAAATAATATACCAATTCCCAAAGATAAAAAAGGTGCGCCACCTTTTTCAGTGGATGACAATATTTTTCATACCTCAACAGAGGGCAAAGTTTTAGAAGACCCAAAAAACTCTGCTCCTGAATTTATTTATCAGAGAACAGTTTCACCGCAGAAAGCTACTAACAAACCTACAAAAGTGAAAATTACTTTTAAAAACAGTGACCCAATTGCAGTTAATGGAAAAAAATTAAGTCCTGAAAAGCTTTTAAATAAATTAAATATTTTGGCTGGAAAAAATGGAATAGGAAGAGTTGATCTAGTTGAAAATAGATTTATTGGTATTAAATCAAGAGGTGTTTACGAAACTCCTGGAGGAACTTTGCTGTATAGCGCACATAGAGCTATAGAATCTGTAACTCTTGATAAAGAAACTGCTCATAAAAAAGAGAGAATCATGCCAGAGTATGCCGAACTAGTATATAACGGTTACTGGTTTTCGAAAAAAAGATTAAAATTACAAAAAATAATTGATAAAAAAAGAAGCAAAGTATCTGGTGATATTGTTGTAAGTTTATGTAAGGGGAACATAACTATTCTGTCTAGAAGAACAAAAAATAAAGCTTATTCGATGAAAAAAGTTTCTTTTGAGGAGAATAAAACCTTTAATAAAAGAAAAGTTGAAAATTTCATAAAATTTCACTCTAAACAGTTAAATAAAGCCTAAATTTTTGATAGATTAATAAGTGATGAACAGTTCGATTCGAAATATTCAGTTAGTTGCAGTTATAATTGTTCTTGTATCAACTATTATTGCCTTTTTTTTAGAAATGAGAGAAATGTACGAAAACAAAGATATTACATTAGCTGATCTGCTTTTAATGTTCATCTACATTGAGGTAATAGGTTTAGTAAGATCTTATTGGGAAACTCAATCAGTAAGAATAACATATCCTTTAATCATAGCTATTACAGCGCTAGCTCGATTCATAATATTGCAAGATAAGGAGAGCGACCCTGCAAACCTTATTTATATTTCTTTAGCTATTTTAATAGTTGCGATTGCTACAGTTATAATAAGATTTAGAAATAGTAGGTACTTGAAAATTGAAAAATCTAGATCAAGCGAGCTTTAAAACACGTTAAAGTATTCTTTAATAAACATGCAATTGTCATTGGTCCTACACCTCCAGGAACAGGAGTTATTGCTTTAACATTATCTTTTAATTCATCAAAGTTTACATCTCCTACTATTTTTTCTCCTACTTTATTTATTCCTACATCTATAACGACCGCATTTTTTTTTACCCAATCTTTTTTGACTAGATTAGGAACTCCAACAGCTGCTACTAAAATATCTGCTTTGAGGCACTCATTTTGTAAATCTTTTGTTTTTGAGTGAACTATAGTAACTGTGCAATTTTCCTTTAATAATAATTGAGCCATTGGTTTACCATTTAAATTAGATCTACCTATTATAACGGCATGTTTGCCTAATAAATTTGGTTCTATCTTTTTAATCAATAAAAGACATCCTAAAGGTGTGCAAGGAACGATTGAGTCATAACCAGATGAAAGATTACCAACATTAATTGGGTTAAAACCATCTACATCTTTAGAAGGGGTAATTGCATTAATAATTTTCTCTTTGTTTATCTGGTTTGGTAGAGGAAGCTGAACTAAGATACCAGAAATTTCATCGTTTTTATTTAGTTCTTTAATTTTTTCTAAAATATCTTTTTCGCTCACATTTTTTGGATATCTAATTATTTCAGAGTTGATACCTACCTCTCTTGCACTTTTTTCTTTATTCTTTACATATATAAGGCTTGGCGCAAAATCGCCAATCAAGATAACTGCTAAACTAGGTGTTTTACCATTTTTTTTCTTTAAATCTGAAATTTCTTTTTTAATTTCATTTCTAATAATCTCTGCTTCTTTTTTTCCATCAATAATCATCTTAAAAATAATCCTGGTGCAAACATTTCAAAAACTAAATTCCTAAAAAACATCAATCCTAAAATCAGTATCACTGGAGAGATATCTATAGACCCTAAGTTAGGTAAAAATCTTCTGATGAAATTTAAAGGTGGAGCTGTAAGCTTGTAAGAAACATCTAAAACAGAATATACAAATCTATTACTTGTATTTAAAACATTAAAAGCAACCAGCCAACTAAATATTACGTGAATAATTAAAATCCAGATGTAAAGACTCACAATATTGTCGAATAGAATTAATATAGACTTCATTAATTTTTCTCCACATAAATTGATGTACTTGGAAAAGCAAAGGATGCATTATTTTTTTCTACTATATCTTTTATTTCAAGGGCTAAAAGGTCTTTTACCTTCATCCACTCTAGGTATTTTGTAGTTTTAGTAAAACATATTAGTTTAATATCGATTGAGCTTGCAGCAAATTGATCAATTTTCACTGATAGCATTGTATTTTCTGATTTTGAAAATAATTCACTATTTTTTATAAAATTTTCTATCTGTTGTTTGATATCAATTAATTGCTTGCTTGTTGTTCTATACTCTAGTCCTATAATCCAATTAATCCTCCTATTGGTAATTAAAGAATTATTTATTACTGCTTTTTCTGCAAACTGAAAATTAGGGATCGTTGCTAGCGATTTGTCAAATCTTCTAACAACTGTAGATCTAAAACCTATTGACTCAACTGTACCCTCAATAACATCTTCAACATATATCCAATCTCCCACTTTAAATCTTTTCTCGACTAAGACTAATATACCTGAAATTAAATTCTTAAATAAGTCTTGTGCTCCAAGTGCAACTGCAACACCAAATAGTCCTAGTCCGGCTATAATTGGTCCAATTTTAATTCCCCAAAGTTCCAAAACAGCCGCTAAACCTAAAATTATTATTAAGACCTTTAGAGCTTTAATAATCCAATTAACCAAATCCCTAGAGAGTAAATCACTGACTGATTTCACAACAGTTGAAAAAGGTCCAATAATTTGGTGAAAGGTCCAAAATATAAGAATTGTGATTAAAGAGCGATTAATAGTTTCTAAAAAATTTGCTGCTTGAGTTTCAATAGTAAGGT
>CACJFE010000012.1 GCA_902592655.1 uncultured Pelagibacteraceae bacterium | reverse complement strand
AAATCATTTATTTTTTTGCTTGTGTTTGGATATTTAAAGACTCTTGATTTTAAAACGTTTACCTTATGAGTTGCTTTTAAAAATTTGGAATATTTTCTATATCTTATAAAACCATTATAGCCATCTTCTTTGATTTTAATTTTTAACCACTTTTTGCCTCGTTTGGATATTGAAAAGCTATCTCCATAAATCATTTGTGTAACAATTTCAGATTTAATAGACGGTCTTTTATAAAGATTAGTGACTGTAAAATTATTTGTAAAATACTTAGTCATTAAGATTTAGTTTATTTTTTATCAAATAAAGAAATATCAGGGATGGTATAACCATTATTGCTGTAATAATAAAAAATATTCCCCAATCTCCGTTTAACCAATCAACTAAAGCCCCTGATGATGCGGCTAAGGTAGTTCTTCCTGCAGTTCCAATAGATGTTAGGAGAGCATATTGGGTAGCAGTGTAAGTTCTGTCTACAAGCATTGATATAAACGCAACAAATGCAACTGTTGCAAAAGCAGCAGCCATATCGTCAAATATTACCGCAATTGCAAAAAGAATTTCAGACTTCCCTGACCATGCTAATACTGAAAACAAAAGATTTGTTGAAGCCATTAAAATGCCTGATACAAACATTGCTTTAATTACTCCAGAACGTATAGCGAATAATCCACCAAGAAGCGTAAATACAACCGTGGTAAGCCATCCTAGTCCCTTAGAGTAAAGAGCGATGTCTGTTTTAGTGAAACCTATTTCTTTATAAAAAATTACCGACATTCTTCCCAAAAAAGCTTCACCAATTTTAAATAGAAATACAAATCCCAATATTGCTATTGCAATATGAAATCCATTTTTTTTAAAAAAACTTATAATTGGACCCACCACTGTCCCAGTCAACCACGATATGGTTTTTGTTATTATATTTGATGATCCTAATTTTTTTTGAATCATTTGATCAGTTTGGTTTTGACTCTCAGCCCTATGTATTGGCTGAGGCTCATTTATAAACATAAGGCCAATATTACAAATAATGATCACAACCCCTAATATAAGAAAAGTGATTTGCCAATAATTTTCAAAACCCATCTGTTGGAATAACTCGGCGAAATAAAGTGAAATCACTCCACCTAATTTATATCCTGTCCACCAACCTACTACCGCCATCGCAGCACCCGCTTGCATTGACTTACCTTCATGCTCACCAATTTGCTCAATTCTTAAAGCATCCACAGTTATATCTTGAGTAGCTGAGGCTATTGCAATTACAAGACCTATGCTAATTACTAAAGCTAAATTAATACTTGGATTGATAAAACTCCAACTAATCAAACTTAAAAGAATGACTGTTTGCATAGTTATTATCCAACCTCGTCTGTGACCAACTTTTTTTGTTAGCCAAGGAATTCTGACTCTGTCGATTATTGGGGCCCATAGATAATTGAATGCATACACTGCAAAGATTAAACCTGCCCAACCGATAGTACTCCTACTTAACCCATCTTCTTTTAACCACAGACTTAAACTACTTCCTATAATCACCCAAGGAAAACCACTTATTGCTCCTAGCAACAAAATTTTAATCATTCGTTGATCAAAATAGACTTTAAAGCTGTTTGAAAATGACTGTTTTTTATAAATTTCCATTATCAGTTTCTCCAAAAAGAAGGAAAGAATAAAACTAAAACTGCAAATAGCTCTAACCTTCCTAATAACATTCCAATTGATAAAATCCATTTTGATATATCAGGTATATCTTTATAATTACCATTTGGCCCTATAACATCTCCTAAACCAGGTCCCACATTTGAAATAGAACTAGCTGCTCCAGAAATTGATGTAATAAAATCTAAACCGCTTATAGATAAAAGCATCGCAATTAAAAGAAAAATAAATAAAAAAGTAAAAATAAAAATAATAACTGAATTTATAAAATCATCAGAAATTTTTTGATTATTGTATTTTGTTATTATAACACTGTTAGGAGAAATTATTTTTTTTATTTGATTTTGAAGAAATATTAGTAGCATCTGTAATCTAAATATTTTAATTCCACAAGCCGTTGATCCTGCGCAGCCTCCTATAAACATTAAAAGTAAAAAAAAGATTAAAGAGAATTTTCCCCAAAGTCCGAAATCATCTGTTACGTATCCTGTGCCTGATAAAATTGATATTACGTTAAAAGATGAAATTCTTATTTTATCAAATAGATTACTCTCATAATTTATAAGCAATAAGTATAAAAACATAATTACAATAGAGATTATAAGCAAATAAATTAAACCTTTAATTTGAACATCATTGAAAAAAATTTTCCTATTACCTCGAATAAATTTTAGATAAGAGATAAAAGGAATACTTCCTAACACGATAAAGATACTAGCAACTATTTCGATATTTGAACTTTTAAAAAAACCTATTGAGTCGTTATGAGTTGAAAAACCACCAGTAGCAATAGTAGTCATAGCATGACTGATGCTATCAAAAATATTCATTCCAAAAATCCAGTAAAAAAAACCACAAAGTAAAGTAAGAATTATATAAGTTGAAATAATTATTGTAGCTACTTCTATTGTACGTGGTAAAATTTTTTCAGTGCTATCAGGTCCTTCCATTTTAAATAATTGCATTCCACCTACTTTCAGCAAGGGCAATATTGTTATTGCCATTACAACAATTCCAATACCGCCTAGCCACTGCATGATAGCTCTCCATAATAAGATACTTCTGGGACTATTATCTAAGTCAGATATTATAGTGGCACCTGTTGTAGTTATCCCTGACATACTCTCAAAAAAGGCTTCACTGAAACTAAAATCTTGCTCAGACAGTAAAAAAGGCAAACTACCAAAAACAGCAACCATAACCCATGCCAACGAGGAAAATAAAAAAGTTTGTCTTAAATTTAATTTAAATTCCTTTTCTAAATTTGCTAAAATAAATAAAACCCCAATAAAAATAGTTATAAATGAAGCTGAAATGAAGCTATGACTTTCTTCTTTAAAAACTAATTGAAGTGCGTAAGGCGCAAGCATAGATGCACCTAAAACAGTTAACAATATACCTATTAAAAAAAATACGGTTTTATTTGTAGCCATTTATTTTGAGATTATTTGAATACTTCTAAAATTCAACTTAATATGATGTAATTATATCTGTATTTTGCGCATAAAATTTAATAAACCATAATTATGCTTGATAACAACTTAATTCAATCTACCTCATCTTGGCCATTTGTTGAAGTGAGGAAATTACTTAAGGATAGAAAAGATATTATAAAAAAAAAGAATAAGATTACTTTTCAGACAGGTTATGGACCAAGTGGCTTACCACATATCGGAACTTTCGGAGAAGTAGCTAGAACTTCAATGATGATTAATGCACTAAACCACATTCAAAAATTTGATCATGAGCTAATAACTTTTTCTGATGATATGGATGGTCTAAGAAAAGTACCAGAAAATATTCCTGATGATGAAGTATTAAAAAAAAATTTAGGAAAACCATTAACTTCAATACCTGACCCTTTCAAAAAATATAAAAGTTTTGGCGAACATAATAATGAAATGCTTAAAGAATTTTTAAAAAAATTTGATTTTAAATTTATTTTCAAAAGCTCTACTGAAAATTATAAAAAAGGTTTTTTCAATAATTCATTATTGAGAGTTCTAGAAAAATATGATGAAATTATGAATATTATTTTACCTACTTTGAGAGAGGAGCGAAGAAAAACCTATTCTCCATTTTTACCAATTTGTCCCAAAACAGGTAAAGTTCTTGAGATACCTTTAGTAAATATGGATAAAAGATCTGGTAAAGTTGTATTCGACAACAAAGGTGAAAAACTTGAAACTGATATTTTGAATGGACAATGTAAATTACAATGGAAAGTAGATTGGGCGATGCGTTGGTTCACCTTTGATGTAGACTTTGAAATGTATGGAAAAGACTTAACAGAAAGTGCAATTTTATCTAATAAGATCTGTCAGACGCTAGGCAAGAGGCCTCCTAATGGTTTTGCTTATGAGCTATTTTTAGATGAAAAGGGAGAAAAAATATCTAAATCTAAAGGAAACGGAATATCCATAGAACAATGGTTAAGATATGCTTCGCCCGAAAGTTTAGCATTATATATGTATCCTAATCCGAAGAGAGCAAAAAAACTTTATTCAGAAGTAGTCCCTAAAACTGTTGACGACTATCTTTCTTTAATTGAAAAGTATCCTACTCAAGAAAAAAAAGATCAAATTCAAAATCCTGTATGGCACGTCCATAATGGAGAACCTCCTAAGGAAAAAATAATAATGCCATTTTCTATGCTTTTGAATTTAGTCGGATCTAGTAATGCAGATAATAAAAAGATTGTTTGGAAGTTTATCAATAGATTTCACAAAGAGATTAAACCCAAAAACCATAAGATACTTGATGACCTTACTAGCTACGCAATTAATTATTTTAAGGATAAAGTTGAACCTAATAAAAAATTTAAAAAGCCTAATTCAATAGAGAAAAAAGCCTTGAACAATTTAGTAAAAAAATTAAGTGAAATAGATCAAGGACTAAGCCCGGAGGAAATTCAAACAAACGTTTATACTGTTGGAAAAGAAAATGGATACGAAAAAAACTTAAGAGACTGGTTCAAATTAATTTATGAAGTAGTGTTTGGTGAGGAAAATGGTCCTAGGATGGGTTTTTTTATAAGTTTTTTTGGACTTCAAGAAACAATTGAATTAATAAAGAATAAAATAAAATAATGTTTTCAATTTTTAAACCACTAATTTTTTCATTAGATCCAGAAACAGCTCACGATTTAGCAATCAATTCATTAAAACTAAATATTTTACCAAAAAATATATTTAGAGTAGAAAACGAGGAAATTCTTGAAACTAATTTATTAAATGAGAAATTACCAAATCCAATTGGTTTAGCTGCTGGGTTTGATAAAAGTGCTGAGGTTTATAATTCCTTATTCAGACTAGGGTATGGTTTTGTAGAAGTTGGTACTGTTACCCCTAAAAGGCAACTCGGCAACCCCAAACCAAGAGTTTTTAGATTAGAAAAAGATCAAGCACTTATAAATCGACTTGGTTTTAACAATCATGGATCAGAAACTGTATTGAAAAGAATAGAGAATAATCTACCTATCGGCTTTTTAGGAATTAATGTGGGTCCGAATAAAGATACTAAAAATAAGGAAGAAGACTATTATTTGTGTTTATCCAAACTTTCATCTTACGCAGGTTATTTAACGATTAACATATCTTCACCAAATACTGAGGGGTTAAGAAATTTCCAGGAGCAAAAAGGCCTTGAAAAGCTTTTAACTGGAATTAATAAAGTTAAAAAAGGGAAAAATATTTCAAAACCATTAGTAGTAAAGTTGTCACCAGACATTAATGATGAAGATATTAGTAGAATTATTGAATTAATAATTAAATATAAAATCGATGGAATAATAGTCTCTAACACTACTGACGGTAATCGTGAAAATTTAAATGATGTTCAAAGATTTGAAAAAGGTGGATTATCTGGAAATCCTTTAAAAGATATATCAACGGATTTGATAAAAAAATTTTATTCAGAAACTAAGGGGAAAATTCAAATAATCGGCGTGGGCGGTGTTGACACAGGAAAAGCTGCTTTTGAAAAAATAAGTGCAGGAGCCAACGCAGTTCAATTGTATACAGGAATGGTCTATAGAGGACCTGGCATAGTAAAAGAAATGAAAAAAGACTTAATTTCAATTCTAAAAAAAGAAAAAATCAAAAATATTAGTAGTGCCGTTGGAATTAATGCTTGACCCCTCGTAACACTACACTTATATATCGCTAGGAGAATTTATGTCTAAAAGATGCGAATTAACAGGTATTTCACCTTTAAAAGGTCACAACGTAAGTCACGCAAAAAATAAGACTAAAAGACGATTTTTACCAAATCTTAAGAAAGTTTCCTTTAGAAGCGATCTTTTAAAAAAAGATATCAAATTAAATGTGACCAACGCTGCATTAAGAACAGTAGATTATAAAGGTGGTTTGGATAAATTTTTACTATCAGCAAATAACAAAAATTTATCCAAAAAAGTAAAAAAAATTAAATCTTTTATTTCAGCAAAAATATAACTATGAATTTATATTACAAACTCGCTATTTTAATGGGTTTTGTAGTAGTAATCTCAAATTATCTTGTACAATTTCCAGTGCAGGTTTTAGGTCTCAGCGAAATTTTAACTTACGGCGCTTTTAGTTATCCTATCTCTTTTTTGATTACAGATTTAGCTAACCGAGCATATGGGAAAATAGTTGCAAGAAAAATAGTTTATATAGGTTTTTTTATTGGAATTTTGTTGACTTTAATTGTTTCAACAAACTTTTCAGATATAATCTCTGTAAGAATTGCAATTGGATCTGGAGTAGCATTTTTTATAGCTCAAAATTTAGATGTTCAAATTTTCGACAAATTAAGAAAAAAAAGATGGTTTATTGCACCACTAACTTCATCTATGCTCGGGTCTATAACTGACACTTTTTTATTTTTTTCTATATCTTTTTATTCAACTGGTGTCCCATGGGTTACTTTAGCCATAGGTGACCTTATAGTAAAATTAATAATTGCATTATCAATGCTTATTCCATTTAGACTGTTGTTAGGTAAGATAAAAGATTACAGTGAAAAACCAGTTTCAAGTATTTGATTTAATGAAAAGTTTTTTTGCTTTTTTCGTTAAATAAATCTGTTAATTGATTTATCATTACATCACCCAAATCCTGAACATCAACAATCTTTATAGCTCTATTGTAATATCTAGATACATCGTGACCAATACCAATTGCCAAAAGTTCAATGTTTGATTTACCTTCAATCCATTTAACGGTTTTCTTCAAATTAGTTTCTAAATAATCACTTGTATTAGTTGAAAGAGTCGAATCGTCAACAGGAGCACCATCGGAAATTACCATTAGAATCTTTCTATCTTCTTTTCTTTTATTCATTTTATTAAATGCCCATTTTAAAGCTTCTCCATCAATATTTTCTTTTAATAGCCCTTCCTTTAACATCAAACCAATGTTGTTTTTAGCTTGCCTCCATGGAGTGTCAGCAGATTTATAAATAATGTGTCTTAGATCATTGAGTCTTCCTGGCAAATTAGGCTTTTCATTTTTCATCCATTTTTCTCTTGATGAGCCACCTTTCCAATGCTTAGTTGTGAAACCTAGTATCTCAACTTTCACCATACATCTTTCTAATGTTCTTGATAGAATATCTGCGCAAATTGCTGCAACAGAAATTGGCTTACCTCGCATTGAGCCAGAATTATCTATTAAAATTGTTACTAAGGTATCCTTAAATTCAATATCCTTCTCTTTCTTAAAAGACAAAGAATTTAATGGATCCATTATTATTCTTGTTAGCTTAGATGTATCTAGCAAACCTTCCTCGAGGTCAAAATTCCAAGATCTATTCTGTTTAGCTAATAATTTTCTTTGCAATTTATTTGCTAATTTAGATATAAAATTTTTTAATTGTAACAATTGCTGATCTAGACTTTTTCTTAATCTCAAAAGTTCATCACTGTTTTCAAGCTCTTCAGCTTTAATTATTTCATCAAATTGATCTGTGTAAACTCTATATTTTATGTCACCAAAATTATTTTTAAAACTTTTTTGTAAGTCAGGTCTTGAGCTATTTTCTATCTGCATCTCCTCATCTGCATTATCAGACTCCTTTGCCTCATTTTTAAAGTCTGGAACGCCTAGATCAATTGACATTTCTTCATGATTTTCCTCCTTTTCTTGGGATTTTTGCTCATGCTCCTGTGGTTTAGTTTTTTCATTTTCATCATTAATATCGTTTTTCTTTTCATCTTCCTTAAAACTCTCGTCAAGTCTCATTTTGCAAATAATTTCAGAAATCATAGAATTATATTTTTCTTGATCCAATGTAAGATTTTTAAGATCATTTATTTTACTTTTAAATCTCTCGCTCAAATCTTTTTTAAAAGATCTTATCTTTTTATCGATC
>CACJFE010000011.1 GCA_902592655.1 uncultured Pelagibacteraceae bacterium | reverse complement strand
TAATAAAAAAGATATTTTTGCAGAGTCAAACCTATCAAAACTTAGTAACCTTGCGGCAGTAATTGTTATACCAGATCTACTTACACCTGGAATTAAAGATAGAATTTGAAACATACCTATCAGTAATGCTGACTTATAATCAAAATCTGAATTAATTTTTTTATCAAGTTTAAATTTGTCACTTACATATAATAAAATACCAAAAATTAAAGTCATCCAACCAACGACTTCTATGTTTCTAAAACTTTTAATTAAATCATATTGTACTAATAAATATCCAACCAATATAACTGGAACTGAAGATACTACGATTTTAAAAAATAGTTTTTTGTTTTCAATAAAATTTATAAGGTCTTTATAAAAGTAACATATTACTGCAATGAATGAACCAATGTGTAAGCTCACATCAATAGAGAGACTTTTTTCCGCGAAGTTTGAAAAATTTGAAAATAAAATCAGGTGAGAAGATGAGCTTACAGGTAAAAACTCTGTGATCCCTTGTATTAATGAAAGAATCAAAATCTCAATCATAAATTGAGAAGTAAAACTTAAGCATGTTTTTTTAATGACAACATCAAATTCATAACAGCTATGCAAAAAACACGTTAAAAAATAAAGGTTTTTATAACTTTAGGTCATTTATATTGACCTTTATTTCCTATTATTTTTAACATTTTTTAACTAATTTGGCTGACTTATGAAAAAAAAGATGTTGCAGTTTGTAGATTTGAAACAAGAGACTCCTGAAAAAAGAGATACCTCGGTCAGGAAGGGCGACTTCAATGAAATTTATAATGAATTTATAAAGGAAAAAGCTGGGGAACAGTCCAGCAGATGTTCGCAATGTGGGGTGCCTTTTTGTCAAATACACTGTCCTCTTGGAAATAACATTCCCGACTGGTTAAAACTTACAGCAGAAGGAAGACTTAAAGAGGCGTATGAAACTTCGCAAAGTACAAATAATATGCCCGAGGTGTGTGGGAGAATATGCCCGCAGGATAGGCTATGTGAGGGCAATTGTGTAATTGAGCAATCCGGTCACGGAACAGTAACCATTGGGTCAATTGAAAAGTATATCAACGACACAGCATGGGAAAAAGGATGGGTAAAACCGGTAAGGGTAAAGAGAGAACTTAAACAGTCGGTTGGTATTATAGGTGCAGGACCAGCAGGAATGGCATGTGCTGAAGAATTAAGAAAAAGCGGATATCAAGTAACAATCTACGACAGATATGACCGACCAGGTGGTTTACTAATTTATGGTATACCAAATTTTAAATTGGAAAAATTTGTAGTTGAGCGAAGGACAAAATTATTAAAAGATAGTGGAATAAAGTTTGTACAAAACTTTGAAGTTGGAAAAGATAAAACCCTTAGTGAACTAAAGAATAAACATGACGCAATTTTAATTGCAACAGGAGTTTACAAAGCTAGAGAAATTGAAATACCTGGGCATAATTTAAAAAATATTTATCCAGCAATGGAATTTTTGACAGCGTCAAATAGAAAAGGTTTAGGCGATAAAGTAGAATTATTTGATAATGGGACATTAAATGCTGAAGGTAAGAATGTCGTCGTAATTGGTGGTGGAGACACAGCAATGGATTGTGTTCGAACTTCGATAAGACAAAAAGCGAAATCAGTAAAATGTTTGTACAGAAGAGATAGAGAAAATATGCCAGGGTCTGCTAGAGAAGTTGGGAATGCTATTGAGGAAGGAGTAGATTTTGTTTGGCTAACTAGCCCTAAGAGTTTTATAGGTGAAACTAAAGTCAGCGCGGTTGAAGTGAATAAAATGAAACTAGGTGACCCAGACTCATCTGGCAGAAGAAGACCAGAGATAGAAAAAGGATCAAATTATAATATTCCAGCCGATCTAGTTATTAAATCTTTAGGATTTGACCCAGAGGATCTTCCTACACTTTTTAATGCACCAGAACTTGTTATTTCTAAGTGGGGTACAATTAAAATTGATTTAAAAACAATGCAAACAAATATCGATGGAGTTTTTGCAGCTGGAGATATTGTTAGAGGAGCGTCCTTAGTAGTTTGGGCAATAAGAGACGGAAGAGACGCAGCATCACAAATTGAAAAATATTTACAATTAAAAATTGACAAGAATAAATCTATAGAAGCTGCTTAAATGAATAATTACAAAAAAAATAAATCTCTTTTAAAAAAAACACATAACTATAAAGACGAAATGGAGCATGATGCTTGTGGAGTTGGGATTATAGCATCAACAGATGGAAAAAAATCTAGGAAAGTTGTTGAATATGGTATCGAGGCTTTAAAAGCTATTTGGCACAGAGGCGCAGTTGATGCAGATGGAAAATCAGGGGATGGTGCAGGGATACAAATTGAAATTGCACCTGAATTTTTTAAAGAAAAAATTTTATCTACTGGTCATACCCCTGATGAGGATAAAAGAATTTGTGTTGGAATGGTTTTTTTACCTAGAACCGATTATACGGAGCAAGAGAAATGCAGAGAAATTATTGAGTCAGCGTTATTAGAAGGCGACTATTATATATATGGATGGAGGCAAGTTCCGATTAATCCATCCGTTTTAGGTAGAACTGCTGATCAAAACCGGCCTGAAATAGCTCAGGTATTATTCAAAAAAAACGAAAATCTACAAACAAATGACTTGGAAAGAGATCTCTTCGAAACTAGAAAAAAAATTGAGAAAATAGCGAGAGAAAGCCAATTAAAAGAACTGTATATTTGTTCTTTCAGTTCAAGGTCTATTGTTTACAAAGGAATGTTTCTAGCTGAAATGCTATCAGAGTTTTATCCAGATCTTAACGATAAAAAATTAACTTCTAGATTCGCCGTTTTTCACCAAAGATACTCAACTAATACTTATCCTAGTTGGGATTTAGCCCAACCATTTAGAACTCTAGCGCATAATGGAGAAATCAATACTTTAAAAGGTAATATCAATTGGATGAAAATTCATGAGCAAGACATGTCTAGCTCACTTTTTAAAAATGTAAAAGATCTTAAACCAGTAATTAGGAGCACATCAGACTCTGGTGCGCTTGATAACGTTTTTGAGTTGTTAGTTCATTCAGGCAAGTTAGCACCATTAATCAAGTTGATGATGATACCAGACTCTTGGTCTAAAAGAAGCAAAACTGTTCCAAGAAATCATCAAGAATTATTTAATTTTCTAAATAGCACTATAGAACCTTGGGATGGGCCGGCTGCAATATGTGCGACGGATGCTAAATGGGTTTTAGCATCATCGGATAGGAATGGGCTAAGACCTCTAAGATACACTATTACTTCTGACAATTTATTTTACGCAGGATCTGAAACAGGTATGATTAAAATTTCAGAGGAAAAAATTATAGAAAAAGGAAAACTAGGACCAGGTCAAATAATTGCAATTGATTTGAAGAAAGGTAAACTTTTTAAAGACAAAGAAATTAAAGATTTGTTAGCCAAAGACTACAAAAAATATAGCAAGCAAATAATAGATTTAGAAAAAAAAATTTATAATGAGAGTGAAAAGCCAAACTTTTTAAATGAAGAATTGAGGAGGAGGCAATATCTCTCTGGGTTAAGCATAGAAGATTTGGAATTAATTCTTCATCCAATGGCCGAAGAAGGTAAAGAGGCTTCTGGTTCGATGGGAGATGACACGCCAGTAGCAGTATTATCAAGTCACTTCAGACCAGTTTCACATTACTTTAGACAAAACTTTAGCCAAGTTACAAACCCACCAATTGACTCATTGAGAGAAAATAAAGTAATGAGTTTAAAAACAAGATTTGGAAATCTCGGAAATATCCTAGATTTTGATAATCTAACCGAGGAAAATATTTATGTATTAGACAGTCCAATTTTAACTAATTCACAATTTACAAAGTTTAAAAAATTCTTTTCAAAGAAAACTAAGATAATTGATTGTACTTTTGAAATATCATCGTCGTTAAAAGAAAGAATAGAGTCGATTAGAGAAGAAGCAGAAACTTCTGTGAGAGAAGGTAGCACATGCTTAATATTATCTGATAAAAATATTTCAAGTAACAAGGCTAGTATACCAAGTATATTAACTGTGGGTGCAGTACATTCACATCTAGTGAAGCTTGGACTAAGAGGGTATTGTTCCTTAAATGTTGAATGTTCTGACGCTTTAGATACACATTCTTTTGCAATTTTAATTGGAGTAGGAGCAACAACTGTAAACCCCTATTTAGCTATTGATAGTATTTATCAAAGATTTGAAAAAAAATTATTTGGAAAATCTGATTTTGAAAGCTGTGTAGTAAAATTTAAAAAATCAATCGATGCTGGTTTATTGAAGATAATGTCTAAGATGGGAATCTCAGTTATAAGCTCTTATAGAGGCGGTTGTAATTTCGAAGCTGTTGGATTAAGTAGAGCTATAGTCTCGGACTATTTTCCAGGAATGTCCTCTAGAATTTCAGGTATAGGTATTATTGGAATTGAAAAAAAAATTAAAGAATTACACGCAAAGTTTAATGCAAAAAACGTATTCACTTTACCAATTGGCGGTCTTTACAGATACAGAAAAAGTGGAGAAAATCACCAATATCAAGGTAAGTTAATTCACCTTCTACAAAATTCAGTAGGTAGCGGATCCTATGACCAATATAAAAAATACTCAGCAGGAATACACAACTTACCACCAATAAATTTAAGAGACTTATTAGAGTTTAAAAGTTCTAAAAAAGCTATTGATATCAAGGATGTAGAACCCATTGAAGAAATTTTAAAAAGGTTCGGTAGTGGAAGCATGTCGCATGGAGCTTTATCCGCAGAAGCTCATGAAACTCTTGCTACAGGCATGAACAGAATAAAAGGAGCTTCATGTAGTGGTGAAGGCGGTGAGGATGCTAAGAGATTTGAGGTTCTTCCAAATGGAGATAGCGCGAACTCAAGAGTAAAACAAATTGCCTCCGCTAGGTTTGGGGTTACAGTAGATTATTTAAATAATGCAAACGAGATAGAGATAAAAATTGCACAAGGCGCAAAACCTGGTGAAGGAGGGCAACTACCTGGTTTTAAGGTTACAGAGGAAATAGCTAGACTTAGACACTCAACTCCTGGTGTAACTTTAATTTCTCCACCTCCACATCATGACATATATTCTATAGAGGATCTTGCTCAACTAATATACGATTTAAAACAAATAAATCCTAAAGCAAGGGTTGGTGTAAAGCTCGTAGCTTCTACAGGTATTGGAACTATTGCAGCAGGTGTAGCTAAAGCTAAAGCAGATATTATTTTGATTTCTGGACACTCTGGTGGCACTGGGGCTAGTCCTCAAACTAGTATAAAATATGCAGGTATTCCATGGGAAATGGGCCTTACAGAAGCTAATCAAGTATTAACACTGAATAATCTAAGACATAATATTACATTAAGAACTGATGGCGGATTAAAAACTGGAAGAGACGTTGTTATGGCAGCTATGATGGGTGCAGAGGAATATGGTATGGGCACATCTTCTCTTGTAGCTATGGGATGCATAATGGTAAGACAATGTCATTCCAACACATGTCCAGTAGGCGTTTGTAGTCAAGATACTTCACTACGGGATAAATTCACTGGTACACCTGAAAAAGTTGTAAACCTTTTTAAATTTGTAGCAACAGAAGTTAGAGAAATTCTAGCTTCTTTAGGTTTTAAGTCTATTAATGAAATCATTGGTCGAACAGATTTGTTATCTCAAGTTAATAAAGGAGCATCAAATTTGGATGATCTAGATTTAAATCCTTTGCTAGTTCAAACCGACCCAGGAGAGAACTTAAGATATTGTAAAGATAATCATATTAATAAAGTACCAGAAACTTTAGATGAAAAAATATGGTCGGAAATTAAAGATAAAATTAATATTAATCAAAAAAATAACTTTGAGTATGAAATCGAGAATACTTTAAGGTCTGTTGGAACACGACTTTCACACTATGTCTATAAAAAATTTGGAAACAATAAATTAAAAGATGATACGATTAAGATCAATTTAAAAGGGTCTGCGGGTCAGTCTCTAGGCGCTTTTCTAACTAAAGGTATAAACCTAACAGTTGAAGGTGATTGTAATGATTATGTTGGAAAAGGTCTTTCAGGGGGTAAAATTATCGTAAAACCATCACAAAAAAGTAAATTAGTTTCTGACAAAAATACAATTATAGGTAACACAGTTTTATACGGTGCTACTTCAGGAACACTATTCGCTTCTGGTCAAGCAGGTGAGAGGTTTGCAGTTAGAAACTCTGGAAGTTTTGCAATCGTCGAAGGATGTGGCGCTCATGGATGTGAATACATGACTGGAGGTACTGCAATTATATTAGGCGATGTAGGAGATAACTTTGGAGCAGGAATGACTGGAGGTATGGCATTTGTTTATGATGAGAAAAATATTTTTGAAAATTTTGTTAATCCATCTTCAATCTTATGGCAATCAGTTGAAACTGACTATTGGAAAAACTACCTAAAAGAAAATATCAATCATTTTTTTAGCAATACAAACTCAAAAATAGCAAAAAAAATACTTGATGACTTTGATAATAAACTTAAAAATTTTAAGCAAATTTGCCCGATTGAGATGTTAGATAAATTAGATAATCCAATTAGTTTGAAGGCCCATATCAAGAAGGCTGGTTGATGAGTAAGCTTAAAGTCTTTTGCTTTGGTTTTGGCCAAGTCGCAGAAAGTTTTGCTAATAAATTAATTCAGGAAAAAAAAATTTTTGATTTAAGTATTACTTCTAGACAGGAAACACATCAAATAGAGTTTAATAGAATAAAAATAAATTCATACCAATTTACAAACAAAAAATTTGATAACTCTATTACAGCAAAATTACAGGAAGCAGATTGTGTTTTAATATCAATTCCACCTATTGAAGGTAAAGATATTGTAGCAAATTTTCTTAATACAAATCAAAAAAATATAACAAATTGCAAATGGATTACTTATTTATCAGCAACTAGTGTTTATGGGGACCATAAAGGCAATTGGGTAAACGAGAATAGCACTACTAAACCCACATCAGCCAATGGCTTAAGTAGATTAGAAGCAGAGAAAACTTGGATAAGTTTATCAAATAAAAAAAATTATCCGCTACAAATTTTTAGATTAGCTGGCATATATTCTAATGAGTTTAATATTTTAAAAAGATTAAAAACTGGTAGTGTTCAAATAGTAGACAAAAAAAATCATTTTTTTTCAAGAATTCATATTGAAGATATAGCTAATATTTTATTTAAGTCTCTTGATAATTTTAAAAGTAATGAAATTTACAATATTTGTGATGATAAACCTGCCCCTCAAAGCGAGGTAGCAGCCTATGGTGCAAAATTACTAAAATTAGAAAAATTAAATCCAGTTAAGCTGGAGGAAATCGAGAGTGAAATGTTGCTAAACTTTTATAAAGACTCAAAAAAAGTAGATAACAAAAAAATGAAATCTTTTTTTAAATATAAATTGAAATATCCTACATATGTGGAAGGTTTAGATTATATTTTTGATAATAGCATCTAGTTCTCTTACTATTCTTTTGAGAGGTTTTTGATTAGACAAACTATGGTCACCATTTCTAATGATTACTTTTTTCTTTTTGGCCTTATTAAATAATTCTAAAGTATATTTTGAAAAAATAGTTGGAACAACCTCATCTTTTTGACCATGAATCATTGTAACGCATATTACAGAGTCTATTTTTTTATGTAACACTTTGTTTTTTTTTCCATCTTTAATTAGTTGTAAAGTAATTGGATATTCATAGCCTCCATTTTTTATTAGAACTTTTCCTGTTCTAATTAATTCTCTCTTTGTTTTTTTTGGAAATTTGTCCCACATAAGTCTTGTTAGAAACTCTGGAGCCGGTCCTATACCAACAAATCCTTTAATTTGAGATTTAAAATATTTAAATTGATTTAAGGCAATCCATGCGCCCATACTTGAGCCCACCAAAACAAAATTATTTTTTTCTATAATTTTTTTTATTGCTTTCTTAGTATCATTAGACCAAATACTTATATTCCCATCTGTAAAAATTCCCGAAGATTTTCCGTGTCCAGAATACTCAAGACTTAAAAAACCCAATTTGTTCCTTTTTGCAAATTTAAAAAGTGTTTGAGGTTTTTTACCTTCAATATCCGACATGAATCCTGGAAGGAAAATTATATAGAGTTTTTTCTTAAAATAATTGTCTATATATCTTAGTTTTTTAGTCTTTGATATTTTAAGATATTTAAATTTTTTCATATAAGGATCATTAATTTGTTATTATATATCATTAAGTATGAATACTAAAATTAATGTGCTGCAAGTTATTCCTAAATTAGGTTATGGAGGAGCAGAAACAGGCTGTTATGATCTGGCACATTACCTAGCTGAAAAAGAGTGTGGATCTTTTATTGCTACTTCGAGTGGAGAACTTTTAAAATATGTGAAGAAAGAAAAGGTAAAAATTTTTAAAATTCCAGTGTATTCTAAAAATCCACTATTAATATTTATTAATGCAATTTTTTTATCAATATTAATTTTATTTAATAAAATTAATATAGTGCATGCTAGAAGCAGGGCACCTGCATGGTCTTGTTACTTAG
>CACJFE010000010.1 GCA_902592655.1 uncultured Pelagibacteraceae bacterium | reverse complement strand
ATTATTTCCCGAAAAAACAAATGTAACATTTGCTCAAATTTTAAATAAAAGAAATATTTTAGTTAATGTTTGGGAAAGAGGTGCTGGGCTCACTAAAGCATGTGGAACAGCAGCTTGTGCAACGGCCGTTGCTGGAAAAAATAACAAATTAGTAGAAAACAAAGTTGCTATTAAATTTAAAGAGGGGATCTTAAATATAGTTTTAGATGAAAAAAATAATATATTTATGACTGGTCCAGTGTCAGAAATAAAGAATATAAAAGTAGAAATATAAAATGGGAATTTTTGATAAGTTTAAATCAGGACTTGAAAAAAGTTCATCGAGCCTATCAAGCGGCTTTAAAAATATTTTTTCTCTAAAAAAAGTTGACTCCACCATACTTGAAGAATTTGAGGAATTAATCATTTCTTCCGATGCCGGTGTTGATGTAGCAAAAGAGCTTAGAAAAGATTTCGAAAACTTTAAAGTTGATAAAAAATTAGATGATCACAAAGAGATTTTAAAACTCTTAGCTGATAAGTTAGCGATAAATCTCCAAAAGTACGAAAAAGACTTAAGCCTAATGGGGAATGCAAAATCTGCCGTAATTGTTGTATCTGGTGTGAACGGCGTTGGAAAAACAACAAGTATCGGAAAACTAGGAAAGTATTTTAAAGACAATAATAGATCCGTTGTTTTTGGAGCTGCAGATACTTTTAGAGCAGCAGCCATAGATCAGCTTCAAGTTTGGGCTGCAAAAGTAAAAGTAGATATAATTAAGTCAGAAATAAATAGTGACCCAGCTTCTGTTGCTTTTAAAACTGCAGAATTTGCAAAAAAAAATGAAATTGATATCGCCTTAATAGACACAGCAGGAAGACTACAAAATAAAAAAAATTTAATGGAAGAATACAAAAAGATTATTAATGTCTTGAAAAAAATTGATGAGTCTTTTCCAAACGAAGTAATTCTAGTTCTTGATGCAACTACTGGCCAAAATGCATTAAATCAAGTTGAAGAGTTTAGTAAAATACATAATCTGACGGGGCTTATAATTACAAAACTTGATAGCACTGCTAAAGGGGGAGTAGTCCTTGCTATTTGTAAGAAGTATAATTTACCTATTGTTGCTATCGGAATGGGAGAAAAAGAGGATGACTTGCAACCTTTCAATGCTGAATATTTTTCAAAAGCTCTTTTAGGTATTGAAAACTAAAAACTTTTTTAAAGCATTCATTAGTTGATCATTAAATTCCATCATATGATCATCGTTATCAGAAAAGTAACTGAATTTTGGGTTATTGGCCTTCTCAAATAGGTCTACACCCATTTTAAAAGGAACAACATCATCTTTCTTACCGTGCATAATCAAAATAGGAATATTTATATTCTTAATCTTTTTTGAGGAGTCGTACCTGTCTTTAATCAATAAATCGATAGGTAAATAGGGATAATAAATTTTTGCTGCATCAGCAATTGAGGTAAAAGGTGACTCTAAAACAATGCCAGCAAAAGAATTGTCCTGGCCCAACTCTGTGGCAACACCTGTGCCTAGTGACTCACCATATAGAATTATGTTTTTATTTATAACTCCAGCCTTATTGAGCCATTCAACAGATTTTCTAGCATCATTGTACAAATTTTTTTCTGTAGGTTTGCCTGGATTACCACTAAATCCTCTCCACGAAATAATAAGAATATTTACATTAAATCTATTTAATTCATTAAGCTTATGAACCCTATTAGTTAGATCACCTGCATTGCCATGAAAGTATAAAATTGTGTTATATTTTTTTAAGTCCTTTTCCAAAAACCATGATTTAAGTTTTATATCTTTATCAACCTCAATAAAAACTTCTTTATACTCAAATTGAATTTCATCTCCCGTATAATTATTTTCACTTGGATGATAAAGTAATTTTCTTTGGTACAAATAAGTAAAAAGTACAATTATGATGTAAGCTAATATAATTGATGATAAAGTTAAATAAAGATATTTCATACTTTTTTCCTAGCGAAATAAACTCCAGTGAAGACCAGTAAGCCACCTAAGTAATGAAAACTAAGAAGTGGTTCTTCAAAAATTATAATTCCAAATATAGATCCATAAACTGCAAATAAATATAAAGTAAACCCTGCAAATGATGCACCAACATATTTTTGTAACCGTGTATATAATGAGAAAGCAATAATACTAGGAGAAATAGCAGCAAATATAATCCAGAACAAAAATGTCTGATTGTAGTTAGTCTTGGCAAAGTAAATATTTTCTAAAACAAAAAAAGGGAAAAGTGAAATAAATCCAAACATTGCGATTAAAGTAAATCGAGCCATTAAACTAAATTTTGATTTCCAATTTAATAAATAAATTGAGTAAAGAGCCCAACCTAAAGCTGCACCTAAAACCCATAAGTCACCTATAGTAAAATTTAAGTTGATTAAAAAATCTAAATTGCCTTTAGATATGATTGTAAAAACGCCTGAAATGCAAATTAACAAGCCCAATATCCTGAAAAAATTAATTTTTTCTTTAAAGAATAAAATTGATAAAAAAATTATTATTACTGGTGAAGAAGTATAGATTATTCCAATATTCGCCATTGTTGTAGTCATGCCTGCAAGATTTGGAAAAGCCCCACATATACCGCAACCCATTGAGCCTAAGAAAAAAAGCTTAAAAAACTCTTTATTAAAGTCTTTTTTATTTTTTAAAATTTCGTTAAAAAAAAATGGAAATAATATAATGAATACAGTAAGCCATCGCCAAAATGCTAGAGAAATAGGAGGTACTGACTCAACGCCCCCTCTTGCAACAATAGTGTTTGTAGCCATAAAAATTGGCTGGATTAACAAAAGTAAATAAGGAGCGTAAGGATTATTTTTTGTCAATGAAGGCTTCATAGAACATCATTGCAATTACCAAACCCATTAAGATATAAACAGGAAGCACATCAAAAAATCCTATCATCATTGATCTAGTTAATGTTGTGGCTAAACCAATTAAAAAAAGGGTACAAAGACCAACGCCGACTATTATTGTAATTTTATCCTTCATCTCTACAATTTTTCTCAAGCCAGTTAGCTGTACCTAAAAATCTTAAATCATCAAGTTTATCACCTACTAACTGAACTCCTAATGGTAAGTCATTTTCTCCTGTAAGTAAAGGTAATGAAATTGTGGGCAAACCAAGATAAGTCCAGATTTTTTGGAAGTCCGCACTTCCAGTAGATTTTAATCCTTTGTCAGCAACTCCGCTTGATGATGGAGTAATAATTCCGTGGTAATCTTCAAAAACTTCTTTATAGGACTCATAACTTTGTTTCATAAAATCCGAAGCATCGCCGTATTCTTTTGCTGAATATTTTAATCCTCTAGAGATAGCTTCTCTTATTTCTTTTGAGAGTTTAGTTTTATCTTTTTTATAATAAACTTGAAAATTATTTGCCATATCAACTTCATGAATGATTTGATGATACTTTGGTATATCGTCAAAGTATGACGGTGTATCAAAAACCTCTATGTTTTTTTTGAAGTTTTTAATTAAGAATTCAAAAGCCTGCTGTGATTTTTTATTTATATTTTTCCAATTTTTCGTTTTATAAAAAATAAACTTTGGATCAAAAACTGGTCCTTTCTCACATTCCTGAATCATGTTATCAGCAGCGAAATAAATTGTTGAGGGGTCATGTAAATCTTTTCTTATTAGTGATTTAGCTAATAATGCAACATCTTTTACACTTTTACCAAATACGCCCATTGTATCAAGTTTGTCTGAAACTTTTAAAACACCGTTTCTAGAGATTAATCCATACGATGGTTTATATCCAACTACACCACAATATGACGCTGGTCTAATTACTGATCCACCTGTTTGAGAACCAACTGACAAAGGTGCCATGTGTGACGCAACAACAGCTGCTGAGCCGCTTGATGATCCTCCTGGGGTTCTTGAATAATCATGAGGATTTTTTGTTTTAGATGGATGTATATATGCAAGTTCACAAGTAACAGTTTTACCCATGATAATTGCCCCTGAATTTTTTAATAAGTTTACAATTTCTGAGTCTTGTGAATTAGACATTTTTTTTCTAAAGACTGTCCCACATTCAGTTGGCATATCATACGTGCCTATAATATCCTTGATTGCAACTGGCATACCGTGCAATGGCCCTAGAGGTTTTCCAGATTTTCTATAAATGTCAGCTTCTTCAGCTTTTTCTAATAAAAGTTTTTTGTCTAAAAATTGCCAAGCCTGAACATCTTTTTCAAATTTTTTAATTCTATCTAAATAAGCTTTGCAAAGATCTAAAGAAGAAATTTCACCAGAATGAAGTTTTTGCGATAAATCGTAAGCACTTAAAGATGTAACGTCTATCATTTAAATTGTTAATTAGCGAATAATGTATCTGGCAACCAAAGAGCTATTCCTGGAAATAGATACATTAAAAACATAGCAAATATAACAATACCTAGGAAAGGCATAATGCCTCTAAATATTTCCATTAACTCTACATTTTTAGATTGGACACCTTTTAAATAGTAGGCGGACATTGCCATCGGCGGTGTTAAAAATGAAGTTTGTAAATTCAAAGCGATAAGCATTGCGAAAAAATAAGGATTTACCTCGAAGAAAGCTACTAAAGGTAAAAATATTGGAACAAATATAATTAAAATTTCCGTCCACTCCAGTGGCCAACCTAATAAGAAAATAATTATTTGTGTGATTACTAAGAATTGCCATGGTTGTAAATTCATTGATTTAAAGAAATGTTCAAAAACTTCATGGCCACCTAAGTAAGAAAAAACAGATGCGAAAGTCCAAGAGCCAATGAATAACCACATTATCATTGCAGTTGTCTTTGCTGTTAGAAATACAGACTCTTTAAAATTTTTCCATTTTAAAGTCTTGTAAAAATAAGAAAGTACTAATGCACCAAAGGCGCCTACTGCTGCAGCCTCTGCAGGTGTAGCAAGTCCTCCTAAAATAGTTCCTAATACTAATACTATTAATGAGAAAAGTGGTAAGAACGAAACCATAACCTCTTTTAAAATTTCAGATCTTGGCGGAATATCTTCTTTTGGAGGTTTAGGCGCTATTGATGGATTAAAATAAGCAAGTGTAACTGCGTACATTATATAAAGACCAGCTAATAATAATCCTGGGAAAATTGCTGCTGCAAACAATCTTAAAGGTGAAAGCTGAGCAATAACTGAGTAAACAATTAACATGATACTTGGAGGAATCAAAATTCCTAAACATCCACCAGAACAAATTACTCCTGAGGCAAATTTTTTATCATATCCTGCCCTTATCATTGCGGGCCATGCAAGTAATCCCATTAGTGTAACAACAGCACCAATAATTCCTGTCGCTGTTGAAAATAAAGCGCAAGTAACAAGCGCGGCAACAGCCATGGAAGCTGGTAATCTATGAGATGCTAGTCTGATCGCAAAAAACAATCTAGAAACTATTCCAGCTCTCTCAACTAAGTAGCCCATAAATAAGAAGAGTGGGACTGCGGTTAAAACAGTATTATCCATCACTGTATAAGTGTTCTGAACAAATAATTGGAAAATTCTATTATCAAAAATATGTTCCATTCTAGTGGGATCAAAATAAGCGTAGTAACCAAAACCAACTCCCATCGCCATTAAAGTAAATGCGATAGGAAAACCTAGCAGTACAGCAAATAAGAAAATTGACATCATTAAAATTGCTATTTCTGGATTGGTTAAACTAAATAACATCTTTTTGATCCTCGTCTTGTGAAGTTCGCATTAACATTTTTTCTGTCTCCTCTGCTACTACCATTCGAGCAGGCCAGTGTCCGGTTTGAATACAAATAATTGCTCTACAAACTTCGCTAATACCCTGGATAACTAATAAAATTCCTGCTGCAGGTATCAAAGATTTCGCCATATAAATTTGGATTTGAGCTGGACTATTCCAACTTGTTTCTTTTATCTTCCAAGCAAGCGAAGCATATTCATAACCATAAAAAGCTAAAGCAAGAACTCCAGGAAAGAAAAAAATAAAATATAAAATTAAATCTATGTAACCTTGTGTTCTTGGTTTAAAAAGTCTGTAAATTACATCACCTCTTACATGAGCTTCTGTAGATAAAGTGTATGCGCCTGCCATCATAAAAATTGCGCCATACATTTGTAAACTAAAATCGAAATTCCATAAGGTAGGAGCATTGAAAGCATATGCCATAACTACTTCATAACAAGTTCCTCCCATTAAAATTACGATACACCATGAAAATGCCTTTCCTACGGAAGTACTTAAAGTATCTGCAAAATGAATAAATCCTCTCATGAAATTTTAAACTATTCTAATTTTTTTATAATTTCCATAAAAAAAGGGGGCGCAAATACACCCCCTTTTATGTTTAAAATATAATTAAATTTTAACTTTTGCTATTGAACCGAACTCATTCTCGTAAGCCAACTTGTAATTAGGTTGGTTCATGAGTAAGTATTTCATAACTCTCTTAGCATAAGCCTTTTGTGAGTCTACAATCTTTTTAAAGAATGGATCTTTCTTATTGAAATCACCAATTACTTTATCCCAACCTTTTAGCTGTTGAGCTAAGATCGCATCTGACGTTTGATACACATTTACTTTGTGCTGGTTCATCAATTTAGATAAGTCAGCAGAGTATCTTACTAATGCTTTAAAGTAGTTATCACTGTTCGCAGCATAAGCAGCATTTTTTAGAATAGCCTGATGTTTAGGCGATAATCCATTAAATGTCTTCTTATTAACCGGGATTTCAAACATCTCTTGTGATTGGTGGAAGCTTCCTAAGTGATAATGTTTAGAAACGTCTTGCATACCAAATTGAGAGTCTGATGTTGGGTTGTTAAACTCAGCAGCTTCAATCAAACCTGTCTTCATTGCAGGCTGAATTTCACCACCTGGTAATTGTCTTACAACCATTCCCATTGCTGTTAATACGTTAGTAGCTAATCCTACTGTTCTGTACTTCATACCTTTTACATCAGATACTTTTGTTACGTTCTTTTTGAACCATCCAAAAGGCTGTGCAGGCATTGGCATATGGAAGAAACCAATATAATCGAAACCAACTTTTGCAAGTGTTTCGTCATAAAGTTTTCTACCTCCACCATACTCTATCCATCCCATAATTTCTTGAGATGACATTCCGTATGACGGACCAGTACCGAATAGAGAAGCTGCTGGATTTTTTCCATACCAGTAAGCTGTTACCCAGTGTCCCATATCAAGTACACCTGAACTTACTGCTTGTCCAATTTCCGAAGTCTTAACTACAGCTCCAACTGGCTGAAGATCAATTTTTAATTCACCTCCAGACATGTCGCCTACCATTTTTGCGTAGTCGCCAGCCATTTCAAAGAAAATGTTAGCGCCTGACGGCCAAGCCGCTTGCATCTTTAAAGTTTGCGGAGCACCAAATGCAATGTTAGGCATTGCAACTGTTGCTGCTGCTGCTGCACCCGTAGCTGCCGCTGCTTTAAAGAACTTACGTCTTGATGGAGTTTTTACTCCTTTTTTTATTTTTGACATATGTCCTCCGTTAGTTAATTAACTGAAATATTTAAGCACAATCTCAAATCAGAGTCTCGATATATTTTAGAATAATTTTAAAGTAAAAATAATAGATTCAATCTACAAGTGTGCTAATTAACTTGATCTTGTGGTTTCTTTCCAGAGAAGAAGTCCTCTAAATTTTTTGTAGCCCTAAACGCCATATCCCACCTAGTCCTTTTAGTTGCGCTTCCTAAATGTGGAAGTAAAAAAATATTTTTTAACTTCAAATATTCTGGATGAATTTTTGGCTCACCATTGTAAACATCTAAACCGTAAGCGAATACTTTTCCGCTTTTCAATGCTTCGATCATAGCATCATCGTCAACTATATCTCCTCTTGCTGCGTTACCTATAACAGTATTTTCTTCTAGATAGCTTAGCGTTTCTTTATTCACAAGTTTTGTTGTTTCTGGGGTTGCAGGACAATTGATTGATAAAAATTCACTTTGTTTAAAAAGGCTTTTTAAATCTTTATGATAAATTGCTCCATCTTCCAATTCCGGCGAAAGTTTAGATCTATTATGATAATGAATTTCCATATTAAAAGCCTTAGCTCTTTTAGCAACTGCCCGACCTATTCTGCCCATTCCTAGTATTCCTAGTTTTTTATTTGACATTTGTTTTCCTAACAAAAAATCCCATGACCATTTCCAATTTTGAGTTTCAGCTGCTAAACGTCCTTCATAAGCTTTTCTAGAAGCACCTAGTAAAAGTAAAATCTGAATATCTGCTGTAGCATCTGTAAGTACATCGGGTGTATTCGTTACAGTAATTCCTTTTTCTTTTGCAGCTTTTATATCTATATTTCCAAAACCAACTGCACCGTTAGCAATAATTTTTATTGAACTCGAAAGTTTTGAAATGGTATCAGCGCTGATAGGATCAGAAACAGAACTTAATATCCCGTCAAAATTTTTGGAGCCATCTATTATTTCTTGAGGTTTATAAATCTTATCGTCATTATTTAAAGTAACTTCAAATAATTCTTTAAGTTTCTCCTCATTTTCTTTGAGAAGTTTTCTTGTAACGAAAATTTTTTTTTTCATTTTAAAAATTATTTAGTTTATACGGCTTGGGTCCTCCGGTAAACCAATCAAGTAACTCTACAGTATGAATAATTGGTATTCGAGTACCAGCTGATATTTGTGTCATACAACCAATATTACCTGTTGAAATAAAATCGGAAGAAATTTTCAATCTGAGAAAACTATAGATCTATCAGAATATAAGGGGATAATTGATTACAAGCCTGAGGAGCTTTATATCAAAGTTAAAGCAGGCACTCCTTTAAGAGAAATAATTGAAGAGCTCGATAAAAATAATCAACAATTAGCTTTTGAACCAAATGATTTTGGTTACCTATTTTCTGGAGA
>CACJFE010000009.1 GCA_902592655.1 uncultured Pelagibacteraceae bacterium | reverse complement strand
TTTAAATAACTAGGCTCATACGTTCTATTCCAGTAAATAGAAAAGTTTTTTTTCTTAAAAAGTTTTTCAAAAAAAGATTTGTAAGACTCGATTGAGATAATTTCTAAGTTAATATTATATCCAATTAATTTTTTCTTAAATTCAATTAAAGACTTTCCTACCCACCATTTTTGAGCTTCTTGAAGGTCGTATTTACTCTTCTTGTATAAAAAAAATGCTACTACTTCTCTATGCCTTTTTGTAGCTTCTATCAGAGCATAATTTTTTTTTATCCTAAAATCATCTTTTAACCAAAATAGTCCAACTTGATTAGCCATAAAATATTTTTAACAGATTTATTTAATTATTTCGATGTGCTTTAATAGCTTGGTGGTGGCCTTGGTAAGAATCGCACTTACGACACATACCTTTTCAGGGTACTGCTCTACTACTGAGCTACAAGGCCTAAAATCTAAAAGTTATTCTGCCTTTAGTAAGATCGTATGGTGTCATTTCAACCATTACATTATCTCCAGCAAGAACTCTTATTCTATTCTTTCTTAATTTACCAGCTGTGTGAGCTAAAATTTCGTGATTATTTTCTAATTTTACTCGAAACATAGCATTAGGTAACAATTCGGTTACCTTTCCTTTGAATTCTAAAGTTTCTTGTTTTGCCAATTAATTTTCCTTCTTCAGTCTTATTTTTATCGAATTTGCATGACCATGTAAATTTTCATGCTTGGCTAAATTTATAACTGATGGACCCAATCTTTCAATACCTGTTTTTGTTATTTTTATAAGGGAATGACGTTTTAAAAAATCGCTTACTGATAAGCCAGATGAAAATTTCGCTGAACCAGAAGTGGGTAAAACGTGGTTGGGACCAGCAATATAATCTCCTATTGCTTCTGGAGAAAATTTGCCGATAAAAATTGAACCAGCGTTATTAATTTTTTTCAAGATTTTTTTGGTATCTTTAAAATCGATTTCTAAGTGTTCGGGCGCTATAGTATTTACTGTATCTATAATTTTTTTTTGATTGTTAGCATAAATTGCCAGACCATAATTCTTAATACTTGTCGATGCAATTTTTTTTTTAGGAAGATTTTTTAATTGCTCTTTAAGTCTCAAATTTACCGACTTAATTAAATCTTTACTATTAGAAATTAATATTGATTGTGCAAATATATCGTGCTCAGCCTGAGCTATTAAATCTGAAGCTATCCATGTAGGGTTGGAGTCTTTATCAGCAATTATAGTCACTTCAGAGGGACCTGCGACCATATCAATTCCAACATCTCCATAAACTTCTTTTTTAGCTGCTGCTACGAACGCATTGCCTGGACCAACGATTTTATTAACTTTTTTAAAAGTTTTTGTTCCATAAGTAAAAGCAGCAATCGATTGCGCTCCCCCTGTTCTATATATTTCTTTTACGCCACATTTTTTTGCGGCATAAATAATTGCAGGATTTACTTTTGATCCAAAAGCTGGAGTTGTAAGATAGATATCTTTTACCCCTGCTACTTTAGCAGGTATACAATTCATTAATACAGTGCTTGGGTAGCTAGCTGTTCCTCCAGGCACATAAACTCCAACCTTATTAATAGGAGAATACTTATATGAAAGATTATTTTTAAAAGTATCGATAAACTTAAAGGATGTAAATTTTTGTTTAGAGTGAAATCTTTTAATTCTAGTATAAGCTAGGTCAATTGATTTTTTTAAATCTTTATCGATAAATTTTGAAATTTTATTTATTTCTTCCGTAGTAAATCTTAGCTTTTTAGATTTTGATTTAATTTTAGAAAATTTTAACTCATATTTGATAACAGCTTTATCACCTTGATTTTTAACATCTAATAAAATTTTTTTGATATTAAACGATTTTTTTCTTTGGTCTAGTTTTCTTTTACTTAATATTATATCTAATTTTCTCAAAAAAGATTGCTGATCGGTATTGAAAAATTTCAACATCACACTACCCCATGTTTTGGTACATTTTTTGTTTCCCATGCTTTGCCTTGATCATCTAAAGTGACCTCTATAACTTCTGAAATAATTTTAATTATAGAGTCTCCTGCAAAAACTATTTTCATTTCATAGTTATTATCAGGCATTTGATTAGTTTCAATAGTTAGAAAATCTAAAAATTGATCTTTTTTTAACTGATTAATATTTTTTGAATGTACTTTTACAACGTTTTCGAATTTTAGGACTGTTCTAATTCTTTTATTTTTTCTAAATACACCTTTTTCAACATCTTCCCACATGAATCTATTTAATTGCATAAGAAAAATTTTATTCTTTTCTAAGTTTGCAATATCAAGCACATTAGCTATTGCATCTTGTAAGTGAGCAGAAATTACTCTTAGGTCGTCTTCAGTTCGAGCGATTAATTTTAAATTTTTGGCTTTCATATTAAATTCTTTTAATTTTAGCTTTACATTTTTTAAGTTTGCTCTCTAAAAACTCGTAACCTCTATCTAAATGATAAATTCTATTAACTATTGTCCTATTATCTGCAATCAGTCCTGCTAAAACTAGGCTTACCGAAGCTCTTAAATCAGTAGCCATTACTTCTGCGCCGGTTAATTTTGTGGGGCCAAAGACATATGCTGTTTTATTTTTA
Organism: uncultured Pelagibacteraceae bacterium; assembly: GCA_902592655.1. GTDB lineage: Bacteria > Pseudomonadota > Alphaproteobacteria > Pelagibacterales > Pelagibacteraceae > Pelagilacustribacter. The sequence goes on along the minus strand of CACJFE010000009.1, from coordinate 13,405 downwards.
ATTTCTATTTTTGCACCCATCCTTTTTAACTCAGGAACATGCATAAATCTATTTTCAAATATGTTTTCTTTAATCTTTGACAAACCGTTTGCTTGAGTCATTAAAACCATAAATTGAGCCTGAAGATCTGTTGGAAATCCTGGATAAGGTTTAGTAGAAATATTAATTTTTTTTAATTTTTTTGATTTTAAAACAGTTATGGAGTTTTTTTGGGTATGTATTCTAACTCCCATATTTTTCAAAAGGTCAATTTCAGTTTTAAAAATTTTACTATAAATATTATTTATCACTACCTTTTTGCCTATTAAAGCTCCAGCAACTAAATATGTTCCTGCTTCAATCCTGTCAAAAATAACTTTATGTTTAATTTTATTTTTTATCTTTTTTATTCCTTCAACAATAATTTTTCTTCCTTCTATATGTATCTTGCAGCCTAATTTTTTTAAAAATGAGACTAAATCTAATACCTCTGGTTCAATAGCACAGTTATTTAATATTGTTTTTCCCCTCGCACCAAATGCTGCTAACAAAGCGTTTTCTGTTGCTCCTACAGAAATGGATGGAAATTTAATTTTTGTACCAATCAATCCATCTTTAGCATCTGCGATAATATAACCATCTTTAATTTTTATATCCGCTCCTAGTTTTTTAAGAGCGAACAAATGTAAATTTACTGGTCTTGTCCCAATTGCACAACCACCCGGTAGTGACACTTTTGCTTTTTTATATTTTGTTAAAAGCGGTCCAAGAACTAAAACTCCGGCACGCATAGTTTTAACTAACTTATATGGTGCTAAAGTATTAATGCTTTTTTTTTTATTTATTAACTTTATATTCTTTTTTTTACTCTCAATTTTTATATCTATTCCAATAAATCTTAATAGTTCAATCATTGTAAAAATATCTTTTACAAACGGTGCATTATTTAAAGTAATATTTTTAGCTAAAATAGATGCTGCTAATATTGGTAAAGTCGCATTTTTAGAGCCAGATATCTTAATTGATCCAGATATTTCATTCTTTCCTTTAATTAAAAGTTTTTGCATGAAAGAAATGTTATACTTTTGGGAGAGTTACGCCTTTTTGTTTCATGTACTTACCTTTTCTTTTTGCATATGTTATTTCTGGTTTTTCATTTCCTTGGATAAATACAAATTGTGCTACACCTTCATTAGCGTATATCTTAGCAGGAAGAGGTGTGGTATTGGAAAATTCTAATGTAACGTGACCTTCCCAACCAGGTTCTAGAGGAGTAACATTAACTATAATTCCACATCTTGCATAAGTCGATTTACCTAAACATATAACAAGTACGTTATCTGGTATTTTGAAATATTCTATAGTCCTAGCAAGCGCGAAAGAGTTAGGAGGTATTATGCATTCTTTGCCAATTTTTGTAATAAAGCTTTCTTTTTTGAAAATTTTTGGGTCAACGACACCAGAGTTAACATTGGTAAATATTTTAAATTCGTTAGAAACTCTAGCATCATAGCCATACGAGGATAATCCAAAAGATATCTTACCTTTCCTAATTTGTTTGCTTACAAAAGGTTTGATCATACCTTTTAACTTAGCATTTTTTTTTATCCATTTATCTGAAAGAACTGGCATTTTTTATTTTTATTGACGATTTACTTTTTTTCCTTTTCTTCAAGTTTTTTTTAAGAGCATATTCGCGTTTCTTGAATAAAGAATCTTTCTTCACAAAAGATTTCATTAAAGCTTTAATTTTTATCTGGATTCGTTAGATCCTCTAAAGTGATGGGTTTATTTATATCATGCATATTTTTCCCCTCATCCTCTTTTGGATTAGCGCTTAATCTTTTTGCTCTTCTTTGTTCTATACGAGCTTTTCTCTTAGCCTCTTTTTTCATAGCTTTATCGCCGCGTGTAGACTTGTAATCATAGTGAATTCCCATATTAAGCGCTCCTTCATTATTATCAGAATTTACTTCTTGAGCTACTTTTTTGCAAGTATCTTGATTGAAGCAGTTGAATAATTATAAAAAATATCGACAAAATTACGGCAACTATTACATCTTGGAAAGGTGAAGCTTGTGGAAATCCATAATTCCATAAAATTACTAATATTAACCAAATCACCCAATTAATTTTTCTTATCATCTATTCTACATCCTCTTTCATTACAATTTTTTCCATCTTTAATATTATTAAAATAATCAATGGCTTTTAAAGATGTCATCATATGATTTTTATAAATATTTAGATAACCGTTCAAGCTAATACATAATTTTTCTGCCTCGTCCATCATTCCTAATCTTATAAAATTTATTAGCATCATTGCGTTACCATTAGGAATTGTATTATCGCCTATATCGATAGGTTTTAAAAAAATATCATTATTGTTTACAGGATTTTTTTGAAAAATATTTTTTTCGGCTAGATAAAATTTTTCTAATGCCTCTTGGGAAAATTTTTTTGCTAAGTCTTTGTATTTAAAGTTCATCGTTTTATCGTAAAGATCGTTGAGAGCATTTATTAAAAAAGCATAATCCTCAATAAAAACAATACCTTCTGAATAGCTATGATAAATCTTGTTGTTTATATATTTTTTTTCAATCTTAAGAAAAAATTTCTCTGCTAATTTTAAGTATTCTTTATTCGGTAAAATTTCATCAGATGCAACTAATGAACTTAACCATAAACAATTTAAATCTAATTGAGTTTTATCGTCAAAAAATGGTTTTTTTCTTTTTAATCTGATTTGAAGTAATTTGTTTAAAATTTCTCTGTTTGCTATCTCTTTTTCAATTAAAATGATCTTATTTTCCCAATTACCCTGAGGTTTAATTTCAAAATATTTTTCAATATTTTTGATATCTTTTATTTCCTCGTATGCATAGGTATAATATTTACCTTCTACGCCCTCACTGTCAGCATCAAGCGCAGATCCTAAAAAACCATCTTTATTTAAAAAATTTTTCTTAAGAAATTCAATTGTTTGCTCTAATTTTTCTTTAAAATAGGTTTCTCTGTTGATTTTACAATATTTTGATAAAAGCAAAATAAATTGTGTGTTATCATAAAGCATCTTTTCAAAATGTGGTATTATCCAATTTTCATCGACAGTGTATCTCGCTATTCCGCCTTCTACATGATCATAAATTCCTTTAGAACAAAGTTGTTTAATGATTAGCTCCACTGGTTTGAAATACTTTTTATCATTAGATTTGTTATAAAAATAGAGTAATGTTTCAAATAGATTAAAAGTTGGAAATTTAGGAGCTCCATTGTATCCACCTTTTATTGGATCTAAATTTTTCAAAGAAATGTCTAGTATAGGTTCAAGGTCTTGATTTAGAACAGAATTTTTTTTTAAATTTAAGCTTTTTATAATTAAATTTTTTTGTTCTATTATTTTTTCTCTTTGTTGTTTGTAAGTATCTGAAACTTTTTGAAGGACTTCTTTGAAAGATGGCAATCCTTGATTAGAATTTTTTGGGAAATAAGTACCTGCCATAAATGGAATGGCATTTTCATCTAAAAACATTGTTAAAGGCCAACCTCCACCAGTCTGATTAAATAATTGAAAAGAGCTTTGAAATATAAAATCCAAATCTGGTCTTTCTTCTCTATCAACTTTTATATTAACAAACAATTCGTTCATTATTTTCGCAGTTTCATCATCTTCAAAACTTTCGTGTGCCATCACGTGGCACCAATGACAACTGGAATATCCAATGCTAAGTAATATTGGTTTTTTATTTTTTTTTGCAAATTCAAGAGAAAATTTTGACCAAGTTTGCCAGTTTACAGGATTATCTTTATGTTGCTTAAGATAAGGGCTTAAGTCTTCAGACAGAATATTTTTATCAATTCGCTCCATTAAAAAATTTTTTTTTTATTATTAAAGATAATATCATTAAAACAGAAAACATAAGTATTGGTGAATAAATTTCTGGTGTAAATACTAAATCTATCACACTAAAATTTTCTGCTTTGGCTATATAAGAGTTTAATCCAGCTCCAATGGTATTAAAAATAAAAAAACCAGGAATAAATCCGAAAAAACTTGATAGAAAATAATTCATTTTGTTCATACCAAACAATATGGGGATTAAATTTTGTAGTCCAAATGGAACACCTAAACCTCCTATAAATCTATATATAAAAAAATAGTAAAATTCATTTTTCTGAAATAATTTGATGTATTTTTCAAATTTTTTTTCCAAGATTGATTTTACTAAATCTCTAAAAAAGAAATTGCCAATAGAGTATAGTGCTAAAGCACCTACGGAAATTGAAATAACAGAAATTAAGGTTCCTATTATTTGACCAAATAGTATTCCAGAAATTATCAATAGTGGTGATCCAAAACCAAGAAGCGCTACCCAAATTATAGCAAAAAAGAAAAAATAAATAAGATTATTTATGATGTTTGTACTTATAAAATTTTCTAAACTAGATTGTAATTCTTTGTAGTAGGTAAAATCGTTTAGCCTTCCTATTTCAATATTTGTGAAAATAAAATAAAGGAAACTAATCAATATGAGTAAATAGGAAATACCTAAAAATATTTTTAAATTTTTACCCATAATTTACCTGTACATCAGACAACATTTAAAATATATACCTTAAAATATTTATGAAAAGAACATATCAACCCAGTAATTTAGTAAGAAAAAGAAGACACGGTTTTCGTGCAAGAATGGCCACTAAGACCGGCAGACAGCTCATTTCCCGTAGGCGAGCTAAAGGAAGAAAAACTTTATCAACGTAAATTTTAATGGTTAAGCTTGAAAGTTTAAAAAAAAGCAACCAGTTTAAAAAAGCTCTTAAAGAAAGAAAAGTTCATACTGAATTTTTTTCTATTTTTGTAGCAAAAAACTTTTTTAAACCAAAATATAAATCAAATTTACTCATTAGTTTCGTTATGAAAAAAAAAATTGGAAATGCTGTTAAAAGAAACAAAATTAGAAGAAAATTAAAAGCAATAGTTCAAAAATTATTGAAAAAAAAGGGTGCAATTAATAAAGATTACACTTATATAGTTTTCGGTAAGTCTAAAGCTTATACTCAAAAACATGATGCGCTTTTGCGGTCAATGGAGAGAAGTTTTAGTAAAATAAAAAAATAAAATGACAAAAATTCTAATTATTATTATCAAAATTTATCAATATTTTATTTCACCGTTGTTGGGAAACAGATGCAGATTTTTACCTACCTGTTCGGAATATTTCATTGGAGCTTTAAAAGCCCATGGTCTTATTATTGGATTCAAATTAGGGGCAAAAAGAATTTTAAAATGTCACCCATTTAAAAAGCTAGGTGGTGGTCATGGTTTAGATTTTGTACCAGCTCCAAATGACAAAAAGGAAATCAATAATGGATAGAAATGTTTTTGTAGCTATTGCTCTTTCAATGTCTGTTTTACTTTTCTGGGGTGCTTTTTTTGAAACTCCTAAAAAGACTTCTGAACAACAAATAAATCAGAAATTTGAGCAAAAAAGTAAACAAAACTCTGTTGCTCCAACAATCAGTCAGCCTCAAATAATGAAAAAAATTACCCGAGAAGAGTCTATTAATACTAGTAAAAGAATTAAAATAGAAAACGGTAGTGTAATAGGTTCAATTAATTTAAAAGGTGGATTAATTGATGATATATCTTTTAAAAAACATAAACAAAAAGTGGAAGATAAAAAAAATATTGTTTTTTTAAATCCCTCTGACACTGAAAACGGTTTTTATATTGAGACAGGTTGGACGAGTATTAGAAGTAAAATTAAAGTTCCGACAAAAGAGACTGAATGGACAGTAAAAGGTAATGATATTTTAAGTGATAGCTCTCCTGTCGTTTTACAATGGAACAATAAAGAAGGTGTTACGTTTGAAAAAAGAATTGAGCTAGATGACAAATATTTATTTAAAATATCACAGCAAGTAAAAAATAATTCTAATTCACCTGTCGAGCTATTTCCTTACGCTCAGATGACAAGAAATAAAATCCCTGATGATATTCAAAATTTTTATATTCAACATGAGGGTTTTATTGGTGTATTCGATGACGAACTAAAGGAAGATGACTATGATGATGTGGAGGAGAAAAAAATAGTTAGAAACTCTAATGAAGGATGGCTTGGAATAACAGATAAATATTGGATGACAGCTTTTGTACCAGAGTCTGGTAAAAACTTTAAATCTACATTCCTTTACGATAACGGGTTTAAAGCAAATTATATTATCAATGAACCTGTTAAAATTGGAAAATCATCGACGGGATCCAACCAATTAAGATTATTTATTGCTGCCAAAGAAGTAGAAACTATCGACGGATATGCAGCTGACCAAAATATTAATAAATTTGATTTAGTGATAGACTGGGGATGGTTCTATTTTTTCACAAAGCCTTTATTTTTTGTTATAGATTACTTATTTAAAATTTCAGGTAATTTTGGAACAGCTATTGTGTTACTGACTATAGCTATAAGATTAATTTTTTTCCCATTAGCAAACTTCTCATTTAGATCTATGGCAAAAATGAAGGCTGTTCAGCCTGAAATGATGAGACTAAAAGAGCTACACAAGGAGGATAAGGTAAAGTTACAGCAAGAGATGATGGCTTTATACAGAAAAGAAAAAATCAATCCTGCTTCTGGATGTTTACCAGTTTTAATTCAAATTCCATTCTTTTTTGCAATTTATAAGATGCTTTTTATTTCTTTAGAGATGAGACATCAACCATTCTTTGGGTGGATAAAAGATTTGTCAGCTCAAGATCCTACTTCCTTATTTAATTTGTTCGGTTTGATACCTTGGGATCCTCCAGGTTTTATGATTATTGGAATATGGCCAATTCTAATGGGAGCATCAATGTGGGTGCAGCAAAAACTAAATCCAGCACCTGCTGATCCTATTCAAGCAAAAATATTTGCTTTCTTTCCACTATTCTTAACAATAATTCTAGCATCATTTCCTTCAGGTCTGGTAGTTTATTGGACTATTAATAATATTTTAACGATTGCGCAGCAGTACGTAATTGTGAAAAAAACTACAGTAAAAACCAATTAAATGCCAAATAATTTTTCTCTGGATGAGATAAAAAAGTTTTGGCCTGAAAAAGCTCCAGATATAAACATTGTTCAAAAATATGTTTCAAAATATCAAAATGAAAAAATTGTAATTAAATACGGAGGTAATGTTCTTATTGATAGAAATGTTTTTAATAATTTTATTTCTGACATAAATGTGCTTAATAAATTAGGTCTATCGATTATAGTAGTGCATGGAGGTGGGCCAAGAATTAAAAGAGAGCTGGATAAAAAAAATATTGTTTCAAAATTTATAAATGGCTTGAGGGTTACAGATAAAAGTATAATTGATATTGTTGAGAAAGTTTTAATTGATTTCAATAAAGATATAGTAAATTCTTTGAAAAAACTTGGATGCGAAGCTATTTCTTTTCATACACAAAAAAATAATACTATTGAGGTTGAGCCTGAAAAGGAAGAATTAGGTTTTGTTGGAGTCCCGAAAAAGATAAATATTAATTTGATTGAAAATACTCTAAATGAAAACAAAATTCCAATCATTGCTCCCTTAGGTAAAGGAAATAATAATCAAACATTTAATATCAATGGGGATACTGCGGCAAGTGCCATAGCCAAAAAACTTAAATCTAGGAGATTAATTTTGATGACAAATGTTGAGGGAGTTTATGATGACAAAAAAAATCTTATTTCTGAGATTAAACCTTTGGACCTTGAAAACTTGATCAAGTGGAAGATAGTGGAGGGTGGAATGATTCCTAAAATTGAAAATTGTGTCAATGCAGTTGAAAATGGAGTTAGAGGTGTAGTAATCCTTGATGGAAGAAAACCCCACTCAATACTTCATGAAATATTTTCCGATACTGGATCAGGCACACTTATAAGAAAATGAATGATTTAAACAAAATAAAATATTGGCTATTTGATTTGGATAATACTTTGTATGATGGTGCAACAAAAGTGTTTGATCAAGTGGATAAAAAAATGTCAAAATTTATTTCTGAGAAACTTGATGTTGACATTGAGCAAGCAAGAAAAATACAAAAAAGTTACTTTGAAGAATATAATACAACATTAAATGGAATGATAAAAAATCATAAGATTAACGCTAATGAATTCTTAGAATTTGTTCATGATGTAGACCTGAGTTTTTTAAAAAAAGACTTAATTTTAGAGAATGAAATAGAAAAATTAGAGGGTAAAAAATTTATTTTTACAAATGGATCAAGAGAGCATGCAAAAAATGTTACGAGGAGGATAGGAATTGATCACTTATTTGACGGTATATTTGATATAAGAGATTGTGAATTTGTTCCTAAACCCTCAAAAGAGCCTTATCATAAACTAGTAGAAAGTTACAAAATTGAGCCACAATATTGTATATTCTTTGAGGATATAGCTAGAAATTTGAAACCAGCTTTTGAAATGGGTATGAAAACAGTTTGGATTAAAAATAACGAGCCTTGGGCTTCAAAATTTTCGGACGCAGATTTCATAAGCTATAAAATTGATAAACTATCAAATTTTTTAAAGGAGATAAATGAATACAGGAAAACTTGAAAATATAATTAACAAAGCTTTTGAGGACATGCAAAATGTCTCTGATAAATCTGAAACAGAGGTATTAAATGCTATCAAAGAAACAATAGAACTTACTGATAAAGGGGAGATTAGAGTGGCAAATAAAAGAGACGGTTCGTGGCATGTAAATCAATGGGTCAAAAAAGCAATTTTATTAAGTTTTAAAATTAACAAAATGACTATGTCGAAAGGACCATATACCACTTGGTATGATAAAGTCCCTGGTAAGTCAGTGTCTTGGAACGAAGACGATTGGAAAAAAGCTGGTTATAGACACGTTCCTAATGGAGTTGTCAGAAAGGGTTCGTATATAGCTAGAGGCGCTGTCTTAATGCCTTGTTTTGTCAATTTAGGAGCTTATGTAGATGAAGGAACAATGATCGACACTTGGGCTTCTGTGGGTTCGTGTGCACAAATTGGAAAAAATTGTCATGTATCAGGCGGCGCTGGAATAGGAGGTGTTTTAGAACCTCTACAAGCGGGACCAGTCATCATCGAGGATAATTGTTTTATTGGAGCTAGGTCTGAAATAGCTGAAGGTGTCTTAGTAGAAGAAGGTGCGGTGATCTCGATGGGTGTTTATATTGGAGCCTCAACTAAGATTATTGATAGAGCATCTGGTAAAATATCATACGGGAAAGTTCCAGCTTATTCAGTCGTAGTACCTGGAAGTATGCCTAATAAATCAAGCCCAAATGGACCTTCTTTATACTGTGCGGTTATAGTAAAAAAAGTTGATGAGAAAACTAGGAGCAAAACCTCTATAAACGACTTACTAAGAGATTAATGACTATAATTAACGAATTACAATTATCTAAAGATTTAATAAAATTTCCAAGTGTCACCCCTAAAGATGCAGGAGCAATAAAATTTCTAAGTAATAAATTAAAAAAGTTAGGCTTTAATTGTAAAATTCTAGAATTTAAAGATAAAGGAAGTAAACCAATAAAAAACCTTTATGCGAGAATAGGAAAAAAAGGACCAAACATTTGCTATGCCGGACATACAGATGTGGTTCCGCCCGGAAATTTTAAAGATTGGACTGTTAACCCTTTTAAACCAATAGTAAAAAAAAACCATCTAATTGGAAGAGGTGCCAATGATATGAAGAGTTCCATTGCTTGTTTTGCTGCAGCAGTAAGTAAATTTCTAGAAAAAAACCAAAAATTTAATGGATCAATTAGTTTTTTAATTACTGGTGATGAAGAAGGCTATGCAATAAATGGTACAAAGAAAGTTGTAGATTACCTTAAAAGAAAAAAAGAAAAAATTGATTTTTGTATCGTGGGGGAACCTACTAACCCGAATAAACTTGGAGAGATGATTAAGATTGGAAGAAGGGGGAGTTTGTCAGGAAAAATTGAAATCGCTGGCATTCAGGGACATATTGCTTATCCTCACCTTTCAAATAATCCAATAAACACATTGGTTGCTATATGTAAAAAACTTAAGGAGAAAAAACTTGATAGAGGGAATAAAAATTTTCAACCATCAAATTTAGAATTTACGTCAATAAATGTGAACAATAAAGCTCATAATGTAATACCAGCAAGAGCAAGAGCACAATTCAATATCAGGTACAATAATTTACATACCTCTAGCTCATTGAAGAAGAAAATTAATTCAATTGTAAAAAAAATTAGTAAAAAAAACAAATGTAAATGTAAAATTAATTACATTTCTAATGGGGAAGCATTTTTAACAAAGCCAAACAAAACAATATTGATGGCCAAAAAAATTATTAAGAAAATAACAAGAATAGATCCAAAATTTTCTACTACTGGAGGTACTTCAGATGCAAGATTTATTAAAAAAATTTCTCCATGTCTTGAATTTGGATTGGTTAATAAAACTATGCATAGAGTTGATGAATGTGTTTCTTTAGTTGACTTAAAAAGACTAACAAGAATTTACAATGATATTTTAGTTGAGTACTTTAAGTGAAGCTTTACAAAATAAAAAAATCTAAAATAGATAAAAGGGGTTTATATGCTTGTCGTGATATAAAAAAAGGTACGCGAATAATAGAATATAAAGGAAGGATCATATCAGCTAAAAAAAGTGAGGCTGATCCCAAATTTGATAATAACAAAGCAATTTATCTCTTTAATATAAACAAAAAATTAGATTTGGATGGCGATTTTAAATTTAATATTGCTAGACTAATTAATCATTCGTGTGAGCCAAATTGTGAAGTCTTTGGTTCAGGTAATAAAGTTTGGATATACGCAATGAGAAACATTAAAAAAGGAGATGAGTTATCTTATGACTATGGGTTCAGTTTTGACGAAGATTACAAACAATATCCATGTAAATGTGGTTCCGCTAAATGTGTTGGTTATATCGTGAGAGAAGGATCAAGATGGAGAATAAGTAAACTTTCCAAACAGAATAAATCAAAAAGATGAAAAAAATATTATTTATTTCAACTAGAAATCCTTATTCTGGTAGATACTCGGGTGACGTAATTAGATCGTTTAAAATAATAAATGTATTAAAAAAAAAATATAAAATAGATTTAGTTTACCTTGGAAAAAAAACTCATGTTAAAAATAAAAATATTAATTTAATACCATTTGATCAGCCAAATATTTTAGAAAAAATATTTTATTGCTTTATTTCACTTATTAAATTTGAACCATTGCAATTTGGTCTTTTTTTTTCAAACTCTATGAAGAATTTTATTAATGAAAATTCACAAAATTACGATTTAATTTTTTTTCATCATATCAGATCTTATCCATATTTTCCAAAAAACTATTATGGCAGGACAATATTAGATATGGGTGATTTGTATTCAGAAAATTATTTACAAACTTTTAGATACTTAAATATTTTAAATCCACTTAAATATATTTATTTTCTGGAAAGTCTAATCGTAAAAAGAATTGAGGAAAAAATTTTTTCATCATTTGAGAGAGTACTATTATTTTCAAAAAAGGAAATGCTATCTGTAAAAAAGAAATTTTACGACAAATTATTTCATGTTGACGAGTCTGTTGAAAAAATTAATAAAATTGTAAACTATTCAACAAAAAATTCATATATATTATTTGTTGGCAATTTAAATTACCTTCCAAATATTCTTGCTGTTAAAGATTTTATAAAAAAAATTTTACCAGGTCTTCTTAAAAAACTTCCTGATATTAAATTTTGCGTAATAGGAGATATAAAAAAAGTTGATAAATATTATTTATCTAAAAATAAGAGTGTTATCATTCTTGGATCGCAAAAAAACATAACTAAGTATGTCAAAAAATCTTTTTGTGGAGTTGCAAATTTGAGTATAGCTACTGGTGTGCAGGTAAAAGTCTTAACTTACATGTCTTATGGACTACCGGTTATTTGTAGTAATCAGGTAGCTGTTAATTTTGGTAAAAGTGCTTTAATTTATAAATCAAAAGAAGATTTGATAAAGAAGATAGTAGAAATAAAAAATAAAAAAGTTTTATGGAATAAATTTTCAAAAAGATCAATTTCGTTTGTTAAAAAATTTAAATGGAAAAATGTAAGTTTAAAATACTTTAAAATAGTAAATTTTTAGTAAAATACTTTTTTTAGGTATAAACCTTCTGGTGGGGCTGGAGGAGCACAAAATGATCTTTTCTTTAATTTTAATATCTTTTTAATTTTTTCAGGTTTCCACTTATTCTCTCCTACGTACTTTAAACAACCCACCATTGATCTTACTTGTTTTTGAAGAAAAGATTTAGATTCTACTAAGATAAAGATTTTATCTTTAACTTTTTTAATGTTAAATTTTGAAATTTTTCTTACTGGGTTGCTTGCTGAACAAGTTGAGGCTCTAAAAGCTGAAAAATTGTGAGTACCTAAAAAATAATTTGCTCCCTTTTTCATTTTTTTTATCTCAAGTAAATTTTTGACTAACCAAGTTCTATTTTCATCTAATGCTAATTTAAATTTTCGATTAGTAATAACGTATTCGTAAACACGTTTCTTAGCGCTGTGCCTTGCGTGAAAATTTAGTTTTTTTCGCTTAATGCTAGTAATCGATATTGGAAATTTTGATAAAAAGTAATTTACAGATGTCAGAAATTTGAACGAATTTTTTATCTTATTATCACAAAAAAAATTAGCTGATTGTTCTAAAGCATTGACTCCTGCATCAGTCCTTCCAGATCCGATTACTTTTATATTCTTTTTTAATACTTTTGATAAAGCCTTTTCTATGATGGATTGTACTGAATTACCTTTTTTTTGAATTTGCCACCCTACAAAGCCTTTACCTAAATATTCAATTGTAATTTTATAATTTATTTTCAAGTTAGAAATTCACCTTTTTTAATTTTATAACCAGAAAGGAAATCATTGGTATCTAAAATTTTTTTTCCCTCCTTTTGTATCTTAATAATCTTTAAGGATCCAAAACCACATGCGATGATAAGATCTTCAGTTAGTACCTCCCCACTTTTTCCATTCATATTAATCTTTTCAGCCTTGATGATTTTAAGTCTATTGCTTTTATGGTAAAACCAAGCACCCGGATAAGGGCTCAAACCTTTAATTTGAGCTAAAATATTTTCTGCAGATATAAGCCAATCAATTTTCGACTCCTTTTTTTCTATCTTTTTTGCATAAGTTGCTTTTGAATTATCTTGCTCAATAAATTTAAAATCACCTTTTTCAATTAAATCTAACGATTTTAATATTAAATCAGATCCTAAAGTCGACAATTTGTTGCTTAATGACTCATAATCATCTTGCTCATTTATAGATATTTTCTTTTGTAGCATAAAAGGTCCAGTGTCTAATTTTTGATTTATTTTCATAATTGAAACACCAGTTTCTTTGTCTAA
>CACJFE010000008.1 GCA_902592655.1 uncultured Pelagibacteraceae bacterium | reverse complement strand
ACAATTAAATCTGCATTTAATGTATAAGCTTTTTTAATTTTTTTTTCTTCATGTCCTGGAACGAATAAAACAGATCTATATTTCATATTTACTTAATTTATTATAATCTAAGTCAATACCAAGACCTGGTCCTGAAGGTAATTTATATTTCCCATTTAATGCTTTTTTGAAATTAGGGTAAAATTCTTGATCGATATCTAAATAGAATCTCTCAATATAGGTATCTTTTTCCATTAATGAAGCTAATTGAAGTGTAGCTAAAAAACCTGGTCCAAAATAAGCAGTGTGAGGCATTACAGAGACATTATTTTTTTCTGCATGCTGGATTATTTTGAACATCTCATAAATACCACCAACTTTAATTACTGATGGTTGAACAAAAGTAACTGCTTTTTGTTTGATCATTGATTTAAACTCAAATTCTGTACACGCATTTTCCCCACAGGCTAAGGGTATTCCAAGTTCTTTATTCAATTTTGCAAGAGTTTCATAATCTTCTGGCGGGTAAATAGGTTCTTCCAACCAAGTTAGTTTCATACTTTTTAAAAAATCTTTTTTGGATAATGTTTCTTCATAAGTCCAAGGACAATTAGTATCTAACATTAAAGGAAGATGACCTGTTCCTTTTCTTCCAGCTTCAATGCAATCATTTTCTATTTCATGAAGTTTTATAGCTTGGTAACCATCATCTAATGATTGCCTACATTTTTGCTCTATAATTTTTGGATCTCCATATCTAAAAAGACTTGAATAGGCTTTAAATAGATCCTTATTTTTTTTTCCTAACAATTCATGAATTGGCTTATTTTTTTCTTTGCCTAAAGCATCCCATAATGCAATTTCAACACCAGATATTGCAAACATTGTTATCCCGTATCTACCAAATAAGTGCAAAGATTTTTGAAGAGTTAAAAGAAGTTTCGGTATATTACTCATATCTTTTCCAACGAGTAAAGGAGCCACCATTTCTTCAATTGCTATTTTTACTGCCTTCCAACTTGTATAACCAAAGGCTTCACCCCAACCAGTGATACCTTTATCTGTTTCAATTTTTACTAAGTTAAATTCTAAACTTTTCCATTCTTTTCCATGAAAAATTACCTTTTTTCCTCCATGGCTAAACGGCATACTCAAAGTGATTGCTTTGATTGATTTAATTTTCATTATCTAAATTTTTTGAAATTTGGCTTTCTTTTTTCTAGAAAGGCCTTTGCGCCTTCAGCCTGTTCTCCAGTTTTAAAATAATCAGGAGCAACTTCTTCGACCATACCTTTTTGGGTAACTTTTAAAATTTCTTCAAATTGTTTTCTAAAACTAGCCTTTAATATCTTTAAACAAGTTGGTGCAGCTTTTAAAATTTCATCTCCGTACTTTTTTACTTCCTCATCTAATTTATCTTTCTTCACTACTGAATTTACCAAACCCCAATTCATCATCTCTTTTGCTGAGTATCTTTTGCAAGTCATCCACATTTCTCTTGCACGTTTGTGTCCTAAAATATTTGCAGAGTGGGCAACTATAGCTCCTCCGGCTGGAGAACCAACTCTGGGGCCATTTTGACCAAATATAGAATTCTCACTTGCAATAGTTAAATCACAAAAGTAAGCCATATGATTTCCACCACCAATCGCGTATCCATCAACTTTAGCTATTATTGGTTTGCTACATTTTGTTAAGTGAATATGAAATTCGTATTCATGATCTTGAAATTCTTTAGAGCTTTCCCAATTCATATCTCCACCTGAGCAAAAAGCTCTATCTCCAGCACCTGATAAAAGAATTACTCCAACTTCTTTATCCTTTTCTGCAGCATCAAGTGCTGTCTTAAGTTCATGAAGAGTTACTGGTGTAAAAGCATTTAACACCTTGGGTCTATTTATTGTGACATGAGCGTACTCACCTTTAACTTCATATAATATATCTTTAAATTGCATGTGATCTAATCTCCTCTACAGACTCTGGGTTTAATAGCGTTGATAAATCACCCGGATCTTGGTTTGATAAACATGATTTTATAACTCTTCTCATAATTTTCATATTTCTTGTTTTAGGTAAATCTTTTACAAAGATTACCTTATCAGGCTTAAATGATTTCCCTAAATCTTTTATAACTAAATCTTCAAAAAAACTTTCTTTTTGATCATTATTTTCTGCAGGAACTATAGATAAAATTATTTTTGACCCTTTATTAGCGTCAGGTATTCCAACAGCAGCAACCTCTTTTGCTTTTCCACTTTTTACTATTACACTCTCAAGCTCAGAAGGACCTATTCTTTTACCTGATACTTTAATGGTATCATCAGATCTTCCATGTAAATACCAATGACCATCAGCATCTCTACTCGCAAGATCACCATGCACCCAATAATCTTTAATTACGCTCCAATAATTATCGATGTAACGCTTATCATCATTCCATAAGCTCTTAGTTAATCCGATTGATGATTTTCTCATGACTAATTCGCCCATCTCATTTGTGGAAACTTTTTGTCCATCTAAATTTAAGATATCCGCGCTCATTCCAGGAATAGGAGCATTAAAAGATCCAACCTTAAAAGGACGATGTAAACAACAATGTAATATAGAACCAGAAACCTCAGTGCCCCCAGCTGAATTCATAATAGGAACTTTAGATTTACCTATGACTTGAAATAACCATTTCCAAGGTTTTTCCGTCCAAGGTTCTCCTCCTGTACAAATCATTCTTAATGAACTTAAATCTAAATCTTTAAAAAGTTTTTCATCTTTAATCATTTGTGCTCTGATGAGAGCAGGGGAAAGCTCTGTCCAGGAAACCTTATATTTTTCTATTAGTTTCCAAAAACGAACTTCATCAGGAAAATCAGGAACTCCCTCAGCTATTACCATTTGCGCTCCATGTGCAGAAGCTATTGTTGCAGACTTAGAACCCACCATCCAGCCCATATCAGCCATACACAAATGAATATCAGTTTGTTTAAAATCTGCTAAAACTCCTTCATCAAAAGACATCTTAGCAACTAAACCAATATGAGTATAAACACATCCTTTCGGTTTTCCAGTAGTACCTGATGTAAAGTGGATAATTGCAGGATCCTCAGCATCAGTTTCCTCTGTTTTTAAATTATCAGAAACATTTTGAAAATTTTCCCAATTAAAGATTTTCTTTCCTTTTTCTTTTCCTAATAAAAATATTTTTTCTATAGAAATGACTTGATTTAAATCATCTTTAATTTGATCAAACATTCTTATCTCTTTTGCTTTTCTAAATGTCTTTTCAACAGTAAAAATACCTTTAGCTTTTGCTATTTTGAGTCTTTCAATAACTGCCTTTGATCCATATCCAGAGAATAAAGGTAGCACCACGCACCCAATTTTTAAAATAGCAAAATAAGCAATGTAAGTTTCTATAAATTGAGGCATGTAAAGTGCAATCACATCACCTTTTTTAAATCCATTTATTTTTAAAGTATTTCCAACTTTTGAGATTTGCTTATCAAATTCTTCATAAGTTATTGAGCTTTGTTTGCCATCTTCTCTTTCAGCAAAAATAAAAGTGTTTTTGAAAAATTCTTTGTCTTTATGTCGATCTATACAATTTAAAACTATATTAGTTTTTCCCCCAACACACCATTTAGTCCAAGGGATACCTTTTGATTCATCTAATATTTTTGAATATGGTTTATAAAATTTTAAATCTGAAAATTTTATTACATTGTCCCATAACCATCCTGGATCAGAAAAACTTTTTTTTTCTAACTCATCATAATCTTTTAATTTACAATGCTGAATAAACTTAGTTAGTTTTGAATTTTCAATTTGCTCTTTTGATGGTTGCCAAATAATTTCTTTAGACACAAGTCTTATACGTACATACCCTCTTTAATCTTAATAATATTATACATGAGGTCATTTAAAGGTGTTTTAATCCCATGTTTTTTTCCAATTTTTGAAACAGCTCCACTAATGAAATCAATTTCTGTTTTTCTATGCTTTACTACATCGAATGCCATAGATGATTTGTTGGTTTGTCTTGAATCTACTATCCTATTGAACATTTCTAAACAATCGCTTTCACTAACATCAACTCCATCGGCTTTAGCTACTTCTCTAGTTTCAAGGATTATATCCTTACCTAATTTTCGAGACATGGTCTGATTTTTATTAGAAATGTATAAATCTGTATGATGTAAATCAAATATTGCTGATAATGGACCAATTGCTGTTAAAGCAAATAATTTCATCCATTTTCTTCTTTTGATATTTTCTTCTGCAATAGTTTCTAAGCCATGTGCAGTAAAAGTTTCAGCTAAATCTTTTACTCTATCGCTTGAACCACCTTCGTATTCACCAATCCATGATGGCAAACTTGCGTGGTTTTGAATTATTCCAGGACCTTGAATACTAGAAGCTTGTGTTGTTGATCCACCTAAAACTTTTTCTTTACCAGCTATTTTTTGCATGATTTCTTCATGCCCAATACCATTTTGAAATGACATCAGCACTGTATCATCTCCAATAATATTTTTTGAATTGGATAAAGCTTGCTCTAAAGCTGTAGCTTTACACATAATAATTATTGCATCGACTGGCTTTAAAGTTTTTGGATCAGTTGTAGCATGGATTTTTACTGTTCTATCTCCGCCGTGACCCATCATTTTTAAACCTTTACTATTAATTTCGTCTACATGTTCTTTCCAAACATCAATAAGATGAACCTCTAAACCTTTTTCAGCTAACAACCCGCCGAAAAGACAGCCCATAGCACCAGCACCTAATACTGCAACTTTTGTATCTTTCTTTATCATTAAGCTTTCATTTTAACTTGAACACCAAAGAAGCCTGTTGGCTTGATCATTAAAACAACTATCATTAATAAAAAGGCGTATAAATCTTTGTGACTTCCAGAAATATAAAAAGAAGAAGCTGTTTCAAATATTCCAACTGTAAAACCTCCAACTATTGCACCAGGCAGATTACCAAAACCACCTACGACCGCAGCAGCAAAAGCTTTCATAAGAATAATGTAACCCATGAATACGACAACTTGATAAGTTGGACCTACTAAAGTTCCTCCAATACCTGCTATGGCGCAAGCAATACCAAAAATAATTGATATGTATAGTGGTACATTTATTCCAACTAGATTTGAAACATCTTTAGAGTAAGCTACGGCTCTAATACCTAATCCCATTTTTGTTTTATTTAAAAAAAACCAAAGACCTGCAGCTACAGATAAACCAACTACAATCATCCAAATATAAGTAATCGGTAAAAATAGTCCTCCAATTTCCATTGGTAAACCTAATTCTGCAGGGAAGGGTTTTGCTACTGGATTCCAAATTAAATAGGCAACATTAATTAAAACTACTGAAAGACCAAATCCACATATGATTATTCCCATTCCAGCCACAGTGTAACCACCACCTTTTTTTGTTAGAGGCCTTAAGAAAACTCTTTCAATAAAAACCCCAAATAAACCCATTGAAACAAAGGCTGTAAATAAACAAACGACATAAATTATCCAACCATAAGCATCAGGAAATATATTAAAAATCCAATCTTGATTACCCAAAAGATTAAACATGGTAAGACCAGCAAAAGCACCTATCATGAAAAATTCGCCGTGAGAAAAATTAACTACATCTAGACCTGTGTAGATTAATGAAATTCCAAGCGCAACTAAGCCATAAATAATACCAACAGAAAGACCAATTGTTAAAACTGATTTAAGCGATTCTATATTCATATCGGGGCTATTCACACACCAACCGATATAGAGAAGCACAAATGTTCCGAATATGATATTTTCACCTTTTTTTCCAATTCTCAGTTTATTAAACATTGGCTTTAGTCCCTCCAAGATATGACTCTTTTACACTTTCGTCGTACATTAATTTCTTACTATCGCCTTCAACATTGATCACACCGTCTTTAATTACATACCCGTAATCAGCAAGTAATAATGCCATCCTAACATTTTGTTCAACGACTAGAACTGTTAATCCATCTTGTCTTATTCTATTAATATTTTTAAAAATATCTAAAACAATTTGAGGCGCTAGAGCAGCACTAGGTTCGTCTAGCATTATCATTTTAGGATTAGACATTAATCCTCTTCCAATACATAACATTTGTAATTCACCACCTGATAAAGTTGCGGCCAATTGATCTTTTCTTTCATTTAATCTTGGAAAATAGTTATAAACTTTTTCTAAATTATCTGACAGTTGTTGTTTGCTTTTTAAAATAAATCCACCTAATTTTAAATTTTCAGTGACAGACATTGCTGGGAAAACATCCTTTCCTTGAGTTACTTGCACTAATCCTTTTCCAACTATTTCGTGAGCAGGCAAGTTTTGAATTTGCTCACCATTAAATTCGATCGTACCTTTCCATGATCTAATTAATCCTGAGGCAGCTCTTAAAATAGTTGATTTGCCTGTCCCATTACCACCGAGCAATGCAACTATAGATTGTTTTTCAACTTTCATATTAGCTCCATTTAAAATTTGTACAGAGCCGTACCCAGAAATAAGTTGATCTATCTTAAGCAATCATCCTCCAATTTTTTTTTCTGATTTACCAAAAATGTAACTATTAGTCATAGACATTATAACTATTATTTTATAGCCTTAGCAACAATTAAATAACAAATGGGGGAAATAATGAATAAACTTAAATTTGTTTTTTCAGCAATTGTCTTTTCCGCAGGTTTAGTAATCACGACTTTAGCTCAAGCAGAAACAATCAAAATTGGTGTTTCTTTTAGAATGCTATCAGATGTTGGTTATAAACACGGAGAGTTAATTACTGATACTGTTGCAAAGTGGAATAAAGAAGGCACTATCAACGGTCAAAAAATCGACTTAACACTTTATAACGATGAGTGTAAATCTGAAAAAGGTGTAGCAAACGCAACAAAACTTGCTTACCAAGATAAAGTTCACGTTATAATTGGATCTAGCTGTAGTTCTGTAACATTACCTATGGTACCTGTTTCAGCTAAAGCTAAAGTTCCACAAATCATACCTCACTCAACAAATGCTGACATTACTAAAAAAGGTAGTGAATACATTTTTAGAGTACCTGTATCATCAAGATTTTACAAAATCGTACAAGGTAAATTTACTGCAGAAAATCAAGGTACTAAGATAGCTTATATCTATGGTCCAGATGCTGCTGGTAAAGATTTTGCATTATCTTTAGCTGATTACATGAGAGAGAACTATAACGTTGAGCCAACTTATATGGTTCAATCTGGAGAAAAAGAAACTGACTTTAGAAGTTACTTAACTAAAGCTAAAGCTACTAATCCAGAAGTTCTTGTAATTTCAGCTTTATTGGATGAAACAGTTAGAGGACTTGTACAATCGTATGAAGTTGGAATACCAAAATCTGTTCACAGAGTAACAGCTTCTATTGGTTCTAAAGTAGAGATACCAATAAATGCTGGTTCTGCTGCAAAAGGTGTAACTTTCTCAGCTGCATTCGCTGCATCTGACACTAGACCTGTAGCTAAGAAATTTGTGAAAATGGTAAAAGACAAATATGGTGTTGTACCTGGTCACGACTTTTCACAAATGATGGACTTACTAGATATTCTAGAGATAGCTCTTAAAAAAGTTAAATTCACTGGAGATCTAGCAGCTGACAGAAATAAAGTTAGAGACGCAATTGCTGCGACAACTGACTTTAGAGGTTTAGCTTCCGGTCCAATCAATTTCTGTAAATCAGGAACGCCTGAGTGTAGAGATGGTAACAGAACTCCTGTTATGATTGAGTACACTAAAGGTGGAAAAAACTTTAAAACAAAAGTTGCTGGTACTGTAACGTTTAATGCTAGTGCTGGTTTATAATAGTTAAAAAAATTGTGAGCGGTAGGTAAAACTACCGCTCATTTTTTTCAAGGAAACCACAAAAATGATAAACGTTAATAAATTGAAGAAAGTAAAAAGCAACTTTCCTGTAATGGTTGGCAAAGGCGCTATTTCAAAAAAAGATTGTGAAAAACTTATAGATGAAATTCGAAATACAAAATCATTCGATGATTTAATACAAGGTGGAAGAAATAGAATTAACAAAGGTTCAAGTAATTTTAAGAATTATTTAAAAAAATCAAAATTATCTAAAAAATTATATAAACAATTTAATAGCAAATCTTTTTACAAAAAAGTTGAAAATAGATTTAAAAAAACTTTTAAGGATTATGGTTGGTCAAATGCATACTTGCCTAGCAAATTTTTGAGGGAAAAATTTACAAATAAAAAATTGATGAATTCAAAAGAATTAATGAAAATGTTAGGTAAAACTTATAAAAACCCGAATGTAAATTTAGACATAGATTTTTCTGTTTCTAGGGGCGGATATAGGTTAAGGCCGCATAGAGATGATGTAACCAGACTTTATAATTTTCTTATTTATTTAAACGATATACCAAAAAAAAATGGCGGAGCTTTATCAATTTTTAAAAAGAAAACTGATATGAAATATAGAAAAAGTTTTAAAAGATTTCCTGGTATTTCTGAACTAGCAAAAGTTAAAGAATTTACTCCGTCAAAAGGGAGTGTAATTTTTTTCCAATCAACACCTAACTCTTACCATGGTGTATCTTTATTTAGAGAAATCAAAGGCAAGAAAAGATTTTTCATTTATGGAAGTTATGCTTTAAGTAAACCTGTTGTATGGAGATATAAAAACGTTAGCTATTTACCCAAAATTAAGAAAACAAACAAAAGAATGCTCACATCTTCACATGACTCAGATTATTTAATGAGAGAAGTTGGATAATGGAAAAATTTAAATCGATTATCAGAGATTATCCTTTTATTGCTTTTATTATAGCTTTCATCATCTTAGCTTTCGTACCGTCAGTAGTTTTCACGGATGTTTATCAGTCACATTTAGCTACTTTAATATTTGTAAATATTGTGGTTGCCGCAGGACTAAATATTGTTAAGGGTTATTGCGGTCAAGTTACAGTAGGACACGTTGGTTTATTTGCAGTTGGTTCTTATACCGCTGGAACATTATTTTTATATTTAGGACTTGGTTTTTGGGCAACTTTACCAATAGCTATAATAGTTACCGCATTCTTTGGAGTAGCAATGGGAATTCCATCTTTTAGATTGGAAGGTCCTTATTTAGCCTTAGCGACATTAGGTGGAGGTGAGGCAATAAGATTATTTATTGAAAACGGAAACTTTTTTAGATCTACATTTGGTATTTCTGATATTCCAACGCCTTCTTTAATGGGCTACAACTTCGACTCTCCAGATAGATATTATTTCATCTCAATGACAATAATGATTATAGCAGTTTACTTCTCATTCAGTATTTTAAGATCTGGAGTTGGAAGAGCGTTTATGTCTATCAGAGAGGATCCAATTTGTGCTGCAGCCGCTGGAATTAATGTAAAAAAATATAAGATTTTAGCTTTTATTCTTAGCGCTATGTTTGCTGGTGCTGCAGGTGCAGTTTATGCTCATATGCCCCCAGGATACATTCATCCTAATAATTACACAGTTATAGAAATGGTAACCTTCTTAGCTATGGTTGTCCTAGGAGGTCTCGGTCATATTTGGGGTGGTATTATTGGCGCTATAGTAATTACAATTGTTTATGACTTAACTAGACCATTATATAAATATCAGCTTTTAATATTTGGTTTAACAATTGTATTAACTATTTTATTTATGCCTAAGGGTTTAGGCGGTTTTATTGACAGATATTTCTTAGAAAAGAGATTTAAAAAGAAAACTGGAACAGAAAAAACAACATGATTTTAAAAACTAAACAATTATCTAAATCATTTGGTGGTTTGAAAGCTATAAATAAAGTTGATTTTGAACTTCCAAAAAATGAAATTAGAGGAATAATTGGACCCAATGGCTCAGGCAAAAGTACATTTTTTAATTTAGTTTCAGGAATCTATGATAGCGATCCTGGAAGCTATATTGAGTTTGATGGTCATGATATTACTTTTGCACCTCCACATGAGATTGCTAGCTATGGTTTATCAAGAACGTTCCAATTACTAAGACTTTACCAAGATATGACAGTTATAGATAATGTTATGTCGGGATATCATACTAGAGTGCCTTACAAGTTTTTCGATGCAGTCATAGGAAGAAAAAAAATCTGGGATCAAGAAAGAGCTATCAAAGAAGAAATGATGGAACTTCTTTCTTTTGTGGGATTAGCAGACTATGCAGAGCTAAACGCTAGTGAGCTCTCTGGAGGTCAGAGAAGATTATTAGTTTTAGCGAGAGCAATCGCTATGAAACCAAAATTATTAATGTTAGACGAACCAGCCGCAGGTTTATCTCCAGTCAATGTAGATAATCTAATGAAAATTATTATGCAGCTGAAAGAAAAATATGGCCTTACACTTATTATTATAGAGCATATTTTAAAAGTCGTAATGGATACTTGTAATTCAGTAACTGTTTTTGACCATGGCCAGAAAATTGCGGAGGGTACTCCAACTCAAGTTAAAGATGATAATGCCGTAATCGAGGCATATTTGGGTAAAAAAATGGATGATGAAGAAATGAGAAAAGCACTTGCAGTCTAAAATGAATTTGATAATATTTCCTAATTCATTACGATTCAATGAGCCAAAATATTAAAAAAATTTTTGAGAAACAAGGTTTCATAAGATTAAAGGGTGTTTTAGATTATAAAGAGGATTTAGAACCAATTTTAAATGATATGGCTTTTATCATGGATAGGCTTATTCATAGATTTGTTCCTAAAAGTGATAAAGTAAAAGTACTAAATTATGAGTTTAAGAAAAAATATTCATATTTGGTTTCTTTAGATATTCCTGAACTTGATCAATATTTTAACATAAGACTTCCTGAAAAAAACATAAACGCTAATAGTGATTTTTTTGCGAGTCAATCAATATGGAATTTAATTAAAAATAAAAAGATTTTAGATAAGATTGAAAAAATTCTAGGTCCCGAGATAGCTTCTAATCCTTGTCAAAATTCAAGAATTAAACAACCTGAAAAAGGTGTTGCAAAAAAGAATTTAAATGACGGCTTAGTTGGAAGAACACCTTGGCATCAAGATGCTGGCGTTATGAATAAAAAAGGACAGAAGGGTACTGAATTAGTAACGTGTTGGATACCTTTTACTAAAACAAGAATAGAAAATGGTTGTATGCTTGCTGTAAAAGAAAGTCATAAATTTGGACTTGTTAACCACGATTTTGGAAGTAAGGGACAAGTAGAAGTTAGAGGCAAAGAAATAATCGATAAATTATCAACCGTGCCTCTCGAAGCTGATGTCGGCGATATAATATTGTTAAATAGATATCTACTTCATTGTTCACTACCAAATAAATCAAAAAATTTTAGAATAAGTATGGACTTGAGATATAATAAAGCAGGTCAGCCTTCAGGAAGAGATCCATTGCCTAATTTTATTGTCAAAAGCAAAAACAAAAATAAAATTAAAGTACAAAATTACAAACAATGGATAGCTTTATGGGAAAAAGCTAAAATAAAATGTATTCCAAGAAAATGGTCTTATAAATATCCTCTTCCTACTTTCAAAGGAACTAAAAGAGATTTAGCAAATATTATTTAATGAATTCAAAATTATCGGAGAAGAATTATCTTCCCGAATTTTTTCTAGCTTGCCTAGGGTATTTTTTATTTGTAACTCAAGATGCAATAGTAAAATATATTGCTGAAGATTACGACATAATACAGATAATTTTCGTTAACTCCTTGTTTGCTCTTATACCTATTATTTTGTACACCCAAACCCTCGATGGCTGGAAAGAATTAAAGGGTGCTAATTTAAAAATTCATTTTTTTAGAACTTTAACGATGGTGTTAGCTGTTTTTTTTGCCTACACAGGATTCTATTTATTACCAATGGTTACTATGTACAGTATTGTATTTTTAATACCGTTATTAATAACCATCGGATCGGTTTTATTTTTAGGTGAAGTTGTTAGATGGAAAAGATTTACTGCTATAGTAATTGGTTTTATCGGTACACTTATTTCTATTAATCCTTTTGGAGCCGAAATTAACAGTTACGTATTTGTAGCTTTGTTGTGCCCAATTTTTGCATCTGCAAGTTATTTAATAGTAAGAAAATATGGTTATGAGGAAAGCTTGTTCTCATTTTTAATATTCGGAAAGATTTTTATGATATTGTTTTCTGGTATATTTGTATTCTTTGTTTTCAAAGAGATGACTTTTAATGATTTAGTTTTGAACGCTATTTCTGGAATTTCTAGAGGAACAGCCATGATATTTGTTATCAATGCTGCTAGACACCTGCCTGGAGCAATTTTTGGATCAATTTTATATACTCAAATTTTTGCAGGTGTATTTTTGGGTTACGTTGTTTTTAATGAGATACCTACAATTAATAATTATATAGGAAACTTAATAATAATTGCAGCAGGTGTATATATCGTTTTGAGAGAAGTAAAATTAAAGAAAAACATTGTTACTTCAACAGCAAGACACCCAACTATTCCTATTAAAAAAGATTAAAGTTTCTTTTTAAAATTTTCTAGAATTTCTTCACTAACATTTACTGAATTTTCAGGCCCAGGAAATTTCTTCTCTAAACTATCTTTGATAAATGCTTTTAAGGCTTTAACTCTTTCGATTTCAATTTCATCTTTCATCTTTTTTAAATTTGTATAAGCTTTTGCATGTCTAGGGGACTTTTCTTGCTCTCCACAGATATCATTCATGAATAGATACATAACATCAGCTTTTTTTCCAGATCCTAGAGATACAGTTACAATCTTCGTCCTTTTTGATATTTCCCCCATAATATTTTCAGGAATAACTTCACATTCGGCTGAAAAGGCCCCAGCATCCTCTAAACGTTTAAATTTTTTAAATAGTTCGTATGCTTCATCAGCAGTTTTACCTACAGCTCTTAAGCCACCAATCCATGTAGATTTTCTAGGAACCAAACCTAAATGACCCATAACTGGAACATCTTCTTTTGCAAGCATAGAAACAACATCCATACTTCTGGCAGTCATAACCGCATCAGCACCATTCTCTAAAGCTTTAAAGGCTCCACGTAAAACATCCTCGGCTGTAGGATAATTATGTAGTTCGAGTGCTGCCGTATAAAAAAGAGACCTGGATCCTTCCCGAACCTTCTTAACATTTGAAGCACTTCCTATTATCATGTCAAAACCTGCTTCTTCAGCTGCTTTTGCCTCTAATGAATTATTTGCAGTTACTTGTGTAAGAATTTTTTTTCCTTTAGCTTCAATAATATCACCGACAGTGACAGTTCTTTTTGCAGGATTAGCTGCCCACGTATAAATATTTTTCATATTTATATTTAATCAAACTAATTAGTATTTTTCAATTCCTTGTAAATATTGTTTACTCTATGGACTTCTTCGGCGGTATTGAAATAGCATTCATATTCAATTTCATTGGGGGTTACATCGAAATGATAATGACCTGCATCCTGAGCACCTTTATAAGAATGAAAATGAGTGTGTTCTCCTGATTCTCTTAAATCTAATTTTCCTCCAGAGGGATCATTAGTCCATAAAACTGAATAGCATTGAAAATGTGGCCCTATAGGATCGTAAAATTGTAAAAAATCCCTAACACATTTCATTTGTTTTGGATCATAATATTCGTGTTTTATATCTGCATAGTCTGGTTGAACATGGGATTTAATTTTACCATTTAAGATCCTAAACACACCACCCAGCGCAACACTAAAGTTTGTTTGTAAATTTTCAATTAGTGCAGTTCTCATAGATTGAGGTAAAGAGCCTTGCTCACCTGACCTTCCTTTAATTTTAATCTTTATAACATCTCCTTTTTTCCCCTCAGAGTAATAGATATTTCCTAGTCCGCCATGTTTTCGGTGATTGTAAGGAGTTGATTTACATTTATTATTTTTATCTACTTGAGCAATTATAGATTTTGACTCGTTAGTAATTAAATTCTCATTAATGATAAGTTCTCCACAGTGACCCTCTAAACACGACATAGCTCCTGAACCTGCACCTAAAGCATATGATTTTTCAGAGCCTATTCTTTTTGCTATTTCTTCATAATCAAATTCTGTACCTATGAACCTTTTATCGTGCATGTATGGTTCGCCTCCAACATCAACAATTCTTTGGTTTCCACTTATACCTTCAGCAGGGCAATCCCATTTTCTTAGATCAGGGCATTCAACAATCGAAACATCAACTTCAACATAGTTTTTAGATAAACCTTTTTTTAAAGCTTCGCTTACTTGTTTTAAGGAAATTTGATGAAACTTGGCTTTTTCGATTGTTAATTCCATAATCTATTAATATCATTTAAAGAAGTTTATCAATTAAATATAATTTTTGTTATGAACAAGTTGGGCACAGAACTAGCTAATGCATGGATGAGGAAAACTTTAGTTGATCTAAATGGGTTCAGCGAAAATGAAATTCCAAAAAATCGAGATGAAGCATACAAAGCTTTAAATTTATTTTATGAAGAATTGGATAAAAAAACAGTAGGTTGGAAAATAGGTGCAGTTGCAAAAGAAGTTCAAAAAGAGGAAGGCTTTGATGGGCCTGTTCCAGGAAAAATTTTTAAAGAAACTATTTTACCTTCTAATTGCTCAATAAAATATTCAGAAATCCCTCACTCCAACTTGGAATGTGAATATGCATTTGAAATTGATCAAGATGTTAAAATTGATGGTGAATTACTTAATAAGATAAATAATTTTAAATTATATACAGCTATTGATATTACGTCTTCAAGGTATGTACAAAGTTCAAAAAATAAATTCGATAAATTAGTTCAAATGTATCTTGGAATTTCTGACCATGGAAATGGAGGTAAGATTATTATAGGAGAAGAGATAAAGAATTGGCAAACTACAGACATTAATAAAATTAAGATAAAATTAAAAATCAACGACAAAGTTACTGAACCCTATTTCACTGGAACAAAGAGAATAGATGCTAGAGACTCATTAAAAGCTTTTGTTGATGAGTTTAAAGATAAAAATATAAGCTTTAAAAAGGGAGATTATCTACTTTGTGGTTCTTTGACTCAACCGTACAAAATTAATATGAAAGATAAAATTATTGTGACTTACGAAAATTTAAGAGATATTAATATTAAGATCTTATGAAAACAGCATTAATCACAGGGGCTAGCCAAGGCATCGGAGCAGCAATAGCTGATAAGCTTAATGTTAAAAAAATTAAAGTTATTTTAGTTTCAAGATCAAAAAGTAAATTAAAAACTTTTCAAAAGAATTTAAAATTTCCTAAAAATTCTTTAATCATTTCTAAAGACTTGAGATCATTATCTGCATGTAATTCAATTGCTAAAAAAATTAAAAAATTGGATTTCCTTATAAATGTAGCAGGGGCGACAAAGGGAGGAAAATTTTTAAATTTAAATGATAATGTCTGGGAAGATGGATTTAATTTAAAATTTAAAGCTGCAGTAAGATTAAGTAGAGCTTTTTGGCCTGCCCTCAAAAGAAGAAAAGGAAAAGTTATTAATATTGGAGGAGGGGCCGCTAGAAATCCTTCAAATACATTTATGATAGGTGGCGCTGTTAATTCAGCGTTAAATAATTTTTCAAAAGCTTTAGCTATGCAAGGTAAAATTGATAAAGTTTCTGTATCGATAATTCATCCAGGTATGACTTTAACAAGCAGACTAGAAAAACTTCTACAAACAGACGCAAAAATATTTAAAAGAAGCGTTAAACAAATTTTAAAACAAAGGTGCAAAATTGAGAAAATAAAAAGACCTACAAAACCTGAAGAAGTCGCAAATTTAGTTTATAAACTAATTAAAGATAAAAATTCAAATTTCAAAAACTTTTCAATAGATGGCGGAAAAATTAAAAATTTAAGATGATTGTATACAGTCATCCAGATTGTTTACTAAAATTTAATGGACAAGGCCATCCAGAGAGAAAAGAAAGATTAGATAGTATTCTAAAATCTATCAAATCATCTGATTTAAAAGTAGAGTTTAAAGAGGCTCCTAAGGTAGATTTAGAACTAGTTTCCTTAGTGCACCCTAAGAAACATATTGAACAGATATTTGCTAATATTCCAAAAGAAGGAATTATTGGTGTTGAGAAAGAGCCATACGCAGATACAATGTTATGCCCGAATAGTGAGAACGCAATTTTAAGATCTTGCGGCTCTGGTATTGCTGCTTGTGATGATTTAATTAAGAATAATGAGCGAGTTTTTTGCGCAGTTAGACCGCCAGGACATCATGCAGAAACTGTTCGAGCTAATGGTTTTTGTTTTATAAATAATGTAGCAGTTGCAGCAAGATATTTGCAAAAAAAATATGATATAGGAAAAGTAGCTATTATTGACTTTGATGTTCACCATGGTAATGGAACCCAAGAAATATTTTATAAAGATAAGTCCGTTGCTTATGGATCTTCTCATGAATTTCCATTATTTCCTGGAACTGGAGCTGAAAATGAAACAGGTGTAGGTAATATTTATAATGCTACTTTAAAAGCTGGTATAAAAAGTAAAGAATTTATCGATATTTTTGAAAAAAAAGTTTTAACTCCTGTAGAAA
>CACJFE010000007.1 GCA_902592655.1 uncultured Pelagibacteraceae bacterium | reverse complement strand
TGCTTTGAAGAAATTTCCAAATTTTAATTCTTCGATTGACAGTGCTAACGATAAAATTATTTATAAAAAATATTTTCACCTTGGTTTTGCAGTAGATACCCCTCATGGATTAATGGTGCCTAAAATAAGAGATGTTGATCAAATGAGTATAAAAGAAATTGGAAGTGCTTTAAGAAAAACAAGTAGGCTTTGCAGAGATTTAAAAATTGATAAGAAGGAATTTTTTGGTGGCTCAATGACGATATCAAGCTTGGGTGGTATTGGAGGTACTTTCTTTACCCCAATAATAAATCCTCCTGAAGTAGCGATACTTGGAGTTGGAAAAAGTTTTGATAGATTAGTAAAAGTAAATGACAAATTTGTTTCAAGAAAAATTTTACCAATTTCACTTTCATACGACCATAGAATAATTGACGGAGCAGAAGGCGCTAGGTTCTGCGTTTATCTAGGAAAATGCCTTGGCAAAGACTTTGCTTTCAAGCTTGCTGTATAGATCAAATTAAATTAGTAAGGGTCATGAAGAATAATTTGATCCCTATATCTTGTGCTCTTGCGTGTTCGTTTCTTTGGGGTACAACTTTTGTTGCTCAAGACACAGGAATGGACTTCATTGGACCTTATACATTTTGTGCTGTAAGATTATTTTTAGGATTTTTGGGATTACTACCTTTTTTCATATATTTTGAATTAAACGAAATTAAAAAGATCAATTTTAATTTTAGAAAAGTCTTTTTCTTTACATTAATACTAGGCTCAATATTTGGAATGGCAAATATACTTCAGCAAGTCTCGCTTCTTTATACGGACATTGCTAACTCTGCAGTCTTTACTGTTCTTTATGTTGTCATTGTCCCGTTAATTTCATATTTTATTTTTTCAATAAAAATTCACCCATCTATCTGGCCTTCCGTTACGCTTTGTTTAATAGGTGGATTGCTTTTAAGTGAAATTAAAAATTATGATGTAAGATTTGGTGATATGCTAGTCATCATAGGAGCTTTTTTTTGGGCTTTTCACATAATCTTTATTTATAAAGTTTTAAAAATTTTTAATTTTCCAATAGCAATCGCAACGTTTCAATGTTTAGTTGCAGGTATATTTTGTTCTTTACCTGCTTTAGCTTTTGAGACAGTGACAATCAATTTAATTTCAAAAGAAATTACAGAATTACTTTACGCTGGAATTTTATCTAGTGGAGTTGCTTTTATGCTTCAAGCATATGCTCAAAGAGTTTTATCTCCTGCATCTGTAGCAATTATATTTTCTCTTGAGGGAGTGTTTGCTTCAATTTTTGGATGGATACTTTTAGATCAGTTTTTAAGTGAAATAAAAGTGTTTGGTATAATGATTATTTTATTAGCAGTAATATTTTCACAATTGATACCAATTTATGGTAAAAAAAATTATGGACGAATCTAATAAAGGATTTATGAAACATCTAGGCGGGTTAGAGCTAAAAAAAATTAGCGAGACTCAATATGAGTTTACTGCAGAGGTTAAAGAAGTTCATTTAAACACTGGTAAAATTGCACATGGTGGATTCCTCTCTACTATTGCTGACACCGGCATGGGCACTGCTGCACATAGAGTTGCTGGGGACAAGAGATGTGTGACTATTAATTTAGATATGAAATTTATCTCAGTAGGCCAACTTGGCGATAAACTTGTTGGAAAAGTAAATATATTAAAAAAAACTAAAACACTAGTTTTTATTTCTTGTGAAATTTCCAATTCAAGCGACATAGTTGCCTCTGCAAGTGGTACTTGGAAAATACTACAATAGTATTTAATGAAATCAAAAACTGTCTTCGTTTCGCTATTATTCATTTTTATTTCAATTAAAAGTGCGTCTGCAAATTTCTTTAAGAACATTACAGATTTAATAGAAAATAACTACGAAAGTCTTAGATATGGTATTTCTGTGGCTGATGTTGATAATGATGGCACTTATGAATTTATAGTAGCTGGTTTTGGGAGTGAAAATTTAGCTTTGTCATACAAAAATAATAAACTAATAAATATTGTGGATGATACTAAGTTTACAGATAGAAGGAGTTTTACCATTGGTGTAGCTGCTTGCGATATCGACTTAGACGGGTACGAAGAAATTTATTTTTTAAATACTGATACTTACAGCGGTGAAAAGAAATATTCTGATCGTTTAATAGATTTAAAAAATAATAAATTTTTTGATATTTTTGAACAAAAGAGGAATCAAATAGATTTAAACTTTACAGCTGGTCGTTCCGTTGTTTGTGTAGATAGAAAAGGGAATGGAAAATATGGTATTTATGTTGCTAATTATGGCGGTCCAACAAGATTTTATGAAAAGTTTAAGGGAAGAATAAAAGATAGGGCAGCAGAGTTTGGCTTGGATAAAATAACCGGAGGAAGAGCGGTTGTTGCTGGACACATACTGTCTAACAATATTGATATTTTTGCAGCTAATGAAAGAGGTGTTAACTTTTTGTACAAAAACGTTGATGGTACTTTTTATGATGTGGCATCAGGGTACAATGTTTTAGACCCTTACCAAAATGGAAGGGGCACTACGTTAAGTGATATTTTGTACAGAGGTCAATTAGATATTGTTAGTGGAAATTGGGATGGAGAACACCGTATTTTTATAAAGAAAGAAAACTCTTTTAAAGACATTGCCGATATTAATTTTAAAAGGCCATCAAAAATTCGAACGGTTATCTCAGCTGATTTTGATAATGATGGATATGATGAAATATTTCTTAATAATATCGGCGAAGCAAATAAATTATTTAAAATTAAGGAAAATGGGAAATTAGAGGAGATAGATATCAGTTTAAACTCTGAAGCAAATGGTCTTGGAACTGGTGCTGCTGTAGCGGACATTGATAAAGACGGAATTTTAGAATTATTGATTGCCCACGGAGAAACAGGAAATCAAATACTTACACTTTACAAAGCAAACGTAAAAAAAGATAAGAATTATTTAAGAATAAAAGCTTTGAATAAAAATGGAGCTCCAGCTAGAGGAGCAACGGTGACACTAACATCCAATTTAAGAAAACACTCTAAAACAATAGACTCTGGTTCAGGATATCTATGCCAAATGGAACCTGTTGCCCATTATGGAATTAGAAATGGTGAAAAAGACTTTGAAGTACAAATTAAATGGACAAACGGAAAAACAAATAATTATAAAATAAAAGAAACAGGGAAGACTTATATTTTCAAACAAAGCAATATGACTATCTCGCCATCCTAATAAAAATATCACCCATACCAATATTCATTTCATCTAGCGGAATATCGTTTTTAAAAGCACAAAATCTTCCTGTAATTTCATTGGCTTCTATCTTTTTGATATCGGCTTTTTGACATTTTTTAGCTTCATAGAAAAGGCCTATCACAAGCTTACCGTCGACTACAAATACTTCATCATCATTTAGTCTTTGATTTTTACAAAAATAATTTCTATTTACTTCCTCAGGAAAATCTTTTTTTGAACAAGGATTGTTAATTAGTAAAACATCAATTTTTTTAGGACCGTCTTTAAAATTGTGTTTAATTTTTTTAACTTTTGTATAATTCATTAGATCACAAGAACAGGGCCAGCAACATCTATAAAGCTCACCACAAATATTTTTTTGCGTTCTTAACTCCTTAACATAGATATAATCAGGTTTTTCTCCTGGATTGATTAAAGAACCTGAAACAGGGCAATAAAATTTATTATATTCTTTAAACTCTTCATAAGTTAAGTCTTGATCTATTAAATATTTGAAAAACCTTGGACCTGCAGCATTCCTGTTGCTATCTGGAAATATTTTAGACCAATTTTTGACGAGGTTTTCGTAATAAAATTTTTTTTGCTGAAAATTAACTTCAGCAAAACTAATTGCATTTAAGAATATACTAAAAACTAGAGTTTTTAAAAAAATTTTCATTTTAATATTTAAATAGATTTTAAGATAAAAGCACTGCGCTTTTATGTTGCTGGGGAAGACTTGTTTCTGTAATTAATATAACCAAAAATTATTAGAAGTAAAAAAGCTATAGGATAAACAATGGCTTTATTAGGTCTTTCTGGATTTTCAATTTTAAAATTACTAATGATATCGCCCATTTGTATACCAGATTTTTTAGCCTCCCCTTTCCAATTTAATTTATCGACGGTCAATTGATTGTTTTGATTACTTAAAGTTACGCCATATTCTTCTAAGTCATAATTATTTTCAAATTTTCCTTTATCGATCACAAATAATTTATATCTTTCTCCATACTCAGTAACTCTTGTAACTTTTATATGAACTTCTTTTGATGGGTCAAAAGATAAATTTTGAATACTTTCTGCTGAAAGTTTTTGTTCATTAAATTTTGGGTAGAATTTACCCAAAACATAATCAGGAGCTAAAAAAGACAAAGAAATAATTAAAAATGCTATAATTTCATACCATCTTAAACGATTTATGAACCATTGTTGAGTAGCAGCTGTAAAAACTAAAATTCCAATCAATGAAGTTACTATAACTAATAAAGCTTGCCAGATACTATCTACTCCAATTAATAACAGTTCGTGATTAAACAAAAAGACAATCGGTAAAATTCCGGTTCTTAAACTATACCAAATAGCTTGAAGTCCCGTCCTTAAAGGATCCCCTCCAGAAATTGCAGCTGCTGCATAAGATGCCAAACCAACAGGGGGTGTTACATCGGCCATCAACCCAAAATAAAATACGAATAGGTGAACAGCAATTAATGGAAAAATAAATCCCGAAGCATTTCCAACATCAACTAAAACTGTAGCCATTAGAGAGGCTACTACTACATAGTTTGCAGTTGTAGGAAGGCCCATACCAAGTAACAAGCAAAGTATAATAGTTAATAAAATTAATATAATTACATTGTCTCTTGCAATTGTCTCAATCACTATGATTAAATTTGTACTTAGACCTGTAGATCCGACTGCACCAACAATTATCCCTGCTGTGGCGATTGCGATTCCTACCCCTACCATGTTAATTGCACCTTTTTGAAGACCAACTATTGTCTGATTGTACCAATCTATTAAACCAGTTTTAAAATCTTGATTTTTAATTATACGACTTACTAAGTTTACTATTACTAAAGATAAAGTTGCGTAGAAGATAGAAAAACCTGCTGTGTATCTCATATAAACAAGTAAAAAAATTAAAACAAAAATAGGTATTAAAAAATGCAGTCCAGATAAAAAAGTTTTCTTGAGATGCGGAACATCAGCGTCATCCATCCCTTTTAATCCTAATTTAAGAGCCTCTAAGTGAGATATATAAAATAAAGCAATGTATGAAATGATAGCTGGTAAAAAAGCATGTTTTACAACTTCAAAATAAGTAACACCTATAAAACTTGCCATTACAAATGCAGCGGCTCCCATAACTGGAGGCATTATTTGTCCATTAACAGATGACGAAACTTCAATAGCTCCTGCTTTCTCTTGAGAGAAACCTGTTTTTTTCATTATTGGGATTGTAAAAGTTCCAGTTGTTACAGTATTTGCAATTGAGGAACCTGAAATCATACCAGTCATTCCAGATCCTAATATTGCTGCTTTAGCTGGACCTCCCCTCATTTTGCCAACCATCGCAAAAGCTAAATCTAAAAAATACTTTCCGCCTCCAGCGGTTTCTAATAAGGCTCCAAATAATACAAATAAAAAAATGAAATCTACTGAAACTCCAATTGGTATTCCAAATATTGCTTCTTGATCAAACCATTGAAACCCTACTAGTCTTTTTACAGAAAGTCCGCCGTGAGAAATAATATCAGGTGCATATTTTCCAAAATAAGAAAATAAGAGGAAACAGACTGCAATAATTACTAAAGGTAAGCCTATGGCTCGTCTAGTTGCTTCTAATAAAATTAATATACCTATGGCCCCAATTATAAGTTCAACTGGAACTTTAAAACCAAATATTTCTTTTACTAAAAGAATACCGCCTCTGTTTACCAAATCATCATAGAAAAAATAAATATATAAACAACTTAATGCCCCGGTAATACTAATAATAATATCAATTATTGAAATCTTTTTTCCTCTAGCTGCTGGGAAAATTAAAAAAGCTAAAGTTAAAGCAAAACCTAAATGAATGGCTCTAGCAGGCAATCCTTTGAACATTCCAAAATTAAACCAAAAAGGAAAAGGAGAGGCATACCAAAGTTGGAAAAAGGTCCAGAGTATTGCTATACCAAAAACTATTTTTAAATGGATACCTGATAAATTTCGAGTTGGAGAAATATCTTCTTGTATTTTATCTTTTATCTTACTTTGAATGTTTTGATTCATTTTAGCTAGGATACCTTATTCTAAAAAAAAAGGCCCAAGAAATATTGGGCCTTTTTTAGTAAACTAAAAAGTTAGATTACATTAATCCAGCTTCTTTGTAGTACTTAATTGCACCTGGATGTAACGGAGCTGATAAACCATCAGCTATCATATTTTTCTTTTCCAGAGGTCCAAAAGCAGGGTGTTGAGCTCTGAAATCATCAAAGTTTTCCATTACCGCTTTTGTTACTAAGTATACAAGCTCTTCAGAAACATTAGCGCTTGTAACAACAGTAGCTTTTACACCAAACGTTGTAGCGTCTTTTTTCTGATTAGAATAAGTTCCTTTTGGAATTACAGCTTTTGCATAGTAGTCAGCACCATCAATTAAGCCTTGTACTGGCGCACCAGTTAAATTGATTGGGCTTGCTTTAGCTTTACAAGTTGCTGCTTGCTCCATAGCACCATTTGGAAATCCTACTGAATATCCAAATGCATCTATTTTACCGTCACAAAGAGCTTTTACTTGTTCAGAAGAAGTAAGTTCAGTAGTTGCTTTAAACATACTCATATCTGCTCCCATAGCTTTCATTAATTCTTCCATAGTTCCTCTTTGACCAGAACCCGGGTTACCGATGTTTACTGTTTTTCCTTTTAGGCCCTTGAAATTTTTAATTCCAGATTTTTTACTAGCCCAAATTTGGAAAGGTTCATTATGAACTGAAAAAACAGCTCTTAGGTCGCTAAACTGTTTTCCTTCCCATTTACTAGAACCATTGTAAGCATGATACTGCCAGTCTGACTGGGCAACACCAAATTGAAACTCACCATCTTTGATTTGTCCAATATTATAGTTGGAACCACCTGTTGAAGGTGCAGTACATCTGTAAGCTTTCGCTGTACCTTTTTTTCTACCGTGATCAGCACTGATTGCTGACTTATGTAACATTTTACAGATTGCGTTACCTGTTTGGAAATATACCCCAGTTGGTCCGCCTGTTCCTATTGTAAAGAACTCTGCTGATTTTGCGATTGAAGTAATAGGGCTTGAAAAAGCAAACATTACTAGTACCGCTGAAATCAATGACATTATTTTTCTCATGTGTACTCCTCTTGTTATAATGATTAATTTAACTATGTTATTGAATAGACGTCAAAGAGAATCTTATAAATTTTTGGCCCAATTTGATAATTTAAAAACTCCTTCTACTACATTTGGAGCGTACTTTTTAACCATATCATCGTCTATAGAGTTACAATCTTTAACGTTATCAAAGAATTCAACACCATCAAAATCAGTATAACTTAATCGTGCCAACATTTTATTTGGTTTAAAACCGAAATCTGATCCAGGTAACAAAGCTACACCAGTTTCACTTAATATAGCATCACAAAGTTTAGCTGAATTTTTATATTTCTTATTTTTAAATTCTGGCATCAGATAAAATGCTCCTTGAGGTGGGTTAATTAAAATTTTATTAGATTTTAAATTGTTATAAACAAATGTACCTACTGCGTTTAAAATACTTGTAACCTTTAATTTATAATCTTTATAATCACCGTCATATGCTTCAACAGCAGCAAATTGTGTAGGTGTGTTAACTGTTGAGTAAGACTCGCTCGCTAGAGATTTTAAGCTATTCATAAATTCTTTTAATCCATCTGGAACAGCTAAAAAACCTAGTCTCCATCCACCTGCGCCACACCATTTACTTAACCCCCCACTTATACATGTTGCTTCTGGGTAAAATTCAGAAATTGATTTGTAACTATTATCAAATGAAAGATCTGTATAAATTTCGTCTGATAAAACTATCAACTTATATTTTTTTGCTACCTTTGCTAAGTCTTTTAAATTATTACAAATGGCACCAGATGGATTATTAGGTGAATTAAGAATTAATATTAATTTTTTATTTTTACCAATTTTTTTAATCTTTTTTTCAAGCTCCTGAGCAGTTGGAAACCAATTATTCATTTGTAATGTTTCAAGCCAGTGTACTTTGTTGTAACCTATCTCTGCTTGAGGTTCGTATGAAACCCAACTAGGGGCAGGCAAAATAATTTCACCATTAAATGTTACGTGCATCAATAGCATCGCCTCTTTGGAGCCTGGTGTTATTAGTATATTTTCTTTAGAATATTTAATACCAGTTCTTGATAGTAAATATTTTGAAATTTTATCTCTAAGTTTTGGTAAACCCTGAATTGGTAAATATTCTTTTCTATGTGCATTATCTTTTAAAGTTTGAATAATTTTATTAGGAATTTGAAATGGTGATTGTCCAAATCCAAATTGATAAATTTTTTTACCTTCTTTTATAAGTCTCTTAGATTTTTCATTAATAGCTAAAGTTGAAGATTCTTTTAATTTTAAAATATTTTTTTTTATTCGAGGTATCATTTTAGTAGATTTACCTATACGGGGAGTAACTGTTATAAGTCAATTTAAATATTAAAAATGGAACATTTGACAAATTGATTCGGTCATGTTTTAATCTTATTTTGTTCTCAACTTTGATCTACATATAGTATAAAAAAAATTATTTAACACAAAAATGGAAAATCAATATCAAAGAATAATCTCTTTATTGGGACCCACGAATACAGGCAAGACGTACATAGCAATAGAAAAAATGTTAGATTACGAGACTGGTATCTTTGGTTTACCTTTAAGACTTTTGGCCAGAGAGGTTTACGATAAATGTGTTAAAAAAGTTGGAGTAAAGAAAGTTGCTCTAATCACAGGAGAAGAAAAAATCATTCCAAGCACTGCAAATTATTTTATTTGTACTGTCGAGTCTATGCCTAAAGACAAAAAAGTAGAGTTTGTTGCAATAGATGAGATTCAGATGTGCGCTGATAGAGAAAGAGGACACATTTTCACCGAGAGATTATTAGAGATGCGTGGATCAAAAATGACGATGTTTTTAGGTTCGCAAATTATGGAAAACATAATTCGCGATCTTGTTAAAGATGTTGAATTTGAAAAAAAAGAGCGATTCTCTAAATTAAGTTATAGTGGAATTAAAAAAATTTCGAGATTAGATAGAAAAGTAGCAATAATTGCATTTTCAATTGAGGAAGTTTACGCAATTGCTGAATTAGTTAGAAGGCAAAAAGGGGGTGCCGCTGTTATCATGGGGTCCTTAAGTCCAAAGACAAGAAACTCACAAGTTGGTTTATACCAGTCAGGTGATGTTGATTATTTAATTGCTACTGACGCAATTGGAATGGGCCTAAACATGGATATCAATGAAATATATTTTTCAAATCTTAAAAAATTTGATGGAAAGAAAACTAGAAGATTAAATCTTGTAGAAATGTCTCAAATTGCTGGAAGAGCTGGTAGATACAAAAATGACGGAGGATTTGGTACGACAGGGGATTGTGAGACACTTAATTCGGACGAAATAGAAAAAATTGAAAAACATCATCTTCCAGATACTAAAATGATTTATTGGAGAAATCCTCATTTGGATTTTACAAATCCTGAAAAACTAATTACATCTTTAGAGCTAAAACCTAACAAAAAAAATTTATTAAGAACTAATGACTCTCTTGATGAAAGTGTACTAAGATTTTTTTTAAAAAAGGGGGCAAACAATATAATTTACCACAAAAACCTAGAACTACTTTGGGAATGTTGCCAAATACCAGATTTTGAAAAGAGAGCATACGGACAACATATTAATATTATTGATAAAGTTTTTCAGTTTTTGTCTACCAGAAAGAAAAAGATACCTAGCGCTTTTATGAAAGATCAACTTAAAGGTTTAGATAAAGATCACGGTAATGTAGATTTACTCTCACATAGATTATCAAACGTTAGAACCTGGTCATATGTTTCAAATAAAAAAAATTGGGTTGAAAATTCTGATTACTGGATTCAGCTAACAAAAAATATCGAAGATAAGTTATCTGATAAATTACATGACGAATTGACAAAAAGTTTTATTGATAAAAAAATAAGTATACTTTCAAGGAGTTTAAAACAGGATCTGGTGTTAAATACCGAAATAAATGAGCAAAATAAAATTTATATAGATGGACAGTTAATAGGTGAATTAAAGGGACTAAAATTTGTAATAGAAATTACACCAAAAACTCTTGATACTGATATCAAATCTATAAAAAAAGCCGCGAGAAAAGGAGTGGAAAAAGAATTAGTAGATAGAGTTAAAAAAATAATATCAGATAGAGAAATATCTCTAAATAATATTAGTGAAATAACTTGGAAAAATAATCCAATAGCAAGGCTGAGAAAAGGGAATGATTATCTAAGTCCAGAAATAGATTTAATTGCAGATGACTCTTTAAATACTGAGAGTAAAACAAAATTAGTCTCATTTCTAAATAATTGGTTATCCAAATTTATAGATGAACTTTTAGGTGACTTAATTAGATTAACAAAGCATAAAATTTCTAATCAGTATCTTAGAGGTTTAGTTTTCCAACTATACGAAAGCAATGGAGTTGTAAAAAGAGAAGATGTAGACAGAGTTGTTAAACTAATTCCTGCAGAAGAAAGAAGAAAATTGTGGGGCATGGGAGTTAAAATTGGAAGGTATCATATATACTTACCAAAAATGTTAAAACCTAAAGCCGTAGAATTTCGCATAAGTTTATGGAATATATTTTATGGCATAACAAATAACAATGAGATACCTAAATCAGGATTAAATTTCCTAGTAAATTCTAATTTTGAAAAAAACTTCTTATTGTTATGTGGTTTTGAAAATTTTAAAGAATTCTATGTAAGGATAGATATTTTAGAGAAATTGTTTCTTAAAATCATTGAGAATACTAAAAATAAAAAGTTTAAAGTTAATTCTGAGATGATGAACTTATTGGGATGCACTAAAGAGAATTTTTATAAATTAATGATTTATATGAATTATAAAAAGGATAAAGCAGTGGATACTTATATATTTAAAGGTGAGAAAAGGATAAAAAAGAAAATAATACGATTTGACAAAAAAGAAAATCCATTTAATAAACTTCTTTCTTTAAATATTAAATAAATGAACAAATTGAATAGAGACAGTGTTATTGGTATATCAGCTTTATTAGTGCATGCTGCTAATATAGATGAGATATACTCAGATCATGAAAAAAATTTGGTTAAAGACTTTATAAAATCTTATTTAAATAATGTTGACACTAATGAAATCTTGAAAGAGGCCGAATTACTTGAAAAAAATTCTAATCAATTACTTAATTATACAAATATTATTAAGCAGAATACTTTAGATGTAAAAAAAGACATTATTGAGCATTTGTGGAAAGTCATTATATCGGATAATTCTGTAGATCAATATGAAGCTAATTTAATGAGAAGAATTTGTGGTTTGATTTATTTTCCTGATAAAGAGTGCGCTGAGATAAAATTAAAATTATTAAATTTAAAATGACTTATATTGTTAAAGACGAATGTATTAAATGCAAATTAACTGATTGTGTCGAAGTATGTCCCGTAGACTGTTTTTATGAAGGTGAAAATATGTTGGTTATTAATCCAGACGAATGTATAGATTGTGGGGTTTGCGAGCC
The DNA here is from genome assembly GCA_902592655.1 of uncultured Pelagibacteraceae bacterium. Lineage (GTDB taxonomy): Bacteria > Pseudomonadota > Alphaproteobacteria > Pelagibacterales > Pelagibacteraceae > Pelagilacustribacter. The sequence goes on along the minus strand of CACJFE010000007.1, from coordinate 34,369 downwards.
AGAGTGCCCGATTGACGCTATAAAAGCTGATACAGATGAAAATGTAAAAGATAAAGAAAAATGGTTGTTGCTTAATAAAAAGTTTTCTGCAATATGGCCTAATATTTCAAAAAAGAAAGAGCCTATGGAAAATCACGAAAAATACAAAAATATTAAGGAAAAATATAATGAACATTTTTCAGAAAAACCAGGTAAGTAAATATGCCGAAAAAGAAAAAAGTTAAAAAAAGAAAAAAAAAGAAAATTATAAAAAAGGTTAAACTTAAATCCACTGCTAAAGTCGATGATAAAAAAACTTCAATAACTGGTCCGGATGAAAAACCAGAAATAAAGAAAATAAAGAAACAGGCTACAGAAAAGCGAGTTTATAATTTAAAAGATTATGTTGTTTATCCAAAACATGGAGTTGGTAAAATTACATCTATCGAAAAAGCTACAATAGGTGAGATTGACATCCAATTTTATAAAATTTTAGTTGAAAAAGAAAAACTAGTTCTGACAGTACCTATAAATCAACAATCGAAATTAAGGCCCATAGCAACTATTAATCAAATAAATAAATGCGTAGCAATTTTAAAATCGAAACCCAAAATTAAAAGAACTATGTGGAGCAGAAGGGCTCAAGAATATGATCAAAAGATAAATTCTGGAAAAATTTATGAATTAGCTGAAGTGGTCAAAGACTTGAATAAAAATACAGATATTATCGCTGATCAATCCTACTCTGAAAGACAGTTATTTGAAAAAGCATATGAAAGACTAAAATCAGAATTTGAGGCTGTTTTGAAAGTTAGTGCTGATGAAGCTCAAAAGAAAATGGACAAAGCACTAGGAAGAGCTAATTTATCTGAGGCCCAATAAAAAACGCCCTCTTTACAGAATAAAAAGGGCGTTTAGTTAAAGAGAAAACTATCTTCTTCTTCTTCTCTTTTTTGCTTTCTTTTTAGTTTTCTTTTTAGCTTTTTTTCTTCTTTTAGCCATCTTTTCTCCCTTGTTTGTAAACAAATCTTAGTGATTCGTTTGTTAATAATTACATTAATTAATTAAAAATTCATGTCAAACATAAATTAATTTGCAAATTTGATTCAAAATTTAATTTTATTAATTATTTTTTTAACTATTAATAAAATTAAAAAAAGTTAGCAATATCAATGTTTTTTTAAGCAAATTAAATTAATTTTAATTTAATTTTTAATAAAGATTTTCAAGTTGTTGTTTATAATTTTTAATTATTTCTTTTCTTTTTAACTTTAAAGTTGGTGTTAGCATTCCGTTTTCAATTGAGAATTCCTCGTGAATTAAGACAAATTTTTTAATTTTTTCTATTAATGTTAAATTCTTATTTATATTTTCAATTATAAGTTTAATTTTTTCTTTATTAACTTCTTTTTCGCTAACAATTAAAGCAACTAAATAATTTTTTTTATCTCCATAAACAAAAGATTGTTTAATGTTTTCATTTAAGCATAAAATATTTTCTACTTTGCTCGGAGAAATATTATCTCCACCAAGATTTACAATGATATCTTTTTTTCTATCTGTAATTTTTAAATAGTTATTATTATCAAGTTCTCCTATGTCACCAGTATGAAGCCATCCATCTTTAATTACTTTTTCTGTTTCCTCTTTCAAATTCCAATATCCCAGCATAACGTTTTCACCCTTAATTAGAATTTCTCCATCTTCTGCTATTATAACTTTATTAGTCCTAAATGGTGGTCCTACAGATTCGACCTTGACTAGATCTGGCAAATTACAGCTCACAACTGGAGAAGCTTCTGTTAGACCGTATCCTTGTAGTGTGGGTAGGCCAACAGCATTTAAAAATTCTCCAATATTTTGATCTAAAGCCCCTCCCCCAGATACGAAAGCCTGGAGATTACCACCAAATTGATTTCTTATTTTTTTTCTTACTAATTTTTCGCACAAGAAATTTATAATTCGGTCACTTAATTTTAATTCCTCTTTTTTAAGTATTTTTACACCTAAATTTAAAGTCTGGTTTATAAGTTTTCTCTTTAATCCAGATTGCTTCTCAAAATTCATATTTATTTTTGTGTAAAGATTTTGATAGAATCTAGGAACGGCTGTCATGATTGTAGGTTTTGCAACTCCCATATTAGAAATTAGTTTTTCTAAACTTTCAGCGTAAAAAACTTTTGCCCCAACTATAATTTGTATAAATTGAACTGTGTGTTCATAAGAATGTGATAAAGGTAACCAAGTTAAAAACACTGGATCTTTTTTTTTTGTTAAAGTTTCAAGTAACTCAACTGCACCTTCGCAGTTAGACAGAATACCACCATGACTTAAAACAACTCCTTTAGGATTTCCAGATGTACCAGATGTATAGATTATACAAGCAGGCTCATTCCTTTTTAAATTGTTATTTACTATTTTTTCATTTATTTCTTCGTCCATAATTTTTTTTATTAACAAACTATCAGTATCTATTTTTTCAAAAGATATTATTTTTTTGACATCGCTATTTATAAATTTTTTAATTTTATTGAATTGATCTTGATTTGATACAAATATTAACGAAGGCTTACAATCATTTAAAATATATTCATAATCGTTTGCAGAATAAGTTGTAAAAATAGGAACTGAAATACCGCCTGCGTTCATAATAGCAATATCGGTCATTAACCAATAAGGTCTGTTCTCAGAAAGGATTAAACATCTGTCACCTTGTTTTATTAGTGATTTTATTTTTGCAGTTAATTTATAAATTTTTTTAGTTACTTCTTCCCAATTATAAGTTTTTTTGTCAGGTTTTAGCCATTTCAAAAATGGTCTTTTACCCTCTACTTCTTCTTTTTTTTTAAAATATAGTTCAACTAAACTATTTAATTTACTTATATCCATAACTTGGTGGGCGAAGAGAGACTCGAACTCTCAAGGTATTGCTACCACCGGATTTTGAGTCCGGCGCGTCTACCAGTTCCACCATTCGCCCTTTTTCAGGATAATCTAATTGATTTTTCTTACTATGAGAACAAAAATAATTGAGGTGCAAAACATAATTAGTGCATAGGCCGCTGTTGGTACCATAAACACAATGTCATCAAATAATTGTGTTGTAACAAACACTGCTAAAGTTCCGTTTTGTAAGCCACATTCCAATGAAATGCATTTTCTTTGCGCAATTCCTGATGTCCAGAATTTTGCAATATAATATCCAACAAAAATCATAGTCATATTCAAAATGAAAGCTATTAAACCTGCTCTGGCAATGTAAGAAATAATTCTGTCCCATTCCTCTACCCAAATTGCAATAAATACTATTAAGAATAAAATTACTGATAATCTTTGGATAATAAGTGTTTTAGAAATAATAAAATTAGTCATTAGACTTCTAACAATCATTCCAAAAATAACAGGAACAGTTACTACAAAAAACATTTTCAATGCTATATTAAGCATTGATATATTTTTTGCTGTTTCAATCCCTAAAAATGCAGCTGAATTAAAGACTATAAATGGAACAATCAAAATACTTAATAAACTGACAATCGCTGTCAAACTGACTGATAGAGCAACATCTCCATCGGCAAACTTAGTAAGAATATTTGAGGTTACTCCTCCTGGTGCTGCAGCTATTACCATAACTCCTAAAGCTATTTCTGGTGGAAGTGAAATAATATTAATTAAAATAAAAGCAATTATTGGAAGCAAAATAACCTGACAAAAAAAACCCACTAGGAAGTCTCTTGGATTTTTTAAGACCCTTGTAAAATCCCCTATCGTTAAGCCAAGACCTAAACCGAACATTATTATGGCAAGGCATACGGGTGCAATTGTAGTTACGATTTCCATAATTTTATAAGTTCCTATTCTACTTTAAAGGGAGAGTTTTTCATGAGGTCGAAAATTGTAGTTACGAAAACAGCTTTATGCTTTTGATTATGCATGTAGTTTTCTTCAAAAGATTTGATATTTTTGGGAGATGGTAAAAGTATATATTCTAGCTTTTTATTTTTCGTTACTAACTTTTCTTTTGTAAGATACTTTAATTTTCTAATGACTGTGGCTCTTGGTATTGTTGAAATTTCTGAAATAGAAGAGGCGTTTATTCCATTTTTGGGAGTATGCCTTAAAAGATGCAAATATAAGTCAGCGTAAGTTCTCGGATCTTCAACAACTCTGCCTTTTACTTGTTTTGAATAATCGGTAAATTGTGAGATACCAATAGCACCCCAAACATTCCACGTTTCTAAATCACCAAAAAAAGTTCTGTGTCTTACTAAAAAGGGAATCTGAAGCCTTAGCCAATGTTGCCAACATATAGTAAAGTAAGTGTCTATAAATTTCTCAATTTCTTCTTTTGTGAATGATCTTCCAAACCAGTCTTCTTTCCCAAGGATGGTGCTGGTTTTTTCTAGGAAATTCGCCATCATTATTTTTGAATTAGATGGTTTTTGCACTCGATTTATTGAGTTATTAAAAATAATAGTTTTCCCTTTTCTAAAAATTATATTTTGACTTTGCAAAAAATTAACTTTTCTTCTTATTGTTTCTTTAGGAATATTAAGCTCTTTTGAAATCTCAATTAGGTTAATCTTATCAATATTTAATTCGTTTTTTTCATAAAATTCCTGAAATGAAAGATATTGAAAACGATCTGAATATTTTTGAAATACTTGATTTACTAAATAAACTAAAACTAAATAACTATCGTAATCTTTAAAGGTACTATAAGCATTATTGCACCATGATTGCTGTAACTTGAACCACAAAGATACTGTTTCATTAGAATTTTTAGATAAGACGTCGTAAACTTGGTCAGAATTTAATGTATTAAAAATTTTGTTTTCAAAAGACGGTTTTTTTTTTAAAGGCTCGAAAATGTTTACAGTTTTTAGATCTACTGGCTTAGACATTTACTTTTTCCAGGTTACACTTTGATTAATTAAGATAGCCATTAATATCCAAATAATAAATGTTCCTTCCGGCGAAAATCCGTAATCAGCACCAAAAATTCCTGCAACTATAACGATTGAATAAATGGCAACTGTAGATAATATTAAACTTGCCAGATACCTTAGGATTGTGCATTTTAAATTCATGATTTTAAAAAAATTATACGATAGATGTGTTGAGCTTGCTAGACATAAATTTTCAAAGCCTTTATTAGGTTTTGTAGCATTTATCGAAAGTTTCTTTTTTCCAGTCCCACCTGATTTAATGATTGTTCCAATGGTAGTAGCAAAAAGAGAAGATTATCTTAAGATATTTCTTATCGCTACGACCGGCTCTGTTTTAGGTGGATTATTTGGATATATGTTAGGGGTTTTCTTTTTAGATGCTTCGATGGTCATCATTGAATTTTATGGATACGAAGAAAAAGTTTTTGAGATGCAAGATAAGATGTCTACAAAAGGTGGTTTTTTAGCTTGGCTTGGAATTATGTTCTTAGCTGGTTTTACCCCTCTTCCTTTTAAAGTTTTTACTATTACCAGTGGAGTGATCGCCTATAATCTTCCAGTATTTTTCTTTATATGTTTATTTACTAGAGGACTAAGATTTTTCTTAGTCTCTTATTTAACATTTCTTTTTGGGAAAAAATTTGGTGATTTCATCGAGAAAAAAGGTGCGCTATGGTTTACTTTAACTGGAATTTTTATTGTGGTTTTAGCCGTCGTCCTTTATATAATTTTCACCTAATGTTGAGTAATAATAAGTTAATTTTAAACAGTATATTAGTTTTAAGTTTTTTATCTTTGGCTATAGCTTATTTCATTCAATATATTTTAGGACATGAACCTTGTAATTTATGCCTGATTGAGAGAATTCCTTATTTAGCGTCTTTAATACTTATCTCGTTAATATTTATAATTAATAAATTTGAAAAATTGATTGCTGGTATTGTACTATTGTTTTTTATTTTTGGTTTTGCAGTTTCTTTTTACCATGTAGGGATTGAACAAGGTTTTTTTAGTGAGTCTTTTGTATGCGATTTGGGTTCATCTAATGGGGATATGTCTAAAGAAGATTTATTAAAACAACTACAAAATAAAACTCCAATCAGCTGTAAAGATGTGACTTTTACGTTTTTAGGACTTTCCCTTGCTACAATAAATACACTTATATCGATATTGTTAAGTGGTATTATGATTAAAGTAATTAAAAATTATGGAAAAAACTAATAAAAAAACTTTAGAAGAAATTATAAGAGTAGATCATGCTGGAGAACGCGGTGCTATTAAAATTTACGAAGGTCAGCTACTTGCTCTAAAGACTTTCAAACAAAATGCTTCTTTAAAAAGAAAGATTGAAGAAATGAAGGAGCATGAAAGAGAGCATTACGAATACTTTGACAACGAAATTAGAAAGAGAAATATTCAACCAACTAAACTTTTGCCTCTATGGGATTTAATGGGAGTTACTTTAGGTTTTGGAACAGCGATGCTCGGTGAGAAAGCGGCTATGTTATGTACTGCTTCAGTTGAAGAGGTAATCGATGGCCATTACAAAGACCAAACATATAAACTTGGAAAAGATGAGGAAGAGTTAAAAAAGAAAATTATGAAATTTAGACAGGATGAACTCGATCATAAAGATATCGCTTATGACAATGGTGCAACAAAAAAAGGTTTATTTGGAGTATTAGATAAAGTTATCAAAACTTCATCAAGAATAGCTATCACTATTTCTGAAAAAATTTAATTACGGTTCTAATTCGATATCCCAATATAAATAATCCATCCAGCTTTCGTGTAAAAAATTAGGTGGAAAATTTCTACCATTTCTGTGTAAGTCTTCTACGGTTGGGGCGTAAGGTTTATTAGCCAATCTTAAGTCGCAGTCCTTATAAAGTTTTCCACCCTTTTTAACATTACAACTTGAGCAAGCTGTTACTACGTTATTCCAATCTGTTAGACCGCCTTTGGATTTTGGAAGAAGGTGATCAAAAGTTAAATCTTTTTTATCTCCGCAGTACTGACAAGTGAACTTGTCTCTTAAAAAAACATTAAATCTTGTGAAATTTGGATTTTTTGATGGTTGTATAAAATTTTTTAAAGCAATTACGCTCGGTAAATTCATTTCAAAAGATGGACTTCTAATTTTTCTTTTATAGTTTGATACTATGCTTACTCTGTCTAAAAAAACGGATTTGACTGCATCTTGCCAACACCAAATTGATAAAGGGTAGTAGCTAAGTGGTCTAAAGTCTGCATTAAGAACTAATGCTGGACATTTTTCTAGCGGTACTTTGTCAGCTGAAGATATAATCATACTTAAAGCTAACTGATACAAAAAATTTTATCAAGTTATAATTATGTTGCAGCTATAATATTTATAAATTAAAATGTTTTTTTATGAATTGTAGGCCCAAACTTGACCCTTCTGTAGGAATACGATGTTCACAATTTTTAAAAATTTTACTTTCAATATGGTAATTATTTTTGTTAAAAAACTCTTTAGCTTCCAAATACGACTCGATAGTAACTACTTGATCTAAATCTCCATGCATCAAGATTATATTAGGTTTTGATGCAATATTTTTTGATAAGTGATCTGTATTAATTATTCTTCCCGAGTAACCGATAATAGAATTGATGCTGTCTTTTCTTTTTATTCCAGTTTGCAATGTAATCATACAACCTTGACTAAAACCTCCAATTATAATTTCTTCAGCTTTTATTTTGAATTTTTCTTTAACCTCATCTATTAATTTATTTAATTTATTCTCAGCTACCAAAGATTTGGATAATATTTGCTCCGGAGTTTGATCCATTAAATCAAACCATTGATAGCCTGTAGGACTTGCTGCACATTTTTCTGGTGCATCCGGACATATAAATACTGTTTCAGGCAAGTGCGCTCTCCAATAACTTGCTAAAATTGATATATCTTTTCCATCTCCACCATATCCGTGGCAAAGTATTACAGCGTTTTTAGGTTTTTCTTTAGATAGTGGATCTAAAATAATTGTATTTAACGAAAAGGTCATATACAGAAATTATTAATGTCAGAGATTTTATTTAACTTTATTGGATTTTCTTTATTAGGTGCAGTAGCCATAGTTTTGATTCTGGGTATTTATACTTTATTTAAGGGTGGAAGTACTAGTAAAAAATATTCAAATAAACTGATGCAGTTAAGGGTCTTATTGCAGTTTATTGCTATTATAGTTTTAGTTTTACTTGCTTATTTTTTTAAAGACTAAATATATTTTTTTAATAAATTTATAAATTCATCACTAGCAAAATTTATTTCACCAATAACTTTTCCAAATTCTTTTCCCTCTTTATCAATAAGTATACTTGTGGGTAAACCTCTTAATCTGAATTCTTTAACTAATCTTAATTCTGGATCATAGTAAGTTTTCAATTTTTTTACTCCAATATCTTTTAAGAATTTATCTATTTTTAAATTATTTGGCTTTTCCATGTTTACTGCAAAAATATCAATTTCTGGCAACATAACGCTTAGTTTCTCTAAAGAAGGCATTTCTTTTTTACATGGCGCACACCAAGTAGCCCAGAAATTTATTATCATTATCTTGCCTCTTTTGTTGCTTAAATCAACATCTTGAAGATTTGCGTCTTTAAATTTTAGTTCGCTAATAATTACAGGTTTTTCATGGATAACAACGTTTTTTGAAAAATCTTCGGCTCCAATTAGATTTTGACTAAGGAGAGATAAAACTATTATGTGAATATAGATTTTAAAAGATTTACTAATTTTCATATTAATTTAAATTGTAAATAACATAGTAAAATGAAAAATAAAACTGTTTGGGCAAATAGACTTAAAGAAAAGACATCAGTCTCTTTTCAAAAAATAGGCTCATCTATTGGTGTAGATAAAAGACTATATGAGCAAGACATAACTGCGTCTATTGTACATACCAAAATGTTAGTTAAACAAAAAATAATATCTAGTAACGAAGGAGCTAAAATTATCAATGGGCTTAAAAAAATAAAATCGCAGATTGAGAAAGGAAATTTTAAATTTCAAGATAAATTTGAGGATATTCATTTAAATATAGAAAAAAAATTATACGAATTAATTGGTCCCACGGCAGGCTTTTTACACACAGCCAGATCAAGAAATGATCAAGTCGTTACAGATTTCAAACTATGGATAAAAAAATCATCAAGAGAAACTATTGGTAACATTATTTCTTTGATGAAAATTTTGTTAAAAAAAGCAGAGAAAAATGTTGATACTGTAATGCCTGGCTTAACACATCTTAAAAACGCCCAACCTATTTCATTTGCACATTATTTGCTCTCTTATTTTGAAATGTTTAAAAGAGACATAAAAAGATTTGAAAATAACATTAAACTTTTAGATGAGTGCCCGTTAGGTTCAGCTGCACTTGCTGGTACTTCTTATAAAATAGATAGAAATTATACTTCAAAACAACTTGGTTTTAAAAAACCAACTAATAATTCAATAGACTCGGTTGCCGACAGAGATTTTGCAGTAGATTTTTTATATGCTTCTGCTTTATGTGCAATGCATTTATCAAGACTAGCCGAAGATTTTATAATTTATAATTCAAACGCATTTAATTTGATTTCATTTGACGACAGCATGTTAACAGGCTCATCAATTATGCCACAAAAAAAAAATCCCGATCCCGCCGAATTAATCAGGGGTAGAGTTAGTTTAAACTACGGTAATCTAAATTCAATACTTACCATAATGAAAGGACTTCCAATGTCCTATTTTAAAGATCTTCAAGATGACAAAAAACTTGTCTTCGATGGATATGACGCTTTAAATGATTCGTTAATTTTAAGCATTGAATTGATCAATTCAGTCAAACCGAATAAGAAAAGTATGCTGAAGATGGCTAATGAGGGTTATACAACGGCTACTGATTTTGCTGATTATCTTGTAAAAGAAAAAAAGCTTACCTTTAGAGAGGCTTATGTAATTTCAGCAAAATTAGTAAATTATGCTGAAAAAAAAAATAAATTGTTAATTGATTTATCTTTGAAAGAAATTATGAAAATTTACAAAAATATAGATAAGAAAGTATTAAAGATATTTGACGTAAACAATTCAATGAACTCAAAAAGATCATATGGGGGCACTTCTATTGCAAATGTTAAAATGATGATTAGAAAATATAAAAAGGAAATGAAATGAAAATATTAGTACCAATCTGTATAATAATTTTATTGCTGTCAGGATGTGGGAAGAAATCAGAACCTAAATATCAAGGAAAATTTAATCAGACAAAAGTAGTATTATAATTTTATGCAAAATTTAAAGTACGTAGGCAAAAATTTATTTCTAGAAAGAGTATCAATACAAAATTTTTTAAGAAAAAATAAAACTCCTTTCTATATTTATTCAGAAAATCAAATTATTTCTAACTACTCTAATTTTGTTAAAACTTTTAAAAAGACTAATCCTTTAGTTTGTTTTGCTGCAAAATCTAATAGCAATACACATATTTTGAGAGTTTTAGGAAAACTTGGAGCTGGAGCTGATGTTGTATCAGGTGGAGAACTTTTAAAAGCTCTGAAAGCTGGTATTAAACCAAAAAAAATTGTTTTTTCAGGTGTAGGCAAATCGGAAGAAGAGTTAAAAATTGCAATTAATAAAAAAATTTTATTAATAAACTGTGAGTCTGAAAGCGAAGCGAAGTTAATTAATACTTTAGCAAAAAGATTAAGGAAAAAAGTTGATATAGGTTTTAGACTAAATCCAAATGTAGATGCAAAAACGCATAAAAATATATCAACAGGAAAAGCAGATAACAAGTTCGGTTTATCAATAAAAAATTTTAAATCTTTTCTTAAGGAAATGGATAAATTTAAGAATATTAAACTAGAGGCATTAAGTGTTCATATAGGGAGTCAAATTTTAAATGACGGACCATTCAAAAAAACACTTAATATAATGAAAAATTTAATTAAAGAATTAAAATTGAATATTAAATATGTAGATTTGGGCGGAGGTTTTGGAATCAATTATAGTGATAAAGAAAAACCGATTAACTTAAGTATGTACGCAAAATTAGTAAATAATTTTGCAAGAAAACTTAAATGTCAAATAATTTTCGAGCCAGGTAGATCTTTGATTGGAAATACAGGCTTACTTGTCAGTAAAATCCATTATATAAAAAGAGGACTTAATAAAAACTTTGTAATCTTAGATGCCGGTATGAATGATTTTATGCGACCAGCTTTATATGATGCATTTCATAAAATTATACCTATAACCAAAAACTCATCCATAATGAAAAGTACAATAGAATTTGTTGGTCCAATTTGTGAAAGCACTTGTAAATTCGGAGTTTACAAGAAATATCAAAAAATAAAAGAAAATGACTTTGTTGCAATTACAAATGTTGGGGCTTATGGCTCTTCACTATCTTCAAATTATAACACGAGACCTTTAATTGCAGAAATTTTAATCAATAAAAATAAATCTAAATATATAAGAAAAAAACAAAATTTAAAAAAATTGATTAATTCTTAATGCAATTTATCAAGTCTTTAATTTTTAATATTTTTATTTACTCAGGACTTATTTTGATATTCATATTAGCGATACCAACTTTAGTTTTACCTGATAAATATACAATTTTTTTTGGTAGATTATCAGCAAAATACATTGTTTTGATTTTAAAACTTGTAATGAATACTAAAGTAATTTTTCACGGAGAGGAAAACTTGAAAAAAGTTGATCGTTTTTTTGTTGCTTCAGCGCACCAATCGATGTTTGAAACCTTTGCGTTACAAATTCCTTTGGATGGTCCAATATTTATTTTAAAAAAAGAGCTTTTAAATATACCTCTATTTGGTTGGTATTTGAGAAAGATTGGTTCTATAGCAATCATAAGAGAGACAACTACTAAAGAAAACTTAAATTTTTTTGATAAAATAAAACAAAAATTAGAAGAAAGTAAAAGACCACTTTTAATATTTCCTCAAGGAACTCGAGTAAAATTAGACGAGCAGCCACCTTTTAAAAAAGGAGTTGGTCGAATTTATAAGGCGTTGAATTTACCCTGTATCCCAGTCGCATTAAATACAGGAAAAGTCTGGCCAAAAAATAGTTTTATGAAATTTTCTGGAGATATTCATATTTCATTTCTAGAGCCCATAATGCCAGGTAAGGGCAACGATGAATTTACAACAGAAATTGAGAACAAGATTTATAAAGAAATAAAAAAATATTATTAATTATTTTCTACCAAAATCTGGTTTTTCAGTGTCTTGGCCTGCTTCGATAATTTCTTTACGTACATCTTTGGTTGATGAAAATATTTTTAAAAGTTTTTTAGTATCTTTATTTTTAATAGCTTTTTTTAAATCATTTAGATTTTCAGTATAGTTGTCTATTGCTTTTAACAAATTCTCACTATTATCTATGAATATATCCTTCCACATTAATGGATCAGATGCTGCAATTCTTGTAAAGTCTCTCAATCCACCAGCGCTGTATTGAATTACGTCTTTCTTAAATTTTTTCTCATTACTCACTGAAGTTCTCACAATGCTGTAAGCTATTGCGTGGGGTAAGTGGCTTGTTAGAGATAAAACATAATCATGATCCTCAAAAGTCATTTCTTTTACCTTACAACCCAACTTAAGCCAAAAATTTTTTAGTTTCTGAATTTTATCATGAGGAATGTTTTCTTCAAATGATACTATACACCATCTATCTTTGAACAGTTCAGAAAAACCATGTTCGGGACCACTATATTCTGTTCCGGCTATTGGGTGTGATGATATCCAATTTATGTCTTTAAGTTTTAAATCTAAAACTTCTTTATTGATTGGTTTTTTTACTGAGCCAGTGTCAGTTAGTATAGCATCTTTTTTTAAATTAGATTTTATTTCTTTTAAGACTTCTTTGTAACTACTTAATGGGGTTGATATAATTACTAGATCAGAGTCTTTTACCGATTCGGAGATACTATCACATACTTTGAAAGAAAAATTTTTTGATAAATAAGTACTTACCGACTTTGATTTATCAAAAGTTTTTATTTGATTTGCTAAATTATTTTTATCAATAGCTCTTAAAAGAGATGATCCAATTAAACCACAACCAATGACTGTAATTGCGTTAAACATTAAAAATATTCCTCATCTTGGAAATAAATTTTTTATTTTCGTTATTTTTTCCAATAGTTACTCTTAAAGAATTTTTTATTCCATATGGGTCCATTCTTCTAACTAGAATTCCTGAATTGGCTAAAGAGTTGAAAACTTTTTTAGAATTAATTTTAACTTTATCAAAATTAAGGAGTACAAAATTTGCGTAAGTTTTATTCGTATTTATTCCCATCTTTTCAAACTCTTTGAAAAATATATTATTCCATCTATTTACGTGTTTTATTTCTTTATTGAGCCAAACACTATCGCGCACGGCCGCTGACGCAGCGAATAAAGCTGGTCGCCCTACATTAAAAGGAGGTTTTATTTTATTAAGAGCATTTATTATATTCTTAGATGAATATCCCCAGCCAATCCTCAATCCAGCTAAACCATAAATTTTAGAAAAGGTTCTAGTCATAACTACATTTTTATAATTCTTGAATAAATTAAGTCCAGGCGAATAGTTCTTTAATTTAACATACTCATAATACGCGTCATCTACTACTAAAAGAATATTGCTTCTCAATTTTTTTCTAAGTTTTATAATCTGTTTTTTCGTTACAAATGTTCCAGTTGGATTATTTGGATTTGCCAAAAAAACAATCTTTGTTTTACTTGTTACCTTCCTTAAAATATTTTCAATTGAAATAGTAAAATGATTTTCTTTAGCATAAATTATTTTTGCACCACACATTTTGCTATAGATCCTATAGATGATAAAACTATATTCTGGAACTATAACTTCATCCCCTTTTTTTAAAAAAGCTTTACATATTAATTCAAAAATTTGATCAGATCCTGACCCTAAAATTATTCTATCTGCGTCTAACTTAAATTTTTTAGATAAAATTTTTTTGAGAAAAGTTCCATCTGAGTCAGGATATCTTTTAAAATTTTTTGAAACTTTTAAATATTCTTTAATTGCCTTTGGACTTGGCCCTAGAGCAGACTCGTTAGCGGAGAGTTTTATTTTCGATTGTTTTCCCTTGAATAGGCTTAATCCTGCAACATATTTTTCAGATATAATTTTATTTGGTTTAGGAAGTCTCATTTTTAAAGTATTATCCAAATTTTCATAGTTTTTCTATATGTCTTTATCCTTTATAAAATTGACAAGTTTGTGTTGATTTAGTAAACACTAATCGCGCTGATTTAACCATATTGCAAGCGCATAATAAATGTAGCTAAAAAGGGGATGCCCAGTTTAGCTGGGCTTTTTTTTTGGATGAGTGCAAAACTTGAAAATATTAAGAGACTTGACGTTTCTGAACCACTAAAACTTGATTGTGGAAAGACAATTAGTAATTTCCCATTAGCATATGAAACCTATGGTGCTCTAAATGATAATAAAGATAATGCGATCTTAGTATTCCATGCACTAACAGGGGATCAATTTGTAACTGGTATTAATCCTATAACTAATAAAGAGGGTTGGTGGGTAACTGCAGTTGGTCCCGGCAAAGCCATAGATACTAATAAATATTTTGTAATATGTGCCAATGTAATTGGCGGTTGTATGGGATCACTTGGACCAAGAAATATAAATCCTGATACAAATAAGCCTTATGGATTAGAGTTTCCAGTTATAACAATTAAAGATATGGTCCGTGCACAGCAATCATTACTAGATCATTTTGGAATTAAAAAACTTTTATGCGCAACAGGGGGCTCTATGGGAGGAATGCAGCTACTACAATTTTGCGCAACATTTCCAGATAAAACTTTTTCAGCTATTCCGATTGCTTGTAGTTCAAGTCATAGTGCACAAAATATAGCTTTAAATGAATTAGCTAGACAAGCAATCATGGCAGATCCAGTTTGGGATAATGGAAAATACGCTTTAAAAAATGTGCAGCCAAAAAATGGATTAGCGGTAGCGAGAATGGTGGGGCATATCAGTTATTTATCTGAGAAAGGGATGCAAGAGAAATTTGGTAGAAAATTACAAGAAAAAGCAGATTATGAATTTAGTTTTAATGCGGACTTTCAAGTTGAAAGTTACTTGAGACATCAGGGTTATGCTTTTGTCGAAAGGTTTGATGCGAACTCAATACTTTATATAACTAGAGCTATGGACTATTTTGACCTTTCTAAACAATTTAAAGGTGGTCTCGTAGAAGCTTTTAAAAATCAAAAAACAAAGTTTTTAATTATATCGTTTTCCTCTGATTGGCTTTACACAACAAAAGACAATAAAGATATTGTAATAGCATTAAACGCCTCGGGTGCAGATGTTTCATATTCTGAAATAATAACTGATAAAGGACATGACTCTTTTTTGCTTAACGAGCCGGAATTTTTAAAGACTTTAAAAGGTTTTATTAACACTATGTATGAAAAATTTAAAAATGAAAAAAGAATTTAAAGTAATTGCAGATTTATTAAAAAACAATACTAGAGTCCTAGATGTAGGTTGTGGTGATGGATCTTTAATGAATCTACTTAACAGAGACAAGAATATAGAGGTAAGAGGTCTGGAACTTAATCAAGATAATGTTCAACAATGTATTAATAAAGGGTTACCAGTTATACAAGGTAACGCTGAAACAGAATTACACCAATTCCCAAATCAATCTTTTGATTATGTAATTCTAAGTCAGACGCTTCAAGCATTTTATGAGCCTGAAAAAGTTTTGAAAGAACTTTTACGAATAGGAAAGTCCGTAGTCATTTCAATTCCAAATTTTGGTTATTGGAAAGTAAGAACAAAACTTTTATTTTTTGGCGAAATGCCGGTCACAAAAACCCTACCAAATACTTGGTATAATACGCCTAATTTACATATGTGTACAATTAAAGATTTATTTAATTTTTGCGATGAGAAAAATATGAATATTAAAAAAGCAATTGGTGTTAATGAAGATAAAACTTCACTAATAAAAAGAAGTAACTTAGAGATAAAAAATCTTTTTTCAAAACTAGGTATTTTTTTAATAGGATAAAATGATTATAGAAATAATTCCATGTTTAAATGATAATTATAGTTACTTGATATTTGATAAAGAAACAAATACTGTTTCAATAATTGATCCTTCAGAGTTTAATAATTGTGACAGAATAATTAAAAAATATAATAAGTTAGATTATATATTGAATACTCATCACCATGCCGATCACGTAGACGGTAATTTAAAACTCAAAGAAAAATATAATTCAAAAATTATAGGTTTTGATTTAGATAAAGATAGAATTCCCGGAATTGATATTATTCTTAAAGAAAACCAAACGGAAAAAATTGGAAATTTAGAGTTTAAGGTAATCTTTACACCTGGTCACACCAAAGGTCATATCGCTTTTTTTTTTCCTAAAGAAAAAGTTGTTTTTACCGGAGATACTTTATTTTCTCTGGGATGCGGAAGAATTTTTGAAGGTACTAAAAAGGAAATGTATAAGTCGCTTAATAAAATTAAAAATCTGCCTTCTGAGACAAAAATTTATTGTGGTCATGAATATACAAAATCAAATTTAGACTTTTGCCTAAAATACGACTCAAAAAATTTTTTTTTAAAAGAGAAGATGTTAAAAATTAAAACTAAATTAAAAGATAGTCAGCCAACTGTTCCTACAACTATTAGAGAGGAAATTAAAACTAATATATTTTTGAGATGTGATGACCCAATTATAAAAAGATCATTAAATCTAAATAACTCTTCTGAAGATGAGGTTTTTTCAAAATTAAGAGATTTAAAAGACAATTTTTAGTCTCAATAATCTTGACTTGTTAGTACTTAAGGCTATATTGCCTCAAAACCTAAAAAAAAAATTATGTCGTTTGCAATTATTGAAACAGGTGGAAAACAGTACAAGGTTTCTACAAGTAAAATTATAGAGATTGAAAAACTTAATGCTAAGATAGGTGAAACTATAAAGTTTAAAAATGTTTTACTTTTAAATCATGATAAGGTCACTGAAATTGGTAATCCAAGTATCGATGGAGCTACCGTGGAAGCTAAGCTTTTAGATAACATTAAGGACCGTACGATATTAGTTTTTCACAAAAGAAGAAGAAAACATTCTAGAAAAAAAAATGGTCATAGACAACGTCATTCTAAAATACAGATTACTAAGATACTTGCAAAAGGTGGAAAAATTATAGATGAGGCAAAAATTATTGAAAAAAAGAAGACTGTTAAAGTTGAAAAAAAAGTTTTAAAAAAGGAAGCAAAATAATAGGATAACACATGGCAACAAAGAAAGCAGGTGGATCTTCAAAAAACGGCCGAGATAGTAAAGGAAGACGTCTAGGTGTTAAAATTTTCGGAGACCAATTAGTTATACCTGGAAATATAATTGTCAGACAGAGAGGAACTAAAATTCACCCTGGTGAAAACGTTGGTATGGGTAAAGATCACTCAATATTTTCCTTAATTAAAGGAAAAGTAAAATTTAAAAAGTCAAAATTAAACAGAACTTTTGTTTCTGTAATCCCAAACTAAATCTATATAAATAACTTCTGTTATTTATATTATAATTAAAAATGAAATTTTTAGATCAAGCTAAGATATATATTAAAGCCGGTAACGGTGGGTCGGGCTCTGCGAGTTTCCGAAGAGAAAAATTTGTTGAATTCGGAGGTCCAGATGGTGGAGATGGGGGAAATGGAGGTTCTATTATTATAGAGTCTGATAGAAACCTGAATACTTTAATCGATTTTAGATTCGCCCAACACTTTAAAGCTGAACATGGAATTAATGGCGCAAAAAGAAATAGAACTGGGGCTAATGGAAAGGATTTAGTTTTAAAAGTTCCTATAGGTACACAAGTTTATGAGGAGGATAACAACACATTAGTATATGACTTTACAAAAAATAAAGAGAGATACCTAGTAGCCTCTGGTGGTAAAGGAGGTTTGGGGAATTTAAGGTTCAAAAGTTCCACAAATCGAGCACCTAGAAAAAAAACTTCTGGAAAATTAGGGGAGGAATTTTGGATATGGTTACAATTAAAAATTATTGCAGATATTGGTATTATTGGTAAACCTAATGCGGGTAAGTCTAGTCTATTAGCAGCTTTAACTAGAGCAAAACCCAAAATTGCTAATTACCCTTTTACAACGATTAATCCTAATTTGGGTGTCGCTTATTATGATGGAAGTGAAGTTACCTTAGCTGATATACCTGGTTTAGTAGAAGGTGCACATAAAGGTATTGGTTTAGGTGACAAATTTCTGCGCCATATAGAAAGGTGTAAAGTTTTACTACATTTAATAGACTTGGGAGAGGAAAACCTTGTAAATACATATAAACAAATTAGCAGGGAACTTTCCTCATATAGTAAGAAGTTGAATTCAAAAAAAGAATTAATATTCTTTAATAAGTCTGATTTATTTGAAAAAAATGATATTAAAAAGAAGTTATGTGAATTTAAAAAAAAGACAAAAAAAAAATATGAGGTAATTTCAGTGTTTTCAAAAAAAGATATTACAAAAATTAAGAAACTATTAATTAAACATGCTAGTCAGTAATTCAAAGATAATTGTTATAAAATTAGGTTCTTCAACAGTTGTTGATAGCAAGGGAAAATTTAAAACAAAATGGGTAACATCATTAGTCAAAGATATAAAGAAATTTGGTAAAAATAGGAATTTTGTTATTGTCTCATCAGGTGCAATAGCGTTAGGACAAAAATATTTAAAGATTAGGCAAAAGAAGATAAAACTTGAAATGAGACAAGCAATAGCTGCTGTAGGCCAAATACATTTATCAGGGGAATTTCAAAAACTTTTTGATAAAAATAAAATAAAATCTGGACAAATTTTAGTAACTCCAGATGATACTGAGCAAAGAAGAAGAGCTTTAAATGTTAGAAGTACTTTCGATAATCTGTTTAAGTTAAAAGCAATTCCAATAGTAAATGAAAATGATACAACTGCAACTACTGAAATAAAATATGGTGATAATGACAGACTTGCGGCAAGAGTGGCTCAAATAATTGGTGCTGATACACTTGTAATACTTTCTGACGTTGATGGACTTTATGATAAATCAAAAAAAATTGTAAAAGTTGTAAGAATTATAGATAAAAGAATATATTCATTAGGTGATAATACTAAAAATACCTTTGGATCAGGCGGCATAGCTACTAAGCTAGATGCTGCAAAAATTTGTATGAATTCAGGTTGTCACATGTTTATAGCCAGTGGTAAAAAAAATAATCCTTTAGAAAAAATGGTAAAATCTAAAAAATTTACTCATTTTATCCCGAAGATTTCAACATTGGACGCAAGAAAAAAATGGATAATAAGTTCTTTAAACTCTTCTGGTGTAATTTATATTGATCAAGGAGCTGTGAATGCTTTATTGAGAGGTAAAAGTCTTCTAGCGGCAGGTATTACCAAAATTAAGGGCTATTTTGAAAAAGGAGAAAATGTATTAATTGTGGATCAAAACAAAAGGCAATTAGCTAGAGGTCTTACCTCATTTAATTCTCAAGAAATTGATAAAATAAAAGGGAAACAAAGCAAGGAAATAGAAAAAATTTTAGGCTATTTTAGTAAGTCTGAAATTGTTCATAAAGATGATATGGTAAAATTATAAATGCAGTATTTAGAAAAAATTGGAAAAAATGCAAGAAAAGCTTTTGAAGACTTAAAAGATGTAAAGCATAATAAGATTAAGAAAGTTTTAGATAATTACAGTAAGGAAATTCTAAATAATAAAAGTATACTTATTAAAAAAAATTTAAAAGATGTTAAAAATGTAAAACGGAAAAATTTAGTCGACAGACTAATTTTAAATGATAAAAGAATTGATAATATTAGACACTCGATTAATGAAATTTCTAAGTTTAATAATCCTTTAGGAAAAGTTTTAGAAAAGTGGACAAGACCAAATAAATTAAATATTAAAAAAGTTTCTACACCGATTGGAGTAATTGGTGTAATTTATGAAAGTAGGCCAAACGTGACTGCCGATGTTGCATCTTTAAGTTTAAAATCTGGTAACTGCTCAATTTTAAGAGGTGGTTCTGAAGCATTTAACTCAAACAAACTATTAGCAGATCTTTTTAGATACGTCCTACAAAAAAACAAAATAAATAAAAATTGTGTTCAGTTTATAGATAGAAAAGACAGGAAAATAGTGGACAATATGCTTTCAAAAATGAGTAAATATATTGATGTCATTGTTCCAAGAGGTGGTAAAGGTTTAGTTTCTAAAGTTCAAAAATTTTCTAATGTTCACGTAATTGGTCACCTAGAGGGTTTATGCCATATTTACGTTGATAACACTGTAAATTTAGAAGTGGCTAAAAAAATTATAATCAATGCAAAAATGAGAAGAACAAGTATTTGCGGAGCGGTTGAAACACTTTTGATTGAAGAAAACGCAATTAAATCTCATGGAATAGAAATAATTGACTCACTAAAGGAGTCAGGATGTGAAGTGCGAGTAGATAAAAAAATTAATAAATTATTTAAAAACAAATTAACTATTGCTAAAGAGAAAGATTGGAGAACAGAATATCTTGATGCCATAATATCTATTAAAAGTGTGAAAAATATTAACGACGGTATAAATCATATTTTGAAATATGGAACCATGCATACAGATAGTATAATTACAAATAATGCTAGAAAAGCAGAAATTTTCTTAGATGGGGTTAATAGCTCAATTGCAATGCATAATGTGTCTACTCAATTTGCAGATGGAGGAGAGTTTGGTTTTGGTGGAGAAATCGGAATATCAACGAATAAACTTCCGCCGAGAGGGCCTGTAGGCATAAATCAATTAACCTCTTACAAATACGTAGTCTCAGGAAAAGGAATTATAAGAACATAATTAATGGTGAGTTCTAAAAATGAAATTGGAATTCTTGGTGGAAGCTTTGATCCTGCTCATAATGGACATCTGCAAATTTCAAAAATTGCAATTAAAAAAATTAAACTAAAAAAAATTTATTGGGTCGTTACAAAAAAAAATCCATTTAAAAAAAAACCTTTTTTTTCTTTAAAACAAAGATTAACTAAAATAAAAAAATTGGTAGGCAAGTCTAAAATTATAGAGGTTTTATACCTAGACGGTATTATTAGATCATCTAGATCTATAGATGTGGTGAAGTATATCTTAAAAAAGAAAAAACCAAAAAATCTGTATTTTTTAATAGGTTCGGATATTTTATCTGAACTTCACAAATGGAAAAGTTGGAAAAAAATAGTAAAATTAACAAAATTAGTTGTTTTTTCTCGTTTAGGATATGATAATAAGAGTAAAGGTTCAACAGTGGTAAAACATTTAAAAAAAAAGAATATTATATTCATTAAAAATAAACCTATACAAATATCATCGACATTTTTAAGAAAGAAAAAGACTAATTAATGCAAGTCAAAGAAATTAAAAATACAATTGAACAAATTTTAGATGATAATAAAGCAAAAAATATAACCACGATTAATCTAAAAAATAAATCTTATATTGCAGATTATATGGTAATAGCGTCTGGAACTTCCTCAAGACATTTACAAGCTTTGTCTGAAATTTTAGTTGCCGAATTAAAAAAACTTGGAATGAATAATTGTAAAATAGAAGGTAAAGATAGTAAAGATTGGAAATTGGTTGATACTCAAGATATTATTGTACATATTTTTCACCCAGAAAAAAGGGAGTTTTATGATTTGGAAAATATGTGGTCTGAGGAAAATCCAATGGAAAGAGCGATGATATGAGAATAGTTTTGGCCTTGCTTTTTTTATTATCCAGTTTTGCTAACACAGATGTAAAAGCAAAAAATGAATTGTTTGAAAAGATAGATCTTTTTGGAGAAGTATTAGAAAATATTAAGAAAGAATATGTAGATGAAGTTGATCAAGTAGAGGTAATGGACGCAGCTATAAATGGTGTCCTTCAATCTCTTGACCCTTACTCGGCATATATGAGCCCAGAACTTTTCAAAGAAATGCAGACTGATACTAGAGGAGAATTTGGTGGTCTAGGAATTGAAATAGGAATGGAGTCCGGTGTTATTAAAGTAATTTCACCTATTGATGACACCCCCGCAGCAAAAGCTGGTATTAAAGCAGGTGATTACATTGTTAAAATAGGCGGGGAACAAGTCCAAGGCAAATCCTTAATTGAGGCGGTTAAATTAATGCGAGGTCCTGTAGGAACATACATTGATTTAACTGTTATGAGAAAAAAAATAAAAAAACCTCTGGAATTCCGAATAGTAAGGCAAATAATTGAGGTGCGATCTGTAAGTTCAAAAACTATTGGAAAAAAAAAAGACTTAGGCTACATAAGACTAAAATCATTTAATGAAAACAGTGATAAGCAGTTTTTAGAATCAGTAAAAAATCTTGAGAAAAAATTTAAGGTAAAAGGATATGTGCTTGATTTGAGAAATAATCCCGGAGGCTTATTAACTCAAGCTATCAATATAACTGATTTTTTTCTTGAAGATGGTGAAATTGTTTCTACAAAAGGAAGAAAAGTTTCAGAAACTAGAAAATTTTTTGCTAGAAAAGGAGATGAAATTAAGGGCAAACCAATTATTGTTCTGATAAATAATGGATCGGCTTCAGCTTCAGAAATATTTGCAGGAGCTTTAAAAGATCACAAAAGGGCTATAATAGTTGGAGAAAATTCTTTTGGAAAAGGTTCTGTTCAATCAATTATTCCTTTAGGGAACGGTGGAGGTATGAGACTCACTATTTCAAAATATTATCTTCCATCAGGAAAATCAATCTCAGAAGTAGGTGTAACACCTGATATCCTTGTGGAGGAAGAAGATAATGATTTCCAAATAAGTTCGGACAAAGATAATCAATTAAATTACGCAATAAAACTTTTTAATTCTTAATAACATGTTGAAAAAAAAACTTCCTATGCGATCTGGGGTGGGAGTGATTATTTTAAATAATGAAAACAAAGTTTTCGTAGGTAAAAGAAAAGACAACCCAGTTGATAAGTGGCAAATGCCACAAGGTGGTGTCGATAAAGGAGAAGATTACATCTCTGCGATGAAACGTGAGCTTTATGAAGAAACTGGTATAAAAAATATACAAATTTTGAGAGAAATAAAGGGTCTATATGAATATGAGCTTCCTAAAAAATTAATCGGTATTATTTGGAAAGGTAAATTTAGAGGTCAAAGACAAAAATGGTTTATAGTAAAATTTATCGGTGAAGAAAAAGAAATTAATTTGAATACAAAAAGCCCAGAATTTATAGACTGGAAATGGATTGTTCCTAGCAAGCTTCCTGAGGTTATTGTAAATTTTAAAAAGGAAATGTATTTAGAGCTCTTAAAAGAGATAAAAGAATTTATTGGATAATATTTTTTAATGTTTCCAACTTATAAGTTAACAAATATTTTTCTTTATCTTTTAAAGAATCTTTATCAATTGCTTTTTTTGTTTCAGTTATAATTAAATCTAAATTTTCTTTCTTCAGATCTGATAATTTTCGAGCAGTTGAAGTTAATACTAGTAGATTGTTATTCACAAATTCGACTGTTCCATCCTCAACAAAAAATTCTTGGTCAGCGTCACTTAAAATTTTAATTATTCCTGGTCTCAAAAAAGTAATAATAGGGATGTGGTCTTTCAAAATTCCAATTTCGCCTTCAAATGAGGGTAAAATCACCTCATGTGCCTCTATCTTTAAAATTGATTTCGCGGGAGATAATATTTCAACAGTGAAATTTGACATTATAATTTATTTTTTGATCAATTTTTCCGCTTTTTCTTCAACTTCCTCTATCCCTCCAACCATATAAAAAGCTGCTTCAGGCAAATGATCATAATCACCTTTACAGATTGCATCAAATCCTTTTATTGTTGCGCTTAAATCTACGAGTTTACCTGGCGAGCCAGTGAAAACTTCAGCTACGAAAAAAGGTTGAGATAAAAATCTCTGTATTTTTCTTGCTCTTGCTACAGTCAACTTATCTTCCTCTGAAAGTTCATCCATCCCTAATATAGCAATAATATCTTGTAAAGATTTGTAAGCTTGTAAAATTCTTTGAACATCTCTAGCTACCCTGTAATGCTCATCTCCTACAATCCTCGGATCTAATATTCTAGAAGTTGAGTCTAACGGGTCTACTGCAGGATAAATACCTATTTCAGCGATTTGTCTAGATAAAACTGTAGTTGCATCCAAGTGTGAAAAAGATGTTGCTGGCGCTGGATCAGTCAAGTCGTCAGCTGGAACGTATATAGCTTGTACAGAAGTTATTGATCCTTTATCAGTTGAAGTAATTCTTTCTTGAAGATTGCCCATATCAGTCGCTAACGTTGGTTGATATCCAACTGCCGAAGGTATTCTTCCTAATAAGGCTGAAACTTCGGAGCCTGCTTGAGTAAATCTAAAAATATTGTCAACAAAGAATAATACGTCTTGGCCTTCTTTATCTCGAAAATATTCGGCAACTGTTAGTCCTGTTAAAGCAACTCGTGCTCTCGCTCCAGGTGGTTCATTCATCTGACCGTAAACTAGAGCAGCTTTTGATCCTTTGCCCTCTGTTTTTATAACTCCAGACTCTATCATTTCGTGATATAAATCATTACCTTCTCTAGTCCGCTCTCCAACACCCGCGAACACTGAAAAGCCACCATGTGCTTTTGCAATATTATTTATTAATTCCATAATTGTAACTGTTTTACCGACTCCAGCGCCTCCAAATAATCCTATCTTTCCTCCTTTCGAGTATGGAGCTAATAAATCAATTACTTTAATTCCAGTCACTAATTGTTCTGTTTCTGTAGCTTGATCTGTAAATTTTGGAGCGGGTCTGTGTATAGGCCATTTTTCCTTTGTTTTAACATCTCCTTTTTCATCAATCGACTCTCCTACAACGTTTATAATTCTTCCTAGAGTTTCAGGACCCACAGGTACACTAATAGGGGACCCAGTATTAACAACTTCATCACCCCTTTTAAGTCCTTCTGTAGCATCCATTGCTATAGTTCTTACATCATTTTCTCCTAAGTGTTGGGCAACTTCTAAAACCAGTTTATTACCAGCGTTGTTAGCTTCTAATGCTGTATATATTTCAGGTAAGTCACCTTCAAAATTTACGTCTACGACCGCACCAATAATCTGAGTTATTTTTCCTTTTTTATTCATTGCTATAAACTTTCAGCTCCAGATATAATTTCTATTAATTCTTTTGTAATCGAAGCTTGTCTACTTCTATTATAATTTATCGTAAGTTTATCTACTAAATCCCCAGCATTTCTTGTAGCATTATCCATTGCGGTCATCCTTGAACCCTGTTCACTCGCTGCATTTTCAAGAAAGGCCTTAAACAGTTGAGTCGATATATTTTTTGGTAACAAATCCTCTAAAATTTCATCTTCTTCAGGTTCAAATTCATAGTAAGTTGAATTTTTTTCTTGTTTGTCAGAAGAATCTTTTTTTATTGCTGGAATAATTTGTTGTGCTTGAGGAATTTGTGTTATCACATTTTTGAAATTATTATAAAATAATTGGCAAATATCGAACTCTTCTTTATCAAATAAATTGATTATTTCCTTTCCGATTAAATCAGCTTCATTAAATGAAATCTGTTTTTTTTCTTTAAAGCTAAACTTCTTTACAATATATTTACCATAATCTCTTTTTATTTGGTCTAAACCCTTAGATCCAACAGTAATAATTTTTAAATTTTTTCCTTCTCCAAGAATTTTTTTAAAGTTTGATTTTGCGAGCTTACAAATATTCGAATTAAAACCGCCGCACAATCCTCTATCTGCAGTCAGAACTACGCATAAATAGGTTTTATCTTTTCCAGTGCCCACAAGTAGTTTTGGAGCATTTTGTGGATCGCTAATTGATTTAGTTAGATTAAGTATAATGTTTTGCATTTTTTGACTGTATGGTCTTCCTTTTTCAGCATTTTCTTGTGCTTTTCTAAGTTTCGCTGCAGCTACCATTTTCATAGCTTTTGTAATTTTTTGAGTAGATTTTACACTCTTAATTCTTTTTTTTAGATCATCTAAACTTGGCATAATTAATTTCCTTTTTTATATTCCTCAATGGCTTGAACCAAAAGTTCTTCAGTATTTTCTTCGAGTTTACCTGATGACTGTATTGCTTCTATAATTTCAGGCTTATCGGATTTAATTTTATCTATAACATCTTTTTCAAATTTTTTTATTTTCCCTAGATCTAGATCATCCAAATATCCTTTAACTCCAGTGAAAACTGATATGACTTGTTCTGCAACAGTCATCGGTGAGTATTGATCTTGTTTTAATAGCTCTGTTAATTTCGAGCCACGATTTAAAAGTTGTTGAGTGGAAGCATCTAAATCAGAGCCAAATTGTGCAAAAGCTGCCATTTCCCTATATTGAGCTAGTTCTAATTTAATTGATCCAGCTACTTTTTTCATAGCTTTTGTTTGAGCAGCAGATCCTACTCTAGATACAGATAATCCAACATTAACTGCTGGTCTTATTCCCTGATTAAATAATTCGGTTTCTAAAAATATCTGTCCATCAGTTATAGAGATTACATTAGTCGGAATATAAGCAGAGACGTCTCCTGCCTGCGTTTCAATAATAGGTAAGGCTGTTAGAGATCCCCCTCCGCTTTTATCACTCAATTTAGCTGCTCGTTCTAATAATCTACTGTGTAAGTAAAATACATCTCCAGGATAGGCTTCTCTACCAGGCGGTCTTCTCAATAGTAAAGACATTTGTCTATAAGCTACAGCTTGTTTTGACAAATCATCGTATACTATTAATGCATGCATACCGTTATCTCTAAAGAATTCACCAATTGTGCATCCAGTATAAGGAGCTAAAAACTGTAATGGAGCCGAGTCTGAGGCAGTAGCTGCAACAATTGTTGTATATTTAAGAGCACCTGCTTCTTCTAAAGTTTTTGTTATCTGAGCAACTGTTGAGCGTTTTTGACCTATAGCCACGTAAACACAATATAATTTTTTTTTCTCGTCTGAAGACTCATTTATCTTTTTTTGATTAATAATAGCATCAATAGCTACTGCAGTTTTTCCTGTTTGCCTGTCTCCAATTATTAACTCTCTTTGACCTCTGCCGATAGGTATTAAAGAGTCAATTGATTTTAATCCTGTTTGCATTGGTTCATTAACTGATTGCCTTGGAATAATACCAGGAGCTTTTACTTCTACACGTTTTCTATTTTTAACCGAGAGTGGACCTTTTCCATCGATAGGATTTCCTAGTCCATCTACCACTCTTCCTAGAAGTTCTTTACCAACTGGAACATCTACAATTGCATTAGTCCTTTTTATGGTATCTCCCTCCTTAATATTTCTATCGTCACCAAAGATTACAACACCAACATTATCATTTTCTAAATTTAGCGCCATTCCTTTAGAACCATCTTCAAATTCAACCATTTCTCCAGCCTGCACATTATCTAAACCATAAACACGTGCTATACCATCTCCTACTGACAAAACCTTTCCTATCTCAGAAATTTCTGCTTTTTCACCAAAGTTTTTTATTTGATCTTTTAATAATTTTGTTACTTCTGAAGGATTAATTGTCATTTTAACTTTCTAACATTACTTGTTCATATTTTTTCAATTTACTTTTAATTGATGTATCAATCATAAAACTTCCTAATTGCAATTTTAGACCTCCAATTAGTTCTTTATCTACTTTATAGTCAAATTTTAATGTTGATCCCATTGCAACTGATAAATCTTTACTTATTTCATCGAGCTCAGATTTAGAAAGCTCTTTTGAAGAAATTAATGAAGCCTTTATTTCTCCTCTTTTTTTTGAGCATAACTTTAAGAAACTTTCTGAGATTTTTTGTACAAAAAAAATTCTTCTTTTTTCAATTAATAGCAAAAAGAAGTTTTTTAAATTCTTCGAAAATTCCAATTTATCTGACAATAAATTAATTACTTCTTTTTGTTTGTTAATGCTCTGAGTAGGATTCTTTAAAAAATTTTTAATCTCCGGGCTAGAATTAAATAAAATTTGAAAATTTTTTATATTGTCCTCAGCCTTATCAAGTTCAGATGACTCTTTGGAAACTTCAAATAAAGCGCGAGAATACCTTTCTGAAGTTTCAGTTGAGAAAGATTTGTTTGTGCTCATTTTTTGTTGTTAGAATTTATTGTGAAATATGCGTTGGTCGTATCATAAGAGTATATCATGTTCAAGTTGCCAATTTTGGACTTAAGCAAAATTGACAGGATCAACATCAACCGTAAGTTTTATTTTTGATGAGATTTTAAGCCCATTTAAGACTTTTATGATTTCTTTCTGCATCAAAAAACGGCTATTAAACCTTATTAGTAGCCTAGATCTAAAATTTTTTTTGATTTTAAACAACGGGGATTCAACTGGCCCTAATACTTCAAGATCTTTCATATTACTTAATTTATTCTTAATTTCTGTTGCGCCTTGTAAACTTAAACTTGGTTCCTTTGATGATATAATTATTGCAACTAGTCTTATAAAAGGAGGTAATTTATTTTTTTCCCTTATTGAAAGTTCATTTCTTAGAAGTTTTTCTGAATTATTTTTAATTAATTCATTCAGAGTTATGTCTTGAGGAGTTAATGTTTGATATATAATTAAAGAGTCTGAACTAAATCTTCCTGCTCTACCGCTTAACTGATGATATAATTGAATATTTTTTTCAGTTGTTCTTAAATCATAGCCTCTGCCCGAGAAATCGGCATCGATAACGATAATACAATTTAATTTGGGAAAGTTAAAACCTTTAGATATCATTTGAGTGCCAATCAAAATATCTATTTTATTATCGTTAATTTCTTTAAAAAATTTTTTAGTTTTTTTTTTTGTTTTTAGATAGTCACTTGAAAATATACCAATTTTTTTATTCGGAAATATCTCTTTTGCTTCCTCATATATTTTTTCTACACCTGGGCCGTACATCACAAATTTACAATTTCCCTCAATTTTACATTTGGTTTTTACCCCTTTTTTAAAGGAACAATGGTGACAAATAGCTTTATTAATTAATTTGTGAAATGTTAAATACAGTGAACAATTAGGACAACATTCTTTATACCCACATTTTTTACAAATTAAGTAGGGAGCAAAACCTCTTCTATTTATAAAAAATAAAATCTGATCTCCTTTTTGAAGGTAGGTTTTTACTATTCCTATTGTTTCTTTTGAAATAAACTTGTCTTTCATTTTACTGATATTTAAATTTATAATTTTGGTACCTGGAAGAGGATAGTCATTAAACCTTTTTACAATTTTAAAATGCCTAAACTTTTTTTTACAAATATTATTGTATGTTTCTATTGAAGGCACAGAAGTAACTAAGTGTATTGGAATTTTTTCAAAATTAGCCCTTGAAATTGCCATATCTCGAGCATTGTAAATAACACCTTCATCTTGTTTATAAGATGTATCATGTTCTTCATCTACAATAATAATTCCCAAATTTTTAAAAGGTAATAATAATGCTGATCTTGCACCAATTAAAATTTTTATTTTATTTTTAATTAACCCATTCCAGATTATCCTCTTTTTTTTTGGTGTGATTTTTGAATGCCAGATTGCAGGTTCAAAACCAAAAAAGTCCTCAAATCTTGATTTAAAATCGTTAGTCAAGAATATTTCTGGCAATAAAATCAGGGCTTGATTATTTTTTTTTATAATTTCTTTTATTCTCTCGAAATATACAAGAGTCTTTCCTGATCCTGTAGTTCCTTGTAAAACAGATACATCAAATTTATTTTTTATTTTTCCAAGAAACTTTAAAGCATTTATTTGTTCTAAATTAAGCTTAAATTCTTTTATTTGAGTTTTTTTTACTTTAATTAAATCATTTTTATTTATTTTAAGCCTATCAGTGCCTCCAATTACCATCTTTAAAACTAAACCAATCGGTACCATGTTGTATGATGAAAACCATTCTATAAAATCGATTAATTTACTATTGATTGAATACCCTGTATTCCTTTTTATATCTTTAATTTTTATATCTTTTGGCTCTGTATATTTATTTTTCCAAATCACTCCAATTTCGTTTTTTGTACCAAATGGAACTTCCACTAAATCTCCAATTTTACTCTCATCCTTGCAGTTATAAGTAAAAGGAAAATTAAAAACTTTTGGCAACAATACTTGCACTTTCATTAGATAATAGTATTGTAAATATTCTTAATTAAAAATGAATTGGTCTTTTATCAACAGCTAATGCTGCTTCTTTTATTGCCTCTGTGTGAGTTGGATGGGCGTGGCACGTTCTAGCAATATCCTCTGCGCTAGCTCCAAATTCCATCGCCAATGCCATTTCTGCAATCATATCACCACAATGAGGGCCGATAATATGCACTCCTAAAACTTTATCAGTTTTACTATCAGCTAAAATCTTCACAAAACCCTCTGTTTCATTGTTAACTTTTGCTCTTGAATTAGCTAGAAATGGAAATTTTCCAACCTTATAAGATACGTTATTTTTTTTTAGCTGCTCTTCGGTTTTACCAACTGTTGCTACTTCAGGTGAAGTATATATCACACCAGGAATTACATCGTAATTTACGTGACCTGCTTGTCCTGCTAGTATTTCGGCTACAGCAATACCTTCCTCTTCGGCTTTGTGAGCTAGCATTGGACCTTTTATAACATCACCAATTGCATAAATGTTGTTAATTGAAGTTTGTAATTTTGAATTAACCTCAATTCTTCCTTTATTATCTTTTTTAACTCCTATTTTTGTTAAATTAAGGCCTTCAGTATAAGGTTTTCGACCAACTGATACGAGGACTTTATCAAATGCTAAAGTTTCATCTTTTGAACTTTTTAAGTCTGTGAAATGTATTGAAACACTTGAGCTTGAAGAACTTACTTTATTGACTTTTGAACTCATTTTAAATTTAATCCCTTGTTTAGTTAAAATTTTCTTAAATTCAGTTGAAATTTCTCTATCCATGCCTGGTGTAATATGATCGAGATATTCTATAACTGTTACCTCTGATCCTAGTCTAGACCAAACTGAGCCCATTTCTAAACCTATATAACCTCCACCTATAATTGCTAATTTTTTAGGAACACTATTTAAAGACAAAGCGCCGGTTGATGAAATCACGTTTTTTTCATCTATTTCTATGCCTGGCAATGAGGCAACTGATGATCCAGTTGCTATAACTATATTTTTTGCACTATAATTTGATTTCTTATCATTGTCATAAACGACTATATCATTTTTTGAAAAAAGGACACCTTTTCCTTTTATGTAAGTTACTTTATTCTTTTTGAATAAAAACTCTACTCCCTTTGTTAAAACTTGTACTGATCTATTTTTATTAGACATCATTTTTTCGATATTTAATTTTACACCTTCAACTTCAATACCCTGATTATTAAAATCTTTTTTAGCTTTATGAAAATTTTCTGAAAGATTTAATAAACTCTTAGAGGGAATACAACCAACATTAAGGCATGTACCTCCAAGAGTTCCTCTTGACTCTACACATGCAGTTTTCAAACCAAGTTGTGCTGCTCTAATCGCACACACATACCCGCCCGGTCCGCCACCAATAACTACTAAATCAAAACTATCCATACTATATATTTAAAAACAATCTTTTTGGCTGTTCTAAACATTCTTTTACAATTTTTAAGAAAGAAACGGCTTCTTTACCATCTACAATTCTATGATCATAGGACAAAGCTAAATACATAATTGGCCTTGCTTCTACAGTTCCATTAACAACTACAGGTCTTTGTACAATGTTGTGCATACCTAATACGGCAGATTGTGGAGGATTTAAAATTGGTGTAGACAACATTGATCCATAAATTCCACCATTTGTAATTGTAAATGTCCCTCCTTGAAGATCTTCAATAGTTATCTTACCGTCTCTTGCTTTTGAGCCAAGTTCAGCAATGTTTTTTTCGATGTCAGCAAAAGACATTTCGTCAGTTTCTCTTAAGACTGGCACTACTAAACCTCTGTCTGTGCCAACAGCAATACTGATATTATAGTAATTTTTGTATACTATCTCTTCTCCTTGTATTTCTGAGTTAATGGCAGGAAAATTTTTTAAACCAATTACGCAAGCTTTTACAAAAAAAGACATAAAACCTAGTTTAACTCCATAGTTTTTCTGAAACTCCTCTTTGTATTCATTTCGCATTGATATTACTTCACTCATATCCACCTCATTGAAAGTTGTTAGCATTGCCGCATTTTCCTGAGCTTCTTTTAATCTCTTAGCTATAGTCAATCTCAGCCTTGTCATTTTTACTCTTTCTTCTGGGCCATGTTTAATCTTTCTTTCAGAAGGTGAAGGTTTAGAACCCATAAGTTCCATTATGTCTTCTTTTAAAATTATTCCATTTTTTCCAGTCCCTTTTACTTGGTCTAAATCGATCTTTGCCTCATTGGCCATTTTTCTTGCTGCTGGTGAAACTTTAGTTTCTTTTTTTATTTTTAGAGGCTGTTTTAAAATCTTCTTCTCCTCATGAACCTCTTCTAGAATCAAAGGCTCATCCTCTACCTTTTCAGTATCTAAAGTTAAAATTTGTTCAGTCACTTTTGGTTTAATAGTTTTTTTCTTATGTGCAACACTCTCTTTTTTTTCTTCGAATAATTTAGGTTGTTTTTTTGGAGGGCTGTAAGATTTTACCTCTTTTGGCTCAATAGTATCATTATTTTTTGAGTTGTCGTTAATAGTTCCTAATATTGACCCAACGTTGACTGTCTCACCTTCCTTGACGTCTATAGTTCCAAGAAAACCATTAGATGGTGCGGGCACCTCTACATTAACTTTATCAGTTTCTAGTTCGACAATAGGTTCATCTACAACTACTTTTTCACCTTGAGATTTTAACCATTTCGATACTGTTGCCTCAGTGACTGACTCACCTAAAGTAGGAACTGTTATTTTTTCTGACATACTTATTTAAGTATCTTTTCTAATATTTCTTTTTGTTGTGCAAGATGTTTGTTAGCATTTCCAGTCGCAGTGGTTGAAGAGGCTGATCTGCCAACAAATTTTATGTTAATATCCTTGAAATTTATCATTTCCAAAGTTCTTTCAATGTAATTTCTTGCTGTATTCCAGGCGCCCATATTTTTAGGCTCCTCCTGACACCATATAAATTTAGCCTTTTTATACTTCTTCAGCACTTTAGCTAGCGTCTTTGCAGGAAAAGGATAAAGCTGCTCTATTCGAACAAAAACAATATCATTTTTTTTTGTCTTTTCTCTTTCTTCAATTAAATCATAGTAGATTTTACCAGAACACATAACTACTTTTTTTATTTGATTATCTTTTTTTAATGAAATCAAATTATTTCTTTTTTCGTAGGCATCGTCTTCCAGAACTCTATGAAATGAACTTTTTGAAACGAATTCGTTAATATTAGAAATACAGCGCTTATGTCTTAGTAAAGACTTTGGCGTCATTACAATTAAAGGTTTTCTAAACTCTCTATGCATTTGCCTTCTTAAAACATGAAAATAATTAGAAGGAGTAGTACAATTCACTACTTGAATGTTTTCTCCAGCACACAATTGTAAAAATCTTTCTAATCTTGCAGAAGAGTGTTCAGGTCCTTGGCCTTCATAACCATGGGGTAGCAACATCACGAGGCCGCTTGCTCTACCCCACTTAGATTCGGAAGAAGTAATAAACTGATCTATAATAACTTGTGCTCCATTCGCAAAGTCACCGAATTGAGCTTCCCATATAACTAAAGTCTCTGGTTCTGATAGAGAGTAACCATATTCAAACCCAAGCACTGCTAATTCTGACAATAAGCTATCAATTATTTCAAATTTCTTTTGTCCAACTTGAATATTGTTTAAAGGTAAATAACGATCATGATTGTCTTGATTTCTTAAAACTGCATGTCTTTGGCTAAATGTACCTCTTCCAGAATCTTGGCCAGATAACCTGACTGAAAATCCCTCAGTTAATAACGTTCCAAAGGCTAATGATTCGGCTGATGACCAATCAATCTCACCTGTTTGAAACATTTTACTTTTTACTTCAAATACTCTTTTAAGAGTTTTATGAGCATTAAAATCTTCAGGAATTCTAAATATTTGATCTCCAATTTTAGATAAAACTTTTTTTTCAACTCCACTTTTTCCTCGTTTATCTTTTCCTAACCCAGGTTTAAATCTAGACCATACGCCGTCAAACCATATAGAGCAATTTTCAGTGAATTTTTTGGAAAGTCAGTGAGTGCGAGTAAAGATTTCGAGGGAGATGTGAAGTATCATTTAGGAGCTTCATCAAATAGAGAATTTGATGGAAACGTTGTTCATATCAGTCTTACAGACAACCCTTCCCACCTAGAAGCTGTCAATCCTGTTGTTTTGGGGCAAGTTAGAGCTAAACAATTTTTTCAT
>CACJFE010000006.1 GCA_902592655.1 uncultured Pelagibacteraceae bacterium | reverse complement strand
TCTGTAGAACTTTTATCACCTGGTACTTGGTTTAAAGAGATAGCTCCAAAGTTTTTAATACCTAATGTACTAAACTTCTTCTTTTTCAATACAGTATTTAAATCAGCTCTTAATTTATCAATATCGAATTTTAAATTTGGAACAATATAAAAATCATCTTTTATATTTCGATTTAATGTTTCTAAATTTGGCGTTTTAACAATTTCCATATTAATTCAACTTTTTTAAATTAGGTCTATCCGCGTTCATTACTTTTGTCCAAACTTGAACGAAATCTTTTATAAATTTTTCTTTATTATCATCTTGTGCGTAAACCTCCGCATACGACCTCAAAATAGAGTTTGAACCTAAAACTAAATCGGCTCTAGAAGCTGTGAATTTAACTCTATTAGTTATACGATCAACAATATCGTATGAATTTTTTCCAGTTGGCTTCCATGTATATTTCATATCGACTAAATTCACGAAGAAGTCATTTGTAAGTGCTCCAACTTTATCAGTCATAACACCTTTTTCTTTGGCAGTTGAATGATTTGTTCCTAGCACTCTCATCCCCCCTACTAAACAAGTCATTTCCTGTGCAGTTAGCCCCATAAGAGAAGCTCTTTCTAATAGAAGTTCCTCAGGCATTACTGAATAATCGGCTTTAAAATAGTTTCTAAAACCATCATGATGAGGTTCTAACCATTTGAAACTTTTAATTTCTGTTTGATCTTGTGTAGCATCACCTCTTCCAGGGTTAAATGGGACTTTTACTTTAGATCCGGCTTTTTTAATAGCTTTTTCAAGACCTACATTTCCTGCTAATACTATTGTATCAGCAATTGTTGCTCCAGTTTTTTTAGCTATCCCCTCAAGCACTTTTAAAACTTTAGAGAGTTTTTTTGGCTCATTAGCTTCCCATTGGTTCATTGGTTCTAAACGAATTCTTGCTCCATTAGCTCCACCTCTTTTGTCAGTTCTTCTATATGTTCTTGCGCTATCCCAAGCAGTAGTAATTAAATCGCAAGAATTTAATTTTGACGAAGAAATCATTTTCTTTACTTTCTCCACATTATATTTCTTTCTAGGTTTTGGAACATTACCTTGCCAATATAAATCTTCTTTGGGAGCCCAAGGTCCAATATAGTTTTCTTTATTTCCCATCGTTCTGTGAGTTAACTTAAACCATGCTCGTGCAAAAGAGTCCTCGAAGAATTTTGGATCTTTATAAAATCTTTCTGAAATTTTTCTATACTCTGGATCCATTGCCATTGCCATGTCGGCATCAGTAAACATTAATCTAGCTTTTTTATTAGGATCTCCCAGGTCTCTTGGTTTTTTTTCCTCTTCAAGATTGATTGGTTCCCACTGCCAAGCGCCTGCAGGACTTTTTTTACTTTCCCACTCATAATTTAGTAAAAGATCTAAATATTGATGATCCCACTTATCAGGATTTGTTGTCCAGGCTCCTTCAAGACCTGATGTAATTTGATTTGCGCCAGTACCATTTTCCTGGTTCCAGCCAAAGCCCTGTTCATGAATATCAGCTCCAGCAGGTTCTGGCCCTAAATTGTCAGGATTACCATTACCATGCGCCCTTCCAATAGAGTGACCTCCAACTGTAAGTGCTGCAGTCTCAACATCATTCATTCCCATTCTTCCGAAAGTTTCTCTTACATCCATCGCAGTTCTTACCGGATCAGGTTTCCCCTCAACACCTTGGGGGTTCACGTAAACTAATTGAAAATGAGAAGCTGCAAGGGGCGCTTCTAATGAAGATCTATCTTGTGGATCTCCGTACCTGTTTACTGCTAATGGAACAGTTTCTTTTCCCCAGTAAACATCTTTTTCAGGCTCCCAAATATCCTCTCTTCCAAATGAAAAACCAAAAGTTTTAAATCCAGCATGCTCATAAGCCATAGTGCCGGCTAGCACCATTAAATCTGACCAACTTAATCTGTTGCCGTATTTTTTTTTAATCGGCCATAAAAGACGTCTAGCTTTATCTAAGTTTGTGTTGTCAGGCCAAGAATCTTGAGGTGAAAATCTATGTGATCCAACATTAGGTCTTCCGTCGAATTCTCTATAAGTACCAACCTGGTGCCAAGTTAACCTAACCATTAATCCACTGTAAGTTCCAAGATCTGCTGGCCACCATTCTTGGCTGTCTGTCATCAACTTTAATAAATCTTTTTTTAAAGCTTTAAAATTTAATTTTTTAACTTCCTTTTTATAATCATATCCCGGAAGAGGATTTGTCTTTGTATCGTGTTGATGTAAAATATCCAAATTTATACTATTAGGCCATAGTCTGGCGGTATTTGATTCTCCAGCTTTAGTAACGCCACCGTGCATGACTGGACATTTACCATTATTACTCTTTTTATAATCTACACTCATAGTTCTAGTTTATAATTATTCTAAAGTGAAAAACAAGCGACAAACTGTCAATTTTTCAAATTTATAAATACCTCAACATTCTTAATTTTTTTACCATTTGGTGCTTTTGGAATTTTTTGAATGACTATATCATTTGCATCAATGTCTATTAATTCTGCATTTTCACTATCATAAAAATGATGATGGTTTGAAACATTGGTATCGAAATAAGTTTTATTTCCTCTCACTTCAACTTCGCTTAAATGCCCGGCTGTTTTAAATGCATGAACTGTATTGTAAATTGTAGCTAGTGCAATTTTAGAAGCTAATTTTTTTATTAAAAGTTTGTTTAAACTTTCAACTGTAAAATGAAACGTTTTTTCTCTTTCGAATAAAAATTTAGCTATTTCAACTCGCTGTTTAGTCGGCCTTAACCTAGATGATCTTAATTTTTTTAAAATGTCTATTTTTTTCACGTTTTATTAAGTTTTTTTAGTCTACTTTATAATGATTCTAAATACAAATATATATGAAACTTTTACTAAATCAAGTAAAACAGATCTAAATCATGCAAAAAAACAGTTACAATTATGATGAATTAATTTCGTGTGGAGAGGGAAAATTATTTGGTGAAGGGAATGCCAAGCTTCCATTACCTCCGATGCTAATGTTTGATAGAATTACAGAAATAAAAAAAGATACAGGTGAATTTAAAAAAGGTTTTATTAAAGCTGAGCTTGATATTAAAGACAACCTATGGTTTTTTGACTGTCATTTTAAAAAAGACCCAGTTATGCCAGGTTGCCTTGGTTTAGACGCTATGTGGCAATTGGTTGGATTTTATTTAGGCTGGATAGGTGAACCAGGAAAGGGTAGAGCTTTAGGAGTAAATTCTGTAAAATTCACAGGTGAAGTATTAAAAAATGTTAAAATGGCAACTTACGAAATAAATATGAAAAGAATTTTAAAAAAAGAAGGAACTGCTGTTGGATTAGCTAATGGCATTTTAAGTGCGGATGGTAAAATAATTTACACTGCAGAAAATTTAAAGGTGGGATTATTCAAACAATGAAAAGAATTGTTGTTACTGGGATAGGAGTAGTTTCTTGTTTAGGGAATAATCAAGATGAGGTTTATAAGTCATTACTTAATGCAAAATCAGGGATTACTTTTTCTGAAGAATATAAAGAATATAATTTAAAAAGCCATGTTCATGGAAAACCAAATATCAAGCTAGAGGACCATGTGGACAGAAAATTTATAAGATTTATGGGGCCAGGGTCTGCTTATAATTATGTTTCGATGAAAGAGGCTGTAAAAGACTCTGGGCTTGAAGAAAAAGATGTAAGCAATACATCTACTGGAATGATTATGGGGTCAGGAGGGCCTTCAATTGAAAATGTAATTTTAGCTGCAGACAAAACTAGAGAGAAAAGTCCTAAACGAATGGGACCTTTTGTAGTTCCACGAACAATGTCTAGCACCGCTTCAGCGACTCTTGCAGTACCTTTTAAAATTAAAGGAGTTAATTATACTATAAGTTCAGCATGCGCAACTAGTGGACATTGTATTGGGAATGCAATGGAGTTAATTCAATTGGGTAAACAGAAAATCATTTTTGCTGGTGGTAGTGACGAAGTTCATTTTGCTATGACAGCTATGTTTGATGCAATGACAGCTCTTTCCTCAAAATATAATGACACACCAGAAAAAGCCTCAAGACCTTATGACAAAACTCGTGATGGTTTTGTAATTTCAGGCGGTGGTGGAGTTTTAGTTTTAGAGGAATTTGAGCACGCAAAATCAAGAGGTGCAAAAATATATGCGGAACTAACTGGATATGGTGCTACTTCAGATGGGTACGATATGGTAGCTCCTTCTGGAGAAGGGGCAGTAAGGTGCATGAAAATGGCATTAAGCACTGCAAAAAATAAAATTGACTATATAAATACTCATGGAACATCAACACCTGTTGGAGATATAACTGAATTAAAAGCCGTAGGTGAAGTGTTTAGTAACTATAAACCTAAAATTAGCTCCACTAAATCTCTAGCGGGACATTCTTTAGGAGCTACTTCAGTACATGAGGCTGTTTACAGTTTAATTATGATGAAAAATAATTTTATAGCTGCATCAGCAAATATTAATGATATGGATGATGAAGCAAAAAAATATCCTATTGTCACAAAAGTTGAAAAAAATATTAATTTAAATTCTGTAATGTCTAATAGTTTTGGTTTTGGGGGAACCAATGCTACTTTAGTTTTTGAAAAGGTAAAATAATGAGTTTAATGAAAGGTAAAAAGGGTCTAATTATGGGTGTTGCAAACGATCGCTCAATTGCTTGGGGTATATCTCAAAAACTAGCAGAAGCAGGTGCTGAGTTAGCTTTTACATACTTAGGTGATGCTTTAAAAAAAAGAGTAATTCCATTAGCCGAAAAACTAAATTCGAATACTACTTTTAGCTGTGATGTTGAAAAAAAAGAAGAGATAATAAAACTTTTTAACGATGTTAAGTCAAAATGGGGAAAAATTGACTTCGTTGTCCATGCGGTTGCTTTTTCGGATAAATCAGAATTGTCTGGAGAATATTTGAATACCACAAGAGAAAATTTTCTAAGAAGTATGCTTATATCATGTTTTTCATTTACAGAGGTTTCAAAGGAGGCCTCAAAAATAATGAATGAGGGAGGTAGTTTGTTAACTCTTACATATGAGTCTACTAAAGCAATACCCAACTATAACATAATGGGAGTTTGTAAATCTGCTTTGGAGGCAAGCGTAAAATATTTAGCTAGAGATTTAGGGATGAAAAAAATAAGAGTAAATGCTATTAGTGCAGGACCAATAAAAACTCTAGCTGCTTCAGCAATAGGAGATGCAAAATTTTTATATAAATGGAATGAAGACCACTCATTTTTAAAAAGAAACGTGGATATTCATGATGTCGGTAATTCTGCTCTATACTTACTCAGTAATTTAGCTGCGGGCGTGACTGGTGAGATTCATTATGTAGATGCAGGTTATAACAAAGTGGGAATGCCAGATCCTAAAAATATGACTTAAGCCGAAGCTTGTTTCATAGATAGTTTTACTTTTCCTCTATCGAAACCAACAACTTTAACTGAAACTTCATCGCCTTCTTTCACAACATCACCAACTTTTGCCACTCGTTTTTCTGCTAGCTCAGATATATGAACAAGACCATCTTGCTTTCCTAAAAAGTTTACAAAAGCTCCAAATTCCATAATTTTTACGACTTTACCTTTATAAATTTTACCCATTTCTGGTTTAGCAATTAAATTTTTAATAAAATCTATAGCTTTGTTTCTTGAAGCTTCATCTGGGGCTGCAACTGTTACTTCTCCAGTATCTTTAACATCGACTTTAGCTCCTGATGTCTCAACAATTTCTCTAATTGTTGCTCCACCTTTGCCAATTACTGTAGCTATATCTTTCTTATCGACTTTAATTGTTTCCATTTTCGGTGTGTGTTTTGAAAACTCTTTTCTTGAAGTTTTTATTGCTTTGTTCATTTCTCCTAAGATATGTTCTCTCCCTGCCCTAGCTTGATCTAAAGCTTTTTCCATAATTTCAAAAGTAATACCTGTAATTTTAATATCCATTTGAAGTGAAGTTATGCCATTTTTTGTTCCAGCAACTTTAAAGTCCATGTCTCCTAAATGGTCTTCATCTCCTAAGATGTCTGATAACACTGAAAAATCCTCACCTTCTTTAATTAGTCCCATAGCAATTCCAGCTACTGGCTCTTTTATGGGAACTCCTGCATCCATTAATGATAACGAAGTTCCACAAACTGTTGCCATTGATGAGGATCCATTAGACTCTGTTATTTCTGAAACTACTCTTAATGTATATGGAAAATTTTCTTTTTTTGGTAAAGATGAGTTAATTGCTCTCCAAGCAAGTTTTCCATGTCCTATTTCCCGTCTACCAGTACCTATTCTCCCGCATTCTCCAACTGAAAATGGAGGAAAATTATAATGCAACATAAAATTTGATCTTTGCATCCCTTCAAGACTTTCTAATCTTTGCTCATCATCTGTCATTCCAAGTGTTGTTACTACTAGAGCTTGTGTCTCTCCTCTGGTAAAAAGGGCAGAGCCATGCGTTCTCGGTAAAACACCTACTTCACATTTAATCTGTCTTACATCTGCTAAACCTCTTCCATCAATTCTTTTCTTTTCTTTTAAAATTGCAGTTCTCACGATATCTTTTTCTAATGATTTTAATTGGCTCATTACTTGACTTTCTGACACAGTTTCATCTTCTGCAAAAAGTTCTTTACATTGAGTTTCTATTTCAGAAATAGCAGTAGATCTTTTTTTCTTATCAATTTCTTTAAATGCGCTTCTCAATCCTTTTTCAAATTTTTCAGCAATTTTCTTTTTAACACTAGAATGATCAATTTCTTCAACTTCCCATCTTGGCTTTCCAGCTTTTTTAGCTAATTTTTCAATTGCATCTATTATTGGTACAAATTTTTCGTGGCCAAATTTAACCGCATCTAACATGACTTTTTCAGATAATCCTGATGTTTCTGACTCTACCATTAAAACTGCATCTTTCGTTCCAGCAACAACTAAGTCT
Source organism: uncultured Pelagibacteraceae bacterium (assembly GCA_902592655.1). Lineage (GTDB taxonomy): Bacteria > Pseudomonadota > Alphaproteobacteria > Pelagibacterales > Pelagibacteraceae > Pelagilacustribacter. The sequence continues at coordinate 76,711 of CACJFE010000006.1, read as the reverse complement.
AACTCAGAGTCTTTTAATTCCTCCACTGAAGGATTTAATAAATACTTTCCATCTTTATATCCAACCCTACTGGCAGCTATTGGCCCTAAAAATGGCAGTCCTGATATAGCTAGTGCTGCAGAGGATGCAATGATAGATAAAATGTCCGGTTGATTTTCACTATCATAAGACAAAACTGTCGGAAGCACTTGAACTTCGTTCATAAAACTAGATGGAAATAATGGTCTTATAGGTCTATCTATTAATCTAGAAATTAATGTTTCAGCTTCTGTTGGCCTTGCCTCTCTTTTAAAATATCCTCCTGGTATTTTACCTGCAGCATAATACTTTTCTTGATAATTTACTGATAAGGGAAAATAATCCTGACCTTCAGCTACCTTTTTAGCACCTACTGCTGTTGCTATTACTACTGTTTCTCCTTGCGTAGCAATAATTGCTCCATCCGCTTGACGAGCAACTTTCCCTGTTTCCAAAGTTAATTTTTTACCATTAACTTCAATTTCTTCTCTATGAATTTTAAACATTATTTTCTTAAATTTAGTTGTTTAATTACTTTTTGGTATGACTCAGAATTTTTTCTTTTTAAGTAAGCTAGAAGTTTCTTTCTTTTATTAACAGATTTCGCTAATCCCAAAGTAGAATGCTTATCTTTTTTGAATTTTTTAAAGTGGTCTGATAACTTCGTTATTTTATCAGTAAGTAAGCCAATTTGTATTTCTGTAGATCCAACATCTTTTTTATGTAAAGCTAAAGAGTTAATTGTATCTTTTTTTTTCTTTATCATTGTTTTTTCTAATTAATCTTTCTATCTTTTCTGCATAATCAAAAGAGTTATCTTCTACAAATGTGAGTTTAGGAAGAAACTTAACATCTAGTCTTTTTGATAGGGCTTTTCTAACAAGATGCGAGTATTCAGTCAAGATTTTTACTATTTCTTTAGTATCAATACCTCCTAGAGGAATAACGTAAACTCTAGCTGTTTTTAGATCAGGGGTCATTCTTACCTCAGTAACTGTAATTAATTTAGAATTTAAAGAAGGTATTTTTGCCTCATTTCTTATAAATAATTCGCCTATATTTTGTTTAACTAACTCTCCCACTCTTAGTTGCCTTTGACTGAATGCCTTATGATCTGATTGGCTTTTCATTTAAATAGTCCTTCCGATTTCCTCAGAAAGATATGACTCGATTACATCTTTTTCCTTAAAATCAATAAAATCTTTAATACTGATACCGCATTCTAAACCTGTTCCAACTTCCTTTACTTGATTTTTTTCCCTAAAAATTGATAAAATTTCCCCATTATAAACTACGACACCGTCTCTAATAATTCTTGCTTTAGACTTACTTTTTATTTCGCCACTTATAACTTTTGAACCGGCAATTTTACCAGCGCTAGAAACTTTAAAAATTTTTTGGATTTCTGCACTGCCTAACACTGTTTCTTTTATATCTGGCTCAAGTAATCCTGATAAAGATTTTTCAACATATGATAGTGCTTCATAGATGATATTAAAATATTTTATTTCAATTTTTTGTTCCTCTGCTAACTTCTTTGCCTCCCTATTGGGTTTAACATTAAATCCTATCAGTATTGCATTAGAAGCTTTAGCAAGAGAAACGTCTGTTTCATTTATCATTCCAATATCAGATAAAATAATTTTAGCCTCAACTTCATTATGATGAATTTTTTCTATAGCCATTTTTAAAGCTTCACTTGAACCTTGAACATCGGACTTTACAATTATATTTAATTCATCCTTGTTTTTTACCTTATCAAATAAAGTAGTTTTATCTTTTTTTAATATTAAATTACTATCAGAGTTGTTTTTTTTGAATTCTATCCTTTGTTTCGCCTCGTCTTCATTTTTTGTTACTATAAATTTTGCACCTGCGTAAGCAGAATTATTCATTCCCAATATTTCTACCGGCATTGATGGTAAGGCCTCGCTTACAGGCGTTCCCTCATGATTAATCATTGCTCTAATCTTTCCCCATGTATCTCCACAAACAAAAAAGTCCCCTTTTCTTAAGGCTCCATTGTTAATTAAAACAGTCGATACAGGCCCTTTGCCTTTATCGATCTTTGATTCAATAACAACTCCTCTTGCGCTATCAGAGTATGATGCTTTTAAATCAAGAATTTCAGATTGAAGTAAAATTGCTTCTTTTAATTTTTCTAAGTTAGTCTTTTGCAAAGCTGAAACCTCAACAAATAATGTATCGCCACTAAGATCTTCTGAGATTAATTCGTATTGCATCATTTCATTTTTAATTTTACTTATGTTTTTTTCAGGTAAGTCGCACTTGTTGATTGCCACAATAATTGGAACTTTAGCTGCCTTGGCGTGTTTTATAGCTTCTACAGTTTGAGGTTTAATTCCATCGTCAGCAGCCACCACTAAAATAACAATATCTGTGATCTTAGATCCTCTTGCCCTCATTTCAGTAAACGCAGCATGACCCGGCGTGTCAATAAAAGTTATTAGCTTATCGTCCTTATTTTTAACTTGATATGCTCCAATATGCTGAGTAATCCCACCATATTCACTTGAAACAACATTGGTTTTTCTTAAAGCGTCAAGCAAAGAAGTTTTACCATGATCTACATGTCCCATAATAGTAACCACTGGTGGTCTTTGTTTTACTTCACCGCTAAGCTTTTCCTCAATATCCGTTTTCTCATTAGAGGGTTCATCTTCAACAATAGGTTTGTGACCAAATTCTTTTACTATGTACTCAGCAGTATCTTTATCAATATTATGATTGATTGTAGCTACAACCTTCATATTAAATAAAAATTTTATTATTTCACTAGACTTTTCTGCCATTCTATTTGAAAGTTCTTGTATAGTTATTTGCTCTGGAATTTTTACCTCTCTAATTACCTTTTTAAATTCTTTTTTTGGTACATCTTCTGGTTTGCCTTTCTTTTCCTTTAATCTCGCTCTTTTTACTGAAGCAAGACTTCTTTGTTTTATCTCAATTTCCTCTACATTTAAGGCTCTAGATACAGTTAATTTAAAATCTCTTTTATCTACTGGTCCTTTGAGTTTAAGTTTACTTTTACCAGCTGGCTTATTATCTTTTTTAATGAAGTCTTTAGTAGCTTGTTGTTCTACAAATTTACGAGATATACTTCTCCTTTTGAGGTCCTGCTTAGTGTGAAGAATTTGATTTTCGCTAGATCGATTTGAAATGTCTTTAGGTTTACTAAATTTTTTTTTCTCAACAAAATATGATTTTTTAGTTCCTGATGAGATCTTGCTTGTATCTATTTTTTTTTTTAAATTTGTAGATATAGTCAAAGTTTTTTTTTTATTTTTTTCCATAAACTTAATTATAAACTAGCTCTCTTGCTGCCATTATCAAATCATCAGCCTCTTTTCTTGATAAAGAAAACTCCTCTAGATACCCTTCAATTCTTATTTTTTTACCTTTAACCTCGTCGAAGCCACCAATTAATTCATCAGACGACAAATCCGCAAAGTCGTTTAATTTTTTTATATTCTTTTGACCTAAAATTACAAGCATACCTTGGGTCATACCTTTTAAATTTATCAATTTTTCTTCAACCCCAAGTTCTTTTAATTTTAAAGAAACGGCCTCTTTTTCTTTTATTAATGTTTCTTTTGACCTTTTGATTAACTCTTTAGCGGTCTCTTCATCTATCGCATCAATTTTTGATATCTTATCTGGGTCTGATTGTGAAATTTCATCTATAGATGTAAATCCTTCAGAAACTAATAGTTGACCTAATGTTTCATCAACTTCTAAGTTTTTTATTAATGTTTCTGTTCTATCTTTAAATTCCTCTTGCCTTCTCTCTGAGTCTTCTTTGTCAGTTAAAATATCTATTTCATAATTTGTTAACTTTGAGGCCAATCTCACGTTTTGACCTCTTCTACCAATTGCTTTGCTTAAATTTTCCTCAGTTAAAATAATGTCTATTCTTTTGTTTTCTTGATCAATTAAAACTTTTTGAATTTCAGCTGGAGATAAAGATTCTGAGATCAAAGTTGGTAAATCTTCTGTCCACTTTATTATATCGATTTTTTCACCGTGGAGTTCATTGACTATAGTTTGCACTCTACTTCCTCTCATTCCTACACAAGCTCCGACTGGGTCAATAGATGAGTCTTTAGAGTGTACGCAAATTTTGGCTCTGCTACCAGGGTCCCTTGCAACAGATTTTATTTCAATTGTTCCCTCGTATATTTCTGGAACCTCTTGGAAAAATAGCTTTGCAAGAAATTGTGGGTGTGCTCTAGATAAAAATATTTGATGACCTTTTAATTCTTTTTTCACTTCATAACAATATGCTTTTACTCTATCACCAGTTTTTAATATTTCCCTGGGTATTAACTCATCCTTTTTGATAACTCCTTCAGCTTTTCCAAGGTCAACGATTACATTACCATATTCCATCCTTTTAATAATTCCACTTAATATTTGACTTTGTTTGTCAATAAAGTCCTCGTACTGTCTATTTTTTTCTGCCTCTCTAACTCTACTGCTTATAACTTGTTTTGCACTCTGAGCTGCAATTCTACCAAAATCTATTTGGGGGAGTTCTTCAAAAACTTTTTCACCAACTTTTAAATCTTTTTTTTCTTCAGAAAACTTTTTAGCATCCTCTAAGGTTATCTCTCTTGATGAGTCCTCTACTTTTTCGACTATCTCTAAAACTTTATGTATTCTTATATCTCCTGTTTCTCTGTCAATTATCACCTCAATATTATTGTCATTACCAAACTTCGTTAAAGCAGCTTTTTGTATAGCGCTTTCCATTGAACCAATTACTAATTCTTTATCAATAGATTTTTCGTTAGCTACAGCTTCAACTATCCTCAATAGCTCCAATTTATCTAAACCTCTATTCAACATTTATAATCTCCTAAAAAAAAATGGGCATATGCCCATTTCAGAATTGCTAAGATTTACAAGTTTTTAGAATAAAATTATAGGTTTTTCAAGTTTAGAACTTAAATAAATCAACTTTATCTGTTTTTTCCCAAGAAAATTCACCTGAATTAGTAGGCTTTCTCCCGAAATGACCATAAGCTGATGTTACTTCATAAATGGGATTATTTAATTTTAGCATTAGTCTTATGCCTCTTGGAGATAAATCAAAGTTTTTATCAATAATATTTTTGATTTTTTCAATTTTTGATTCTTTTCCTTCGTCTAATTTAATAAATATTGACAATGGTTTTGATACTCCAATTGCGTATGAAAGTTGAATCAAACACCTCTGCGAAATACCAGCGGCTACTATATTTTTTGCTAAATATCTTGAAGCGTACGCTGCGGACCTATCTACCTTAGTAGGATCTTTTCCGGAGAAAGCTCCTCCACCATGAGGAGCGGCTCCACCATAAGTATCTACAATAATCTTTCTCCCAGTAAGACCAGTATCTCCATCTGGGCCTCCAATTATAAATTGGCCAGTCGGATTAATATAAATTTCATTATTTTTAAGATCTTGCAAATATTTACCTGGAATTGATTTTTTTATATATGGTATAATTAAATTTTTTACATCATCTTGATTTAAATCTTTTGAATGTTGTGTTGATATAACGACAGATTTAACTTTTATAGGTTTTTTTTCCTCATAAAGCATTGTAACTTGGCTCTTGGAGTCTGGTTCTATACCTTTAAGAGATCCTTTTTTTCTATCTTCAGCCATAAGTCTTAAAATTTTATGTGAAAAATGAATTGGTGCAGGCATGTACTCTTCTGTTTCTTTGCATGCGTATCCGAACATAATTCCTTGGTCTCCTGCTCCTTCATCTTTATTTCCTTTTGAGTCTACTCCCATGGCTATATCGGATGATTGAGCGTGTAAATGAGTTTCTATGTTTGCAGTTTTCCAACTAAAACCTTTTTGATCGTAGCCAATATCCTTGATACAATTTCTAACTTTTTGAACAAGATTTTCTTTATCAATTTCTGGTCCTCTTATTTCGCCAGCTAACACTACTTTATTTGTGGTTGTTAATGTTTCGCATGCTACTCTGGACTCTGGGTTTTTTGATAAATATAAATCAACAACCATATCCGAAATTCTGTCGCAAACTTTATCTGGGTGTCCCTCTGAAACTGATTCACTCGTGAATAAATAATTATTTTTTGACATTATTTTTTTTGTAAATGTTAAAGATAAAAATATATGTAATTAAAAGAACAAAAAATATCAAATCATTTCTAGCTTTACTGGTATTTTTTATTAGTGGAACCTCAAGGGTTATAGTGCCTTTTTCTGTCGGATTAAGTTTTTTTATTACTTCTCCTTTGTTATTAACTATTAAACTTACACCTTTATTAGCTGACCTTATAAAATAAGAATTTTTTTCTATAGATCTATAAATACCTTTAACAAAATGCTGATACGGACCGATTGACTCTCCAAACCAACCATCTTCAGAAATATTAATTATTAAATTAGTTTCTTTGTCAGATTTTTGAATAAATTCCGTAAAAATAGTTTCATAACATATCAAGGGTAAAATATTTAATTCTTCAAATACTAAATTTTTTTGATTATTCCCTTTAAGGAAAGATCCGTAGCCTTCTGTAATTTTTTTTAAACCAAATTTTCTCAATTTCTTTTCAAATGGAATAAATTCCCCAAATGGCACTAACTTTTGTTTTCTATACTCACCAATAATTTCTAAATTATTATTAACGAATAATAACGCATTATAAAACCCTTCTTTTTTTTTGTCGTATCGATTGACTCCAAATATAATGTAATGATTGTTACTAAAATACTTTGAAAAAGAATCTTTTAAAAAGACAATATCCTCGTAACTGTAACCGCTAAAAACACCCTCTGGCCAAATAAATAAAGTTTTAATACTTGAGGAAGGTTGGCTGTATCTTACTAAATCATTAAATCTATTTAAAATTTGTTTATTGTCTAAATCATATTTAATCTCAAAATTAGGTGATATCACTTTGATATTGTATTTTTCGTCGAAACTTTTAATAAAATTTTGATTTTGATTGATTGAATAATTTCCGTAAATGTAAAAAGAAAAAAAAACAATTAGTCCTGAAGTAAGTGTAAATATTTTTTTAGCCTTACTTATACTAAAAAATATGACCGCTGGTGTCATAAATAAGGTTACAACTAACAGATTGAAAGCAAATAAACCTATAATATTTAAAATTTGTATAATTTCTGTAGCCCAAGAAAAACTATATGCCCAAAGATTCCATGGAAACCCAGTAAAAATTTTAGATCTTACATAATCGGAAAATGCTATTCCTCCTGACAAAAAAAATAATGATCGAAAGTTTAGATTAATATATGGTCCGATCAAAAATGTTAGTATTGACCAAAATAAACTTAAAAATAATGGTAAAACTAATAAACCAAATGGTATAAGTATTTTAAAACTTTCATCAAAAGTTAGTGAATTATTAATCCAATAAATTCCACTCAAGTAAAAACCAAAACCGAAGGATGTGCCAAAAATAAAAAAATTCTTTTTGTAAGGTTTGTTTCTATAAGTGCTTTTTGATTTTTTTTTAATATAAAAAACTAGGTAAAAAAGTGTAGGAAAAATAAAAAAATTTATAAAAGTAAAATTGTATGGTTGAAAAGAAAAAACAGTAATTGCCCCAAGAGCTAATGGGGCAATATAAAGAACTATTAGCCGATTGTTTAAAAATTTATCAAACATTTAACTTAAATATGATAAGAGTCTTTTTTCTATCTTAAGCATATCAAAAAAATCCTTATCTTTTTTATGGTCATATCCAAATAAATGTACCAATCCATGAATCCAAAGCTTATCGAATTCTAGTAAAAATTGTTTTGAATCTTTTTTAAATTTAACTTTGTTTAAGTTAATAATGATATCCCCTAGATAAATCTCTTTTTCATCTTTAAGTTTTTTTTTTAGTTCTCTCCTATCAAAAAAAGGAAAAGATAAAACATCGGTATCTCGATTTTTATTTCTATATTTTTTGTTTAGTGCTTTTATTTCTTGGCTTTCAGAAAGTAGCAAGGTGCATGTAAACAGTTTACTTCTGTAATCTTTTTGTTTTTTATTTAATTTAATAATTTTTTTTTTTATGTATAAATCTGGATTTTTTAGATATTTTTTCCATTTTGGATTATTTAAAATTACATTAAATTTTATCATCAGTGCTTTTTTTTTGATAAGCCCGAATTATTTTTGATACCAGTGGATGTCTAACTACATCTTGGTCACTAAATTCAATTATTTTAATTTCTTTAAGATTTTTTAATATATTTTTAGATTTCACTAAACCTGATTGTGATTTATTTATTAAGTCTACCTGAGATGGGTCTCCATTTACAACTAATTTTGAGTTTTCACCAATTCTTGTTAAAAACATTTTAATTTGGGTTTCAGTAGCATTTTGAGCTTCGTCAAGTATTGCAAAACAATTTTTCAATGTTCTACCTCTCATAAATGCTAAGGGCGCAATTTCTATTTCTCCTGACTCGATCTTTTTGTCAATTTTATCCGCTCCAAAAAGTTCATATAATGCGTCATATAATGGTCTTAGATATGGATCGACTTTCTCTTTCATGTCCCCTGGCAAGAAGCCTAGTTTTTCGCCAGCTTCAACTGCTGGTCTAGATAAAATCACTCTTTCAATTTTCTTTTCAATTAACATTGTAACCGCAACTGATACAGCTAAAAAACTTTTACCAGTGCCTGCTGGCCCAAGAGACATAACAATATCATTTTCTTTCAAAGCTTTAATATAATCTGATTGTTTCTCCGATCTAGCAATTACAGACTTTCTAGGTGTTTTAATTAGTTGCTTAAAAGACTTTATATTCGAGTCTTTTGATTCTAAATTTTTTTTCACTGAAATTAATATATCTTCTTTTTCAATAATGTTCGTTAAAAAATATTTATTTGCTAAAAATCTAATAGCATCACAAAACTCTCTGATTTTTACATCTTTTCCTTTACACGTAATCGTGTTTCCTCTAAAAAAAATAGTTGTATTAGTAATTTTAGCTAAGTCTTTTAGGTTTTGATCAAATTGACCAGCTATAGATTTTAACATATCGTTGTTATCTATTTGTATATTAACAGTCTCATTGTCGATTTTTTTAATTATTATATTTTGTTCTAGTTTACTTATCTCAGACATATTAATTATGCAGCAAATTCTCTATTAGTTTCATCCTTTATAATTTCACCCTTTAAAGTGCTATGATTTCCACTATTTATTAAAACATCCTTGATTTGACCAATTAAGTTTTCTTTACTATTAACAATTACTGAATTATTAAATTTATCTCTTCCAAAAAAACTATCGGTACCATTCAACCTATTTTCAAAAAGCACTTCGGCTTTTTTTTTAAAAAGTTTTTTTCTATATTCCATTTTTATATCCGCAGCAATCTTTTGAAAAGTTATTAACCTGTCTTTACAAATTTTATCATTTAGTAATTCCATTTGAGCAGCTGGAGTGCCTATTCTCGGACTGAATATAAAGGAATATGTGTTAATAAAACCAACAGATTTTAATAATCTGATCGATTGATTAAAATCTTCATCTGTTTCACCTGGATAGCCAATTATAAAATCACTTGAAAACTTAATTAAAGAATTTTTTTTCTTTAATTTTTCTATAAGGTTCAAATAATAATCTATATTATGTTTTCTATTCATTTTTTTCAAAATATGGCTAGATCCACTTTGCACAGGTAAGTGGATCAGTGGCATCAGCTTTTCGAAATTACTATGCGCACTAATCAAGTCTTCGGAAAAATCTATCGGATGAGATGTTGTATATCTAATTCTTTTTAAATCTTTTATGCTTGAGATTTCTTGAATTAAATTTGAAAGTTTTTTTCCATAAGAATTATAAGCATTGACATTTTGTCCAAGTAAAATTATTTCTTTAGCACCATTATCTACTAATTGCTTTGCCTCATTAATTAATTCTTTAATAGATCTTGAATATTCAGATCCTCTTGTATATGGCACAACGCAAAACTTACAAAATTTATCACACCCTTCTTGAATAGTTAATAATGAAGAAACGCTACTTTGAGAATTTTTAGTAATATTTAATTTATCAAATTTTTCTATCACTTCAAATTCCGTATGGTTTATTTTTATATGTTTTTTTTCTAAATCTAAAATAGTTTTTTTAAAATCTTGATAGGATTGTGGTCCGATAACAGCATCTATGTATTTTTCTTGTTTCAATAATATTTCACCCTCCGCTTGCGCTACACATCCTGTTACAACAACAATAGGTTTTTTTTTATTTCTAAATTTCTTTTTTACTCTACCAATATCATGATAAACTTTGTCTGTTGCTTTTTCTCTGATGTGACAAGTATTCAACACGTAGCAATCTGCCTCTTTTAAACTATTTGTTTTTTTATAGTTTATCTCGTATGCAAGATCATAAATACGATTGCTATCATACTCATTCATTTGACAGCCAAAGGTTTTTATGAAAATTTTTTTTTTCAAAGTTATTTTTTTATTTTCGAACCGTATAATTCAAGTTTATGATCTACGAGGTTATAACCAAGTTTTTTTGCAATTTTTTTTTGAAGTTCTTCAATATCTTTATCTACAAATTCAACTATTTCGCCGCTATTAATATCGATTAAATGATTGTGATCATCATTTATTTCGTAACGAGCTTTACCAGCCTTGAAATCATGTTTTACTAATATACCAGCTTCTTCAAAAAGTTTTACTGTTCTATAAACGGTAGCAATACTTATCTTATCATCAAGAGCTGAAACTCTCTTGTGCAACTCATCAACATCGGGATGGTCTTTTGATCCATAAATTTCTTTTGACTCAGATAAAACTTTAGCGATAACTTTTCTTTGATCAGTTAGTCTAACGCCTTTTTGTTTACATTTTTCCTCAATAACACTCATGCTATAATCTAACTTAAATAGATAGGCTTAATCAATTTTTTTTCTATTAAATTACTATTTACAAGATTTTCAACATTTTCTTTGTCAAAAATCTTCAAATCAACACTATTATAACCATAAATTTTTACTTTTTTTGATATTTCTAGACCTTTGGCTACTGCTATTGATATTCTTATACTAGAAAAACTACCAGGTCCTTGATTAATTATGACGCTAAAGTTTTCATCTATATTAGTTTTATATTCTTTTGTGAATTTTGATATTTCTTCAACCAAATTTTCACTAACGTTTTTCTTTTCAAGTAAATTACGAATAAAAAATTCTTTATTTATCCTTAATCCTAATTTATCATTATTACCTGTGCAGCTAATGATTAAAAAATTATCCATTCTTTTGGTTACTATTATAACTTTCAAATCCAGTCATTCAAACTTAATCGCATCTAATAATTTTGATGATTATGGAGTTATATCAATCATGTACCACAGATTTAATGAAAGTAAATATCCGTCTACAAATATACAGTTGGATGTTTTTAAAAATCAACTTGAGATAATTGAAAATGAAAATATGCGATTCATTCATCCGAATGATTTTGGTAAAAAAATTAGTCAAAACAAACAAGAGAGGAAGGTTTTACTCACAATAGATGACGGTTTATTATCTTTTTACCAAAATGCTTGGCCAATACTTAGGGACAAAAAAATTCCTTTCATATTGTTTGTAAATACTAGGGAAGTTGGTGCTTTTAATTATATGACTTGGAGTCAAATTCTAGAGCTTCATAAAAATGAAAATGTAGAGATAGGTAATCACAGTCATTCACATGAGTATCTTGTGGAAGAAAAAGAAGAAGTCATAAAGAATGATATTATAAAATCGATAAATATTTTTAAAAATAAATTAGGTAAAAATTCGGATTTTTTTTCATATCCATTTGGTGAATACAGTAATGAGTTTAAAAAGATTATAAAAGATTTAGGGTTCAAATACGCTTTTGGTCAACATTCAGGAGTTATAGACGAAACTAAAGATTATTTTGAATTACCGCGATTTCCTATTAACGAAAAGTATGGAGATGTAAAAAGATTCAAGACTTTGATGAGAACTTTGCCTTTCAAGTATAAAAGTATTGTTCCAGAAGATAAATATCTTTTACAATCTAATAATCCCCCAGTAGTAAAAATTAAATTTTTAGAAAATATAAAAGGGTTAAAAAATATTAATTGTTTTTCTAACGAAGGAAATAAGTGGAGAAATTCAGAAATTTCATTTAAAGAGACAAATCTTTTAGAAATTAAAATAGCTGAAAAATTTATTAGTGAAAGAGGAAGAATAAATTGCTCACTAAAAGAAAATGATGGTTTTTGGAGATGGCTTGGTATTCAATATGTTGTGAGTGACAAATAATTATGAATTTAACTCTACTTGTCTGACTGAATTTACTAGTTTTACAAGCTCAAAATCTGATAAATCATTTTGAGTAATTATTTGATTAAGAATCTTTGTATATTCAGAACCGGTTTGAGCATAATTTTTTAATGTGTTAGTCAAAGATAAGCCTTTAATATCTTTATTATCATCTCTAAGTGATTTTCTTTTCAACCTAAACTTTACATAACTTTTATGGGTATTAAGATTATTTTTGTAAGCTTTAACTGAAGCTCTTAGTATGGGAAATTTCAAAATTTTGTGATTTTTATTACTATCTCTTTTAAGTGGTGCAATACCCTGGCCATCCCATGTCCACTGACCAAAAATCGCATTTCCCTCTAAAGCAAACCTAGATGTTCCCCAACCACTTTCTTTAGCAGCTTGAGCTAGCGCAATAGATACTGGTATAATATCCATTCGGGTCATTAACTCACCGAGATCACTTTTTTTTACTTTATATTCTAATAACTTTTGCCTTAGCCACTGCTTTTCGGCATCTGTTGTGAATTTTTTTAGTGATAGATCTTTTAGTTTTTGTCTATCATCTAATATTTTTTCATTTTCAGCTACTACCAATGGAAGGACAATTTTTATAAAAGTTTCTTTTTTAATTTTTACGCTTTGCAGATTGTCTAAATCTTTAGGAAACTGGGTAAAATAAATAGGTTTTACCAATTTTTCACTTCTTACTTTTTTTAAATCATAATCCACATCTTTAAATAATTGAATAACTGTTTCAGTTTTTAAATTAAGATCTGGCAGAATTACCTCTGCTACATTATTTCGTTTTACTTTTAACTCAGGTTTTTTTTCTTTCTTTTCAACTTTTAAATCTCTCTTTTCCTTTTTTTCTACTTTTTTTTCAGGAACCTTTACGATCTTCTCTTTTTTTTTTAATTCTTTCTTAACTTCGGTTTCGGTTTTATTTACTTCAGCTTTTTTATCAAAGAAATTTAAATTCTTAAATTGTTTGAGACCCGCAAAAATAGATGTCGATATTATACAAATTGCCAAGAACCCTATAATTACATTCCTAGCACTTTTTTTATCTATTTGTTGATTATAAATTGAGTTGAAAACATCTGTAAAAAGATTTCCGAAAAAACTTGCTATGGTAGCACCTAATTTTGGTAGGATGTTTAAAAAATTAAATCCTACGTTTCCTGCTCCCTTCCATAAATTAGCTGCTCCTCTATTAACTTTTCTGGATGTATCATATTTATAGTTTTCTACTTTTCTAAAAAATCTGTTTTTTTCTCTAATTTTTTCTTCTTTATAATCAGCTATACTCAATTTTAGTTTGGATAAAGGCTTTGAGAAGTTTTCTTTTAAAAAACTCGTATTAAATTCTTTAGGTATGGTAATTTTATTTTTTTTTAAAATTAATTCAATTTGACCAGTGGTCAAATTTTTCTTACTTTTTACATAATCTTGAATTTCTCTAACATTATATATATATGCTAGCTCAATTAATTTATCTCTGTAGCTTAATCTTTTTTTCATTTTCTTATACTGCCTCTACAGATTGAACTTCCTTTATATAATGTTTCAATAAGTTTTGAACGCCTTGCTTTAGTGTCATTAATGAACTAGGACAACCAGAGCAACTTCCTTGTAATTCAACTTTAACTACTCCATCTTGAAAAGACTTAAATTTTATATCGCCTCCATCTCTGGCTACAGCTGGTCTAATTTTTGTATCCAATACCTCTAGTATTCTTTTAACAGTTTCATCTTTAGTGCCATCAGAATTTATATCGTTTATTTTTTCTTTTAATATTGGTTCTTTATTGTTTTCAAAATAATGATTTATATGAGAGATTATCATTGGTTTAAGTTCGTCCCAAGAAACCTCATCATTTTTTTTCACTGATAAAAAATTTTTTGATAAAAGTATTAATTCTACTCCTTTAAAATTTAATAGCTCCTTAATAAATTCATTAGATAGCTCTTCTATATTATCTTTTTGAAATTCTTCAGTCCCAATAGCTGAAATAGTCTTTTCAGATAAAAATTTGAGAGAGTTAGGGTTTGGTGTAGGTTCTATTTGTATCATCGGAAATTTATATTATATCAAGCCAACTTTTTCACGTATATTTTTTAGGTTTTCCTCAGCTATAATATTGGCTTTTTCCTCACCTTTTTTCAGGACTTGCTTTAGGTAAGGCTTATCATTCAACAATTTTTTGATTTCTTTACCAACTGGCGTGATCTCATTAATTAAAAGTTCAGCTAATTTAGTTTTTAGAAATGAATATTCTTTACCTGACATTTCATTTAAAACTTTGTCTAAGCTACTTTTTGATAATTCGGAGTATATATTAACTAAATTTAATGCCTCAGGTTTTTTTTCTAAACCTTTCAAACTTTGCGGTATAGGTTCGGAGTCAGATTTTGCCTTCTTAATTTTCTTACTGATTTCATCTGTTGTATCTTTTAAGTTAATTCTTGAATAATCGGATTCTTCGGACTTGCTCATTTTTTTATTTCCATCACGTAAACTCATAACCCTTGAAACGTTTTTTTGGATTAGTGGTTCAGGTAAAGGAAAAAAACCCTCGCAATTAAAATCGTTATTAAATTTTTGAGCAATATCCCTACAAAGTTCAAGGTGTTGCTTTTGATCAGCGCCGACTGGTACATGTGATGCTTTATATAAAAGAATATCTGCTGCCATTAAGTTTGGATATATATATAAACCTACACTTGCTTTTTCCTTATCAGAACCTGCTTTATCTTTAAATTGTGTCATCCTATTAAGCCATCCAATTCTTGAAACGCAATTAAGTATCCAAGCTAATTCAGCATGACCTGAGACAGAGGACTGATTAAATATTATGCTTTTATTTGGGTCGATCCCGGTAGCTAGGAAACTTGCTACTGTCTCGAAAACATTATCTTCTAATTCATTTGGTTTTTGAAATGATGTAATTGCATGTAAATCAACTACACAATAAATACATTCCATTTCTTTTTGAAGAGAAACAAAATTTTTCAAAGCACCTAAGTAATTTCCAAGATGTAAATTCCCAGTTGGTTGTACCCCTGAAAATACTAATTTTTTTTTACTCATTTAATTTGTTTTATAATTTTTAATTTTTAATAAACCTAATAGATAACAAGATATCAAATAAATAAAGCCCGCGAAACCTACAATAAATAACAAATATACTGACTTATAAATATAACTGTAGTCAAGATAATTTGAAAATTTTTCTAATAGCAATATTAACACAAGAGACATAACTAAACTGGAGATAATTATCTTAATAATGCTATTAAACAATTTACTTTGTAAAAACAAAAAGTCATATTTATTTAATAAATATAAATAAATTATAACACCCGTCCACGTAGATATTGATGTAGCAATAGGTATAATTAAAAATCCAACTATTTTAAAAAAACTCAAACTAATGGTTAAATTTAAAAAGACTATAAACGTAGATATATAAAATGGTATTTTTGTATTATCTCTGGCAAAGAAGAAATTAGCCAAAACTTTTATTAAAGCAAATGCTATAACTCCATAACCAAAATACATCAAAGCTTTTGCTGTCATTAGAACATCTGATAAAGAAAAAGAACCATAGCCAAATAATCCATTAACTATCTCTCTAGAAGCTAGAATCAAACCTAAACTTGCTGGTATTGAAAATAACAAAGATAGCTCCAAAGATTTATTCTGAATATTAAACATCTTAGGTAAATTTCTTTTTTTAAATGCCTTTGATAAAGCAGGTAAGGAGACTGTACCTACTGCTATGCCTGCGATAGCCAGATTTATTTGGTAAACTCTATCTGCATAATATAAATAGGAGACGGCTCCTGCTTGGAAAGATGCAATTATAGTACCGATAAGAATATTTATTTGTGTAACACCTGATGAAAGAATACTAGGTATTAATTTTCTAAAAAAGAATTTAACTCTTTTTGAAACTTTTAGCTTAATTTTTAATCTTGGTTTATAATATTTATCTGTAACATAAATTAGGAAAAATAATTGTATAATGCCAGCGATTGTAACCCCATAGGAAAGTTTTTCAGCAATGTCTAGATTTAAATTGTATGCAATTAAAATGCTTGCAATTAATACGACATTTAAAATTATTGGAGCGGCCGAAGCAGCAGCAAATTTATTATTAGAATTTAATATGCCTGAAAAGAATGATGACAGACTAACAAAAAGTAAAAACGGAAAAGTTATCCTAGTAAATTCTATTGCTAAATTAAATTTGTTATCATCTTCTATAAATCCTGGCGCTATTATATATACAAGATATGGTGTGAAAATTTCAGCAAGAGTTACTAAAAAAATTAGTATGAAAAATAATAAATTTAAAACTTCATCTGCAAAAGCTTTACCCTTTTTTTTTCCTTCAATTTTTGATGCGGTGTAGCTAGGTATGAAAGCGGCGTTAAATGTTCCCTCTGCGAAAAGTCTCCTAAATGTATTAGGCAGTCTAAAAGCTACAAAAAAAGCATCTGCAAAAATTGAAGCTCCAAGAAAAATAGCTATCAGGATGTCCCTCAAATATCCCAAAATTCTGCTTATTATTGTAAAAAAACTAAATATTGATGCTGAGGAGAGTAAGTTCATAGAAAATCTAAATTAAGCCATAAATTTATAGTGAATTAAAATTCTTTATATTACATACTCATAAAAATAAATGCCAAAGAAAACAGAAATAGATCATTATTCAGATAAAGAGGCACTTGATTTTCATATAAAAGGTAAGTCGGGCAAAATTGAGATAAATTCAAGCAAACCTCTCACCACAAAAAGGGATCTTTCATTAGCTTATTCTCCAGGGGTGGCGGCGCCGGTCAAAGAAATAGCAAAAAATCCTGATCTAGCATATGACTATACTAGTAAGGGAAATCTCGTTGCAGTCATTAGTAATGGATCAGCAATTTTAGGACTTGGTAATTTAGGGGCGTTGGCATCAAAACCTGTTATGGAAGGAAAATCAGTGCTTTTCAAAAGATTCGCAGATATAGACTCTATTGATATTGAAATAAATAATGATGATCCTAATTCAGTAATTGAAACTATTAAAAATATTGGAGGAACTTTTGGCGGAATTAACCTGGAAGATATAGCTGCACCAGGATGTTTTATTATAGAACAAAAATTAAAAGAAGTTTTAGATATTCCAATTTTTCATGATGATCAGCATGGAACTGCAATAATTACGACAGCAGCATTAATTAATGCATTAGATATTTCAAAAAAAAAAATTAATGAAGTAAAAATAGTTGTAAATGGTGCAGGAGCGTCTGCTCAAGCTTGCGCAAATTTGTTTAAAAGTTCAGGAGTAAAAAACGAAAATATCGTTATGTGCGATAGTAAAGGTGTGATCTATAAAGGTAGAGAAAACTTAGATCAGTTCAAATCAGCTCACGCAATTGATACGAAACTTAGAACTTTAGGCGAAGCTATGAGAGGTGCAGATGTTTTTCTTGGTTTGTCTGCCAAGGATGTTGTTTCTAAAGAGATGGTTAAATCTATGGCTGATAAACCAATTATATTTGCATGTGCTAATCCTGACCCAGAAATAAAACCTGAGCTCATTGAGGAAGTCAGGTCTGATGCAATTGTTGCCACCGGTAGATCTGATTATCCCAATCAGGTTAATAATCTCATAGGTTTCCCTTACATCTTTAGAGGAGCTTTAGATGTTAGGGCTAGAGAAATAAATGAAGAAATGAAGGTAGCAGCTGCTAATTCAATTGCAATGCTTGCTAGACAAAATGTTCCTGATGAAGTTGTGTCAGCTTACGGCGGAGACAGGCCTAGATATGGAAAAAATTATATTATTCCCTCAACTTTTGATCCTAGATTAATTAGTGAGATACCTGCTGCTGTAGCAGAGGCTGCAATGAAAAGCGGAGTTGCTAGAAAAAATTTAGAAGATTTAGAAGTTTATAAAGATCAATTAACCAATCGATTAGATCCAACAATGTCTTTAATGCAGGGAATAAATGCTAAAGTTAGAAAAAATCCAAAAAGAGTAATTTTTGCAGAAGGTGAAGATGAAAGTATGTTAAAAGCTGCAATTGAGTTTGGAAGAAATAAACTTGGCACACCCATACTTATAGGTGCAGAAAAAAGAATTAGAGAACAGTTAAAAAATATTGGGTTTGACGAAAATTATAAAATTCAAATTGTTAATTCTACAGATAAAGAAAAAAGAAACAAATATGTCAAACATTTATATAAAAAACTTCAAAGAGAGGGTCAATTAGAGAGGGATGTTGATCGACTAGTACGTAACGATCGTATTGCATGGGGGGCTTCAATGATTGCATGTAATGATGCCGATGCAATGGTAACAGGAAATATACGGCATTATGCTGCTTCAATAGAAAAACTTAAAAAGGTTACAGAACCAAGGCCTGGTGAAGAAATTTTTGGGATGACAATGATTACATTAAAAGGGAAAACAGTGCTTGTGGCTGATACTAATGTTCAAGATTTTCCCTCACCTGAAAGATTAGTTAAGGTATCAAAATCTTGCGTGAGAGTAGCCAGACTATTTGGATTTGATCCAAAAGTAGCTTTTCTGTCTCACTCAACATTCGGAAAGCCGATATCCAGAAATACTAAACATGTTAGAGATGCAATTGAATTATTAAAGAAAGAAAAAGTTGACTTCGATTTTGACGGAGAAATGCAGCCAGATGTTGCGCTAAACCCTATATATAAAGAAATTTACCCTTTTTCTAAAATAGTAGGTAACGCAAATATATTAATAATGCCTGCTTTGCATAGTGCTGCAATTTCAACAAAACTAATGAAAGTTTTTGGAGGTGGAAAACTTATTGGTCCACTATTAATTGGTTTAGGATCTCCGATTGAAGTAGCTCCACTAAGAGCCAGCACATCAGAAATTTTAAACTTAGCATCTATTGCTGCTTACTCATCTGACGTCATAGATTATTCAAAGTAATTAAAGCTTACTCCTACTTAGCTCGGAAGCTAAGTAAATTGAAGGTATTACCTTTTCAACGTCATAAATCTTATTAGCCTCATTAATTACTTCTTTTCTCTCCTCTTCATCCATAGCTATGCCAAAAATATAGATTTTTTTATTTATTGTCTCTAGAGTGTAATTTCTCGCTTTGGTTTTTTTGTTAAATATTAAAGCTGATCTTAATTGACTGGTAATAAGAATATCTTTTGCAGTTCCTTTGAAGCTTGTTTGTCCCTTGATTGTTATTGCATTTTTCACAGATCTCACACCTTTTGTTTCCCATGCCATTTTTGTGATTTTAATCTTTTCCTCTGGCTCGTCAACTTTACCTGAGAGAAATATATTTCCATCCCTAACTTCTGTATCTACCTTTAAGAAATATTTCTTTTCAGTTAGTGCTAGCCTTGCGCTTAAATTTTTTTGCATAATCGTATCGTCTATTTGCATACCTATTGTTCTGGGGTCAAAGGTAATATCAACTCCTGCTCCAAACTGGCCAATAGATGAACAAGATGTGAGTAAAATGATTATTAGAAATTTAATTATTCTTTTCATTTTTAACCTTCAAACAAAGTTGGTATATTTTATTTTTACTAATATTCTCTGTTTCTAAAATTAACTCAACAGTATCTTTGAGACTGTAATTTTTTAAGTATTTTTTTATCTTATTGACAATTTTTTTTTCATTAATTGGTCGTTTTGTAGAAATATTTTCAGAGATTACGATAGTTAGCTCCCCTTTGAGGATAGGATTAAATAATTTTATATCTTTTATACTGTCTCTGAAAAATTCTTCGTGGATTTTAGTAATTTCTTTAGCAATCATTATTTTCCTGTCCAAATAATGTTTTTTCATGATTTTAAGATAAAAATTTATTTTAACTGCCGGCACAAAAAAAATTTGAGAGTAATCTAATTTTGATAGAGTGCTTAATACATTTTCTAATTCACCCTCTTTTTTTGGAAGGAATCCATAAAATAAAAATTTATCATCATATCCAGAAACACTCATTGCAGTTGTTATTGAAGAAACTCCTGGTATAGGGACAATTTTAAACTGTCTCTTTAAGCATTCATTTAAAAGTAGTTTACCGGGATCTGATAGTAGTGGCGTTCCAGCGTCTGAAATTATAGACAAAATTTTGCCCTTATTGATGTGCTCAATGACACTATTGATTTGTTTTTTCTCATTAAACTTATGATATGAAATTAACTTTTTTTTTATTTTTAAATGATTTAGAAGCTTTATTGAGTGCCTTGTGTCTTCGCATAAAATGATGTCAGATTCTTTTAAAACATTTACTGCTCTTAAAGTAATATCATCAAGATTTCCAATTGGAGTTGAAACAATATATAAACTATTAGTTGATAAATTCATTTTATGAAAAATAAAATTTTATTAATTTTATCTTATTTAATTTTATTCGCCAGTTTTAATATCGGAAAAGCAGAGGAAGCAAAAATACTTAAAGTTGGTTTAATTGCGCCTCTTACTGGTGAATTTTCAGAGTTAGGCAATTCACTATTGTACTCTTTACAAATGGCAGTAAGTGAAATTAAAGATAAAAAATTGTTTATTGTTCCAAGAGATTCGGGAATAGGCGACAAAGATAAACTTACAGCTGCCGTTCGAGATCTAAGATCTCAAGATATAAAAATCATTATAGGACCAATTAGTAATGTCGACTTTAAATTTGTTAAAAAATTTAATGATATAACTTTTATCTCGCCCTCAAATATTTCTCCAGAGTTTGATAGTAACATCATTAGCATAGGCATAAGTTTAGAGTCTCAATTAAGAGCTATAAATAAATTCATAAAAAAACAAAAAAAAAACAAAACGATTATTATGTACCCTAAAAATCAGTATGCAGATTTTATTGAAAAGAAATTAGATAAAATGAAGCTTGGTGCAATAAAAATATTTAAATATAGTCCGGATCCTCAAGTTCTTACCGGCGAAATTGAAATATTAACTAATTATTCTCAAAGAAAAAAAAATTTAGAACTAAGAAAAAAAATGTTTGAAGATAAAGAGGACAATCAATCTATTAGAGAATTAGAGAGACTTGAGCAACTTTACACTTTAGGAGATGTTAGTTTTGACTCAGTTATTATCATTGATTTCGGCAATAGCTTAAAGAGTGTCCTAACATCATTAGTATACACTGATGTTAACCAAAATAAAGTTTTATTTACTACAGTGAACCAATGGTTTGATGAAAGTATATTTTATGAGAATGCAATTAGAGATCTTTATTACCCGTCAATAAATTACAAGGAATACAGAAAGTTTACTAAAATGTATTATGAAAATTTTAAAAGTTTTCCAAACGAAATTTCAATACTAACTTATGATGCTCTAGGATTAATTTATTATGCATGGAAAAAAAATGGAAATATAAATTCTACTAACGATTTTATGTTCAAAAGTAAAATAAAAGGTAAAATTGGAACTTTTAGCTTAGAAAATAAAACAGTAAATCAAGATTTAGATATTTACAAAACTGGAAAAAATAAATTTATAAAGTTTTAACTTTTTTTTTTAATCTTTTAAAGGCAATATATCTATGATCCATTTTTATTTTTTTGTATTTTAAAATTTGCCCGAAAGTTTTTTCTTCCTTATTGGGAATAAATATCGAGTCGTACCCAAAACCTTTATTTCCTAAAATTTTAAGAGAGACTCTGCCATAAATTTTTCCAACCACTGTAATTGGTTTTTTTTTAGGTTGTTTGTAAGATAAGCTACAAACAAAAAATGCAGACCTATTTTTTTTATTCGCCATTTTTTTTAAAATGTACTTCATCGCCTTGCGAAAACTTCCTTTTTTTTTCGCAAGTCTCGCAGAATAAATACCTGGTCCATTATTTAAAGACTTAATACATAAACCAGAGTCATCTGATATCACAGGATAATTAATAAATTTTGAAAAATAATTAGCTTTAAGTCTGGCATTAGAAATAAAAGTTTTTCCTGTTTCCTTTGGGCTAATAATTCTAAGTTTAGTAGGTGAAATTTTTCTTATTTTTTTTGAAATTAAATACGAAATCTCCTTGAATTTTCCTTTATTATGCGTACCTATTAAAATTTTTTTCATCCTAGTCTAGTAATTTAAGAAAGATTAACTATATAGCAACTTGATGCCAGATGATAAACAAAAACAAAAAGGAAATGACAGCGATAAGTCAGATAATGATAGTGATAACAATAATATAAAGAAAAATGAGGATATTAGTATTGAGGAAAAACTCAAGAAAACAGAAGATAAATTATTAAGATCGCTCGCTGAAATAGAAAACCAAAGAAGAAGATTTGAAAAAGAAATAAAAGATGCTTTTGAGTTTGGTTCGTTTAATTTTGCAAAGGAAAGTTTAGCAATATTAGACAATCTACAAAGAGCTAAGGTTGCAATCAAAAATGACGATAATTTGAAAAATAATAAAGATTTAAATAAATTTTTAGATAATTTAACAATAATTGAGAAAGATTGCATAACTATATTTGAGAAAAATCGAATAACAAAAATTGATACAAAAGATAAGAAGTTTGATCCCAATTTACACCAAGCTATGACTGAAATTGAAGATTCGAAATCAGAACCAGGTACAATCGTCCAAGAAATTCAAACAGGATATATGCTTGGCGATAGATTATTACGTCCAGCTTTAGTGGCTGTAGCAAAGAAGAGTTCTAATAAAAGTGAGGAAAATAAAGATAAAAAAGAGAAAAAATAACCTTGTAGATGGCAAAAAAACACCCATATAGAAAACATCAAGGATAAATTATGAGTAAAGTTATTGGAATAGATTTAGGAACAACAAACTCTTGTGTAGCTATTATGGATGGCACACAAGCAAAAGTTTTAGAGAATACTGAAGGTGCCAGAACAACACCGTCAGTAGTGGCTTTTTTGGATAAAGAGGAAAAACTTGTTGGTCAACCAGCTAAAAGACAAGCAGTTACTAATGCTGGAGATACAATTTTTGCTGTAAAAAGATTAATTGGTAGAAAATTTGATGGTCCTTCGGTGCAAAAAGATATTTCTAAAGTTCCTTATAAAATTGTTAAGTCAGAAAATGGAGATGCTTGGGTTGAGGGTAAAGGTAAAAAATATTCTCCCGCACAAATATCAGCCTTTGTTTTACAAAAAATGAAAGAAACGGCTGAAAAATATCTTGGTCAAGCAGTTACTAAAGCCGTTATTACAGTACCTGCTTACTTTAATGACTCCCAAAGACAGGCTACTAAAGATGCAGGAAAAATTGCAGGACTAGAAGTTTTAAGAATAATAAATGAACCCACAGCTGCATCATTAGCATACGGTCTAGATAAAAAAGGTGGAAAAAAAATAGCTGTTTATGATTTAGGTGGAGGAACATTTGATGTTTCAATCTTAGAAATAGGGGATGGGGTATTTGAAGTGAAGTCAACAAACGGTGATACTTTTTTGGGTGGAGAAGACTTTGACGACTCAATAGTTGAATATTTAGCTTCAGAATTTAAAAAAGATAATGGTATAAACTTAAAATCGGATAAATTAGCGCTTCAAAGATTGAAAGAGGCTGCTGAAAAAGCAAAAATTGAACTCTCATCTGCAGCACAAACTGAAATTAATTTACCTTTTATAACAGCTGACAAAACTGGTCCAAAACACTTAAACTTAAAATTTACTAGAGCTAAACTAGAAGCTTTAGTTCAAAGTTTAATTGATAGAACGCTAGAGCCTTGTAAAACAGCATTGAAGGACTCGGGTTTCTCAGCTGCTGAAATCAACGAAGTAGTTCTGGTCGGAGGAATGACTAGAATGCCAAAAATTATTGAGACAGTGAAAAACTTTTTTGGTAAAGAACCAAACAAAAGTGTTAACCCTGATGAAGTAGTTGCCATGGGAGCTGCCATCCAAGGTGGAGTATTACAAGGAGATGTTAAAGATGTATTGCTTTTAGATGTCACTCCGCTCTCTTTAGGTATTGAAACTTTAGGCGGTGTTTCTACAAAATTAATTGAGAAAAATACGACAATTCCAACTAAAAAAAGTCAAGTATTTTCAACTGCTGAAGATAATCAACCTGCTGTATCAATTAGAGTACTTCAAGGTGAAAGAGAAATGGCTGCAGATAACAAAATTCTTGGAAATTTTGAATTAGTCGGTATCCCTCCTGCCCCTAGAGGAACACCTCAAATTGAAGTTACGTTTGATATTGATGCAAATGGTATTGTTAGCGTGTCTGCTAAAGATAAAGGGACTGGAAAAGAACAAAAGATTCAAATTCAGGCATCTGGCGGATTATCTGACGAAGAAATCCAAAAAATGGTAAAAGATGCTGAAGCAAACAAAGAAGCAGATAAGAAAAAAAGAGAGTCTGTAGACGCCAGAAATCAAGCAGATAGTTTAGTTTTTTCTACTGAGAAAAGTTTAAAAGAACACGGAGATAAAATTTCACCGGATGAGAAGAAAGCAATAGAAAACGGTATTAGTGATCTTAAAAAATCTTTAGAGGGTAGTGATATTGAGGATATAAAAAAGAAAACTCAAAATTTAATACAAGTTTCTATGAAGCTAGGAGAGGCCGTTTATAAAAGCCAACAAAAACCTGATCAAAATGATAAAGGTCCTGGTAAACCAGATGACTCCAAGCCTAATGATAAGGACAATGTTGTAGATGCAGATTTCGAAGACGTAAAAGAGGATAAAGAAAAAAGCGCCTAAGATAAAAAATAAGGAGACGTCCTGTGGCTAAAAGAGATTGTTATGATGTCTTAGGTATTCCAAGAGGTGCATCTAAAGACGATATAAAAAAAGCTTATAGAAAACTTGCATTAAAGTATCACCCAGATAAAAATAAAGGCGATAAGACTTCAGAAGAAAAATTTAAAGAAGCTAGTGAAGCCTATCACATCCTATCAGATGATAAAAGAAAAGCTAACTACGATCAGTTTGGTCATGCAGCATTTGAAAGTGGCGGAGGTGGAGGTGGCTTTCAAGGTTTTGGTGGATTTGATAGTTCCTCATTTTCAGACATATTTGAAGATTTCTTCAGTGATTTTGGAGGGTCAACCTCTAGAAGATCAAGCAATAGAGGGAATGATTTAAGATATGATGTTAGTATAACTTTAGAGGACGCATACAAGGGCACAGCAAAAAACATTAGATACACTACTTACAAAACTTGTTCGACATGCTCTGGAAATGGAGCTGCAAAAGGATCTAAACCAGTGAGATGTGATTACTGCTCTGGAAGAGGAAAAGTTAGAACTAACCAAGGCTTTTTTACTGTTCAACAAACCTGTCCACAGTGTAGCGGTTACGGAGAGATAATTGGTACACCCTGTAATAAATGTAGTGGGAATGGTAAAGTTCAATCAAGTGAAAATGTAGACGTCAAAATACCAAAAGGAGTTGATGATGGAACAAGAATCAGACTTTCTGGAAAAGGTGAAGCGGGATCAAAAGGAGGATCAAGCGGGGATCTTTATTTGTTCATTTCCGTTGATAATCATAACATTTTTAAAAGATCAGATGAAAATTTATACTATGAATTACCTGTCTCTTTTTCTGATGCTGCACTTGGTACTTCGGTTGAAGTTCCATCGATAGATGGCGGAAAGTCAAAAATTAAAATTCCAGCAGGAACCCAACATGGAAAACAATTTAGATTGAAAGGTAAAGGTATGCCAATATTAAGAAGAGGTTCTTTTGGTGATTTATATATAAGAATAGTAACGCAGGTTCCAACTACATTATCTAAAAGACAAAAAGAAATATTAGAGGAATTTAATGAGTTAGAAACAAATAAACCGGATCCTGTAATTAAGAGTTTCTTTGAAAAAGCGAAAAGATTTTGGAAAAAATCGTAATTTGAATGGAAATTGATCAAATAATGTCTGTAATCTTTTTGATTGCAGTATTAGCGTTAATCTTACCTGGTTTTTTATCTACAAACTCTAACTTAAAAAAATTTATGAGTAATTTATCAATTTGGACTTTCATCGTGATTGTTATAGTTGTAATAATTTACTTAATCGATAAATGAAAAAAATTAATTTAGCAATTACTGGATGTCTGGGTAGAATGGGCCAGCAGCTCATAAAATCATCTCAATCTAATAAAAATTTTAAATTAGTTTCATTAACTGAAAGTGTAAAAATCAAAAGGAAAATTAATGGGTTATATCCCTCTTTGAATAACTCAGAGGCATTTAAAAAAGCAAATGTGATAATTGATTTTACTGTACCTAAGTGTACTTTAGAAGTTCTAAAAATTGCATTAAAATTAAAAAAAAAGGTTGTAATCGGGACCACAGGTTTCACTAATAAGCAAGAAAAGATTATCAAGACTTTTGCAAGAAAAATTCCAGTGCTAAAGGCAGGGAATATGAGTTTAGGAGTTAATTTATTAATGTATCTAACAGAAATTACATCTAGGTCACTAGGAAATAATTTTCTAAGTAAGATTTATGAAGTTCATCATAAAAATAAAATAGATTACCCATCAGGAACAGCTTTAATGCTAGGACAAGGGATAGCCACAGGCAAAAATAAAAATTTACGTAATATAATTGGAAAAAAATATTTGAATAAAAAGACTTTTCCTTTTTCTAAAAAAATAAATTTTAATTCTATTAGAAAAGGTGCTTTTGTGGGTGAACATGAAGTAAAATTTTCTAGTGGCAAAGAAATCATAACTTTAAATCATGAATCTTTTGATCGAGCTTTATACTCCGAAGGAGCGCTAATTGCAGCAAAGTGGCTTAATGGAAAGAAACCTGGGCTTTACTCTATGAGAGATCTTTTAAACTTTAAGTGAACAACAAAGAAAAATCAAAGATCATTCTAAAGATTTTAAACAAAACTTATCCAAAAGTTCCAGTGCCTTTAAATTACAAAAATATTTTTACTCTACTAATTTCTGTTTTACTTTCAGCACAATGTACAGATGTGAATGTAAATAATGTTACCAAAAATATTTATCCAAAGTATAATCGTCCTCATCATTTCGTTAAATTAGGAAGAAAGAAAATTGAACGTCTAATTAAGAAAATTGGAATTTTTAGAGTAAAAGCTAAAAGTATTTTTTATTTATCTAAAACATTAGTTGAAAAATACGACGGAAAAGTACCAAAAACCTATGAACAATTAGAAAAACTTCCAGGTGTAGGACACAAAACAGCTAGTGTTGTGATGTCTCAAGGTTTTGGTTATCCAGCTTTTCCTGTTGATACACACATCCATAGACTTGCACAAAGATGGGGCCTTACAAATGGAAAAAATGTAATCCAAACAGAAAAGGATTTAAAAAATATATTTCCTAAGAAATATTGGAATAAACTACATCTTCAAATTATTTGGTATGGGCGAGAATATTGTAAAGCCAGGGATTGTTATGGAATAACTTGTAAAATTTGTAAAAGCTGTTATCCAAAAAGAAAAAAACCGATTAAAACGAAAAAAGCATAATCTTTATGAAGATATTAGGTATTGGAAACGCCATAGTTGATGTCATCTGCAAAGTAGAAGACTCCTTTCTTCAGGAAAACTCTTTAACAAAAAGTACAATGAAACTTGTTGATGGAAATGAATTAAATAGATTACTTTCAAATCTAAAAATTGAAGAGACTGTATCTGGTGGTTCAGTTGCAAATTCAATAGTAGGTTTATCTCAATTAGGCAATAAAGTTGGATTTATTGGTAAAGTTAGTGACGATGATTTTGGTAGAAAATATGAAGAAGGTTTAGAAAAAGAAAATATTCAGTACTTTTACAAAAAGAAAAAAGAAAGTCTGCCAACTGGTACATGTTTAATTTTGGTAACACCTGACTCCGAGAGAACCATGATAACTTTTCTTGGTACTGCAGGAAAAATTCATGGAGATGATATTGATCTAAATGCTGTGAAAAAAAGTGAAATTTTATTTCTTGAAGGTTATTTATGGGACGAAGGAGCGCCAAAAGAAGCTTTTGATAAAGCAATCAATAATGCAAATAAAGTCGCAATGTCGTTATCTGACCTGTTTTGTGTTGAGCGACATAAAAAGAGTTTTTTAAATTTAGTAAAAAATAAATTAGACATAACTTTTGCTAATCAACAAGAAATAATGTCATTACTGGGTACAAATCAGTTTGAGGAAGTAATTGATTTTGCAAAAAAAACTGGGAGGCTGATTTTGATAACTCGAGGTGAAAAAGGATCTTTAGCAATAAAAGGTGATGAAGTCTTAGAGTGCTATGCTGAAAAAAACCTTAAGATAGTTGATTTAACTGGTGCTGGTGACTTATTCGCTGGAGGTTTTCTACACGGGTATATTAATGGGAAATCTATTAAAGAGAGTTTAAAAAAAGGGACAGAAATGTCATCAAAGGTAATACAAATTATAGGCGCAAGATTAAATAGGTAGACTCCTATTTTTTTTTTCTTTTAAAGCTTCCTTTGCCTTTTTTTGGTTTTACTATTCTTTTTCTATACTTGGGAGAGAACAAATCTTTTGCGAATTGGTTCCTTTTTTTCATAGATAATAACCGTTTTTATTATTAAGAATAAATTTGTTATCTTTAAATTTATCGTTAATTTTTTTTCTTAGTCTATAAATATGCGTCTCTACGGTATGGGTATCAGCGTCTGATGAATAATTCCAAACTAAGGACAGAATAACTTCTTTTGTAATAGGATTTTTATTTTTTAATAGAAGTTCAATTAAATGAATTTCTTTTTCGGTTAAAATAATAAAGTTGTTGTTTTTAAGCAATCTTTTTTCATTCTTATTTAGTAGATAATTTTTTACTTCAATAGATGAGTTAATACTAAATTTTTTTTTTGCAGAAGTATTTTCAACGGCTAGGTTGATGTCTTTTACCGTAGTAGGTAATTGTATATAAGTGTCAAAGTTTCCTTTATGGTATTTACTGTTTGAGGCACAAATTTTTAAAAGTTTACTATCAGCAATAATATCTTTTATTCTTTTGTCATTTAAAGCTTCATCATGAAATAAAATTATATCAAAACTAGCTTTTGAGCTTTCATGTAAATGATTAAACTTTAAAAAGGGCTTCAGTTCATTTAATGTATATTGAAATGATACAGGGCCATAAACTAATACATTTAATTCATGCATATAAAAATTAATAAAAATTATCTAACTTATAATGACTATAAAGTAAAATGTACGATAGGTAAAAGGGGAATTAAAAATAAGATAAAGGAAGGTGACTTAATTACTCCAAAAGGAGAGTATAAGATTAAATTTGTACTCTATAGGAAGGATAGATTAAAGAATTTGTCGACAAAGTTAAAAAAAATTAGCATAACGAAAAATATGGGTTGGTGTGATGATCCATCCTCAAAAAAATACAATCAATTAGTCTATCTTCCATTTTCATACAGCCACGAAAAATTATTTATAAAAGAAAATATCTACGATATCATTTTAGTATTAGATTATAACATGAATCCGATCGAAAAGAATAAAGGCAGTGCTATCTTTATTCATGTCGCAAAAAGAAATTATGCAAAGACTAGAGGTTGCATTGCAGTTAACAAATATTCTTTACTAAAAATTATCAGTCAATTAAAAATTAAAACCAAAGTTAAGATCTTTCCCCAAAAATAGAGCTACCAATTCTTACAAATGTTGCACCATGATTAAGAGCCTCTAAATAATCTGCGGACATACCCATACTAAGTTCTTTTAATGCTAAAGAACTATTCAGTTCATTAATTGTTTTAAAATATTTTATAGTATTATTATCATTAGGAGGAATGATCATCAGGCCAATTATCTCAAGTTTTTTTTCATTTACGCAATAATTATAAAAATCATCTAATTCAGATATTGATATTCCTGATTTTTGAATTTCATTACCTATATTGACTTGAATAAAATACTTAAGGTATTTATTTTTATTATTTTGTGCTTTTGATAAAACGTCAGCTAACTTTTGATTATCTAAAGAGTGTATATAATCAAAGATTTCTACAGCACCTTTAGCTTTGTTACTTTGTAATTTGCCAACCATGTGTAGTTTGATATTTGGTTTTTCTTTTTTTACTTCGCTCCATTTTGTAGCCGCTTCTTGAACTTTATTTTCACCAAAATGAGTATGACCAAAGTCAATTAATGGCTTAATATGATCAATTGAGAACGTTTTACTTACCGCAATTATATTTACATTTTTTTTTAGGTCTAATCTTAAAATATTAGAATTTATTTTCTTAAAGCTTTCTACTATGCTGGTCATATGTTTTCTTTTAAAAAAAATTACTATCTAATTATAGAAAATACCAAAGATATAGATTTAAGTAATGTAAAAAAAAGGAATAAATTTAAAATAATATTCAGAAATCAACAGATAAGAGAGAAATACAGAGATCTATTAAATTTTAGACGTAATTGTAAACAAAGAGGTATAAGTCTTTACGTCGCAAACAATATAAAGCTAGCTAAATTGATTAATTGCGATGGTATATACTTATCTTCATATAACAAGAATTTAAAATTTCTGAGATTTGTATCAAAAAAATTTAAAATAATAGGTTCTGCTCATAACAGAGCGGAAATTGATATGAAGAAAAAACAAAGATGTACTGAAATATTTCTCTCAAGATTGTTTAAAACTAATTATAAAAATAAAAAAGATTATTTAGGAATAATTAAGTTTAATTTACTTATTAAAAAATTTAATTGCAACTTGTGTCCTTTAGGTGGAATAAGGATATCAAATATAAACAGACTTAAAAATGTTAATGCTGAAGCCTTTGCGATTTTATCTGAGGTAAAAAAAAAGCCGGCTATAATTAGCCGGCTTTTTTAATAATACTACAATTTATTAGAATGCAGCACTTAGTGATAATATAAACTCGTTTATATCATCTACATCAGCGTAAGCGGCATTCTCAAACGTAGCTTGAGATAAACCGATTGTTAATCCGCCCATGTTGTAAGCAGCTTGTACTGTTCTCGCTTCTACATCGTACAGTGTTGCACCTGCAGTTGCGTTATTCTGCTCTGATTTCTCTGTTGTGTAAGATACTGAAAATTGATCATTTACCTTAGCACCTACAGAAATCATAGTTGTTTCATAGTACTCAGCTGTAGCAGTTGAACCTGGGAAACCTGCTATTGCTGGGTTTTGGTACGTTTTACCGTAACCTAAACCGAAGTTTCCGATATCATAAGTAAATGAATATCCACCACCATGATTTTTTTGGTTCTGTGTAGCATTAGCGTTAGCTTGGTCTACTTCTACGTAGTTTGCACTAGCACCTAAACCACCATACGAAACGTATAGTCCGTACTGTTCTGCTGTTGTGTCATTAACTGCACCTGGGTTGTTAGAAGATGAACCTTCTTCTCCTAAGTCTCCACCTTCAACTCCAACACCGTAAGATGCGCTGATGCTTGCACCATATACATCAAAAGTCGGTGAAACGTATTTAACTGAGTTAAATGCGCCTAAGTCTGTTGGATACTTGATCCCTGGTGTTGTACCTGTATCTGTAGAAATTAATACTGCATCTTGTGATGCTTTGTATTTGTTGTTTTCTCCACCTTCTGATACGTAGATACCTACCATACCAAGATCACCCATTGTTAACTCGAATCTTGAGTCATCGTTAAGAGCTGAACCAGATTGAGCATCAGTATCTGTAATACCTGCGTCTACTCCATCAGTTGGATCTAACTCTATTTGCGCTTTCCAAGTAAAACCGTTGTCGATTTCACCTGTAGCTGTGAATGCTAATTCGTTAGCAACACCAATACCTTTTCCAACGTTACTTTTACCAGATGTGATGTTATAAGTTGCTTTTGCAGAACCTGTAACAGTCATTTCACCTGCGTGTGATGCAGTAACTAAAGAAAATGCAGAGATGATAACGAATAAAGTTTTCATTATTGTTCTCATTTTTTATCCTTTGTTGTTATTTATTAAATTTAATATTTAACGGGCTATTTTTACTAGTTCAGACACAAAAAGTGTTTAAAATGTTATTTTTTAATGCTTTTTTTAAATTGATGTGATAAATTAGTCACACTTAATATTATCCTTATTTTCAACAATTATTAATACACTTTAAATTGAGGAATTATTTATGTATTAATGATTTTCATGTTTAAAATTGCATTAAAAACCCTGATTATACTTGTTTTTTTGACGTCTTGTGCAGCTTTAAAGCCTGAGAAAGTCGATAAATCAGTGCCCGTTAATGCTGAAGAAAGGGCGAGACAGGCAGTTGATGAAGGGAGAGGAATTTCATTAGAAGGGTTAATGGGTGGTAGACGAGGTACTAATTATGAGTTTAGCACATCAAATCCTATGTGGAGAGCGTCTTTGGAGACTTTAGATTTTTTACCTTTAACTACTGTTGATTATTCTGGTGGAATAATAATTACAGATTGGTATTACGATAATAATAGTAGTCGTGAGTCAATTAAGATTTCTTTAAGGTTTTTATCTAATGATATCAGAAGTGAAAGTTTAAAAGTTATAGTACATAAAAAAACTTGTGCAAACACTAATAATTGTAAAATTGTTTTATTAGAACAAACCAGCATTAAGGAAGAACTTCACGCTACAATATTGAAGAAGGCTGCACAGCTAGAAAGAGATGCTAAAGAGAAAAAAAAATAAATCTCTATGGAAAGAATAAATTTTCAAGTTATTGAAAAGAAATGGCAAAATAAATTTAATAAAACAAATTTAAATAACAAATCTGGATCAAAATTTTATTGTTTAGAAATGTTTCCTTATCCATCTGGAAAAATCCACATGGGACATGTTAGAAATTATACAATTGGAGATGTAATAGCACGCTATAAATATCTTAACGGTTTTAACGTTTTACATCCAATGGGGTGGGACGCTTTTGGATTACCTGCAGAAAATGCTTCTAGACAAAATAATTTACACCCCAAAGATTGGACCAAAAAAAATATAGATACAATGAGAAATCAACTGAAGATGTTGGGTCTATCAATTGATTGGGATTTAGAAATTTCTACCTGTGATAAAGAATATTATAAACATCAACAAGAAATTTTTATAGATTTTTATAACGCGGGGTTAGTTTCAAGAAAAGAAACATATGTAAATTGGGATCCAATAGAAAAAACTGTCTTGGCAAATGAGCAAGTTATTAATGGAAGAGGATGGCGATCTAATGCAGTTGTTGAAAGAAAAAAACTATCGCAATGGTTCTTTAATATTTCAAAATTTTCTGAAGAGCTATTAAAGGATTTGGATAGTTTAGAAGCATGGCCACAAAAAGTTAAATTAATGCAAAAAAATTGGATTGGAAAATCTTTAGGTTGTGAAATAGAATTTGAGCTAAAAAGTCAAAAAGAAAATATTAATATTTTTACGACACGTCCTGATACAATTTTTGGTGCCACATTTATAGCTCTATCAGTAGATCATCCTTTAAGTAAGAGTTTTACAAAAAATAGAGAATTTTTAAATTTTAAACTAGAATGTAACAAATCAGGAACTACCGAAGAGGCTCTGGCTAACGCCGAAAAAATTGGATTTAAAACAGACATGCTGGCTAAACACCCTTTTATTAAAGATAAATTGATACCAGTTTACTTTGCTAATTTTGTTTTGATGGATTATGGCAGCGGAGCAATTTTTGGTTGTCCTGCACACGATCAAAGGGACTTTGATTTTGCAAAAAAATACAATTTAGAAATTATTAAGGTTGTATCAGATAAAAATAATAACAATATTTTGTCAGAGGCATATACTGGTGATGGTATTTTAATTAATTCAGACTTTTTAAATAATTTGAACATTCAGAAAGCTAAAGAGGTGATAATAGATAGAATCGAAAAAAAAAAAATTGGAAAAAAAAAAGTACAATATCGTTTAAAAGATTGGGGTATATCTAGACAGAGATATTGGGGATGCCCTATTCCAATGATATATTTAGAGGATGGTAGTGTAGTCCCTGTAGAAAAAAGTGAATTACCTATAGAGTTACCTGAAAAAATAGATTTAACCTCAAGCGGAAATCCACTTGATAGCAATTTAGATTGGAAAAACACAACTCAAAAAAAAACTGGGAAAAAAGCTATTAGAGAGACTGATACTTTAGACACTTTTGTGGACTCATCTTGGTACTATCTAAGATTCTGCTCACCACAACATACAAAATCGCCTTATGATGAGGAAAAAGTAAATTACTGGATGCCGGTCGATCAATATATCGGGGGAGTCGAACATGCAATACTTCACCTACTCTATTCTAGATTTTTCACTAAAAGTTTGAAGAAGTGTAAAAATAATTTAAAATTTAATGAACCTTTTAAAAATTTATTTACTCAGGGCATGGTTTGCCATGAGACTTACAAAGACAAAAAGGGAAATTGGTTATATCCTGAAGAAATTGAAAAAATTAATGACAATAAAGCATTAAAAATAATCGATAAATCTGATGTTGTCATTGGCCCCCCTGAGTCAATGTCAAAATCCAAAAAAAATACAGTTGACCCTGAAACGATGATAAAAAGGTACGGAGCAGATGCAGTTAGATTGTTCATACTGTCTGACAGCCCTCCAGAAAAAGATATTCAATGGTCAGATATTGGGGTAGCATCATCAAATAAATTTCTACAGAGAATTTGGGATTTAAATAACTCTATTTTAAATAGAGTAGAAAAAGAAACTGATGAAGTCGTGGAAGCTAAATTCGTCAGTAAAATCAATAGCTATGTAAAAAAGATCGATGACTCTGTAAATAATTTTAGATTAAATGTTTCAGTTGCGCTTTTTTATGAAATTTTTAGATATTTAAAAGATAATGTGCGGAATAAAATAAGTAATAAAACCTTTTCTGAAAATATAATAAAAACAATGAAATTAATGGTTCCTTTTATACCTCACTTGGCGAACGAATGTTTAGAACTATTAAAATGTAAAGATGTTAACAATTGGCCTAAGGTTAATCTCGAAAGTATTTCAGAAGAAATTAAGATAGCAATACAAATTAATGGTAAAACGCGTGATATATTATCAATGGAAAAAAATCTAGACATTAAGAAAATCAATAAGTTAGTAATTGAAAATTCAAAAGCAGCAAAATATTTAAAAGATAAAAAAGTTATGAAGACTATTTTTGTAAAAAATAAAATTGTAAACTACATTTTATAAATGAGAATAAATTTATATTTTTCACTAATCTTACTCATCGTGATTTCTAACTGCGGTTATCAAGTTGTTGATAAAAAAAAGCTACAAACTTTTAATATACTAGAAATTAATACAAAAGGTGAAAAGAGAATAAATTTTAAATTGAAAAATAAATTATTGTCTTTCAAAAAGGAAAATGGCAAAGAATTAATTATTTTAGACATTAATTCTAAAAAAACCAAATCAATTAAGGATAAAAATATAAAAAATCAAATAACAAAATATCAAATAGATTTAGATATAGAAGTTAGTTATAGAAAGGCAAATCAGAGTAAAGTGAATAATTTTAGTATAAAACAAAATGGTGCTTACGATGTATCTTCACAGCATTCTCAAACATTAAACAACGAAAAAAAATTAATTGATTTGTTAATTAACAATATAAGTGAGAAAATAATCGATCAATTAATAGTTAATTTCAATGATTTATAAAAGTTATTTAATTGAAAAAAATATCGCTGCCATAAATGAAAATTTAGTTTTAATTTATGGAGAAAATGTTGGTCTCCAAGACGAGATAAAAAAAGAAATTAAAAAAACATTTAAAGATTCTGAAATATTACTTTTTAATCAAGACGAAATTTTAAAAAACTCTAATTTGATATTTACTGAAATCGCTAATAATTCACTTTTTGAAAAAGAAAAAATTATTCTAATTGATCAATCAAGTGATAAGATTACTAAAACCATAGAAGAATTGTCACAACACCTTGATACTCAAAAAATTTTTCTTTTTGCCGAAATTTTAGATAAGAAATCTAAATTGAGAAATTATTTTGAAAAATCAAAAAATTTTGCGGTCGTACCTTGTTATGAAGATAACGAACAAACACTTAAAAGAATTGTATTAGATAAGTTAAAGGGATTTAGAGGTCTAAATACAGAAAATATTAATGTAATAATCAGGAATGCAAACTTGGATAGATCAAAGCTTAATAATGAATTAAATAAAATAGTAACATTTTTTCAAAATAAAGTAGTAGACACTGTTAATTTAGAAAAACTTTTAAACATCAGAGTTAATGAGGATTTTAAATTTCTGCGGGATGCAGCCCTATTAGGAGATAAAACGAAAACTAACAGTCTATTAAGTGAAACATATTTTGACACTGATAAAAATATATTTTACATAAATTCATTCTACCAAAGATTAAACAACCTAAAAGAAATAACAAAAATGGAAAAAAATAAATCCTATGAACAAAAAGTAAATCAATTAAAACCTCCGATATTTTGGAAAGAAAAACCTAACTTTATTGAGCAAATAAAAAAATGGAACGATAAAAAAATAAATGCAAAGCTAGATGAATTATACTGTTTAGAGTGTATTTTTAAATCTAGTAATGTTTTAAATAAAGAAATTGCTCTAAAGAAATTTATAGTAGATGTTTGTGTATCCGCTAATTCTTAGTTAATAAATCTGAAATAAGATCAAATTGATCCAAATCTTCATATTTAATTACAACTTTTCCTGAATTATTTTTACGATTAACAATGTGAACTTTTAAACCCAATATTTTTTCTATTTTTTCTTGTGCCTTAATTATGTTTGTGTCGATTTTCTTTGCTGAATTATCACTCTTCTTATTTCTTGTTAAATATTCAACTTTTCTTGCGCTATAGTTTTTTGCAACTATTTCCTCAGCGATTGTGGATGCATTTGATAGACCAATTAAGGGTCTAGCTTGGCCCGACGTGAGTGTCCCCTCTTCTAACATAGATATCACATCACTAGGCAGTGTAAGAAGCCTTAATGTATTGCTAACATGGCTCCTGCTTTTAGACATTAGTTTTGATATGCTCTCATGATCATAATTAAATTCTTCATTTAATCTTCTATAACCTTTAGCCTCCTCAATAGGATTAAGATCGTCTCGTTGAATGTTTTCAACTATGGCAACTTCTAAAGACTCGACGTCACTTAGGTCTAAAACTGTAACAGGAATTTCATGTAAGCCTGCTTTTTGTGCAGCCAACCATCTTCTCTCGCCGGCGACAATTTCAAATTTACCATCTACAGATTTTTTAGGTCTAACGGCTATTGGTTGGATTATACCATTTTTTTTAATAGATTTAGCTAGTTCCTCGAGTTTTATCTCGCTAAAATTTTGTCTAGGTTGATAGGGATTTCTACTTAAATCACTAATTGAAAGTTTATTTAAAGAGCTTGATTTAGCCTGTTTTTCCTGGTTTTTTTCATCGCCAAATAAGGCTGATAAACCTCTACCTAATCCCTTTTTCTTCCCAGTGTTCATGCAGCACTCTCAACTTGTTTTTTCTCCAAAAATTCCTCAGCAAGTTTAAAATATGATTTACTACCAACACAGTTTTTATCATACACAACACATGGTAAACCGTGTGATGGCGCCTCAGACAGCCGAACGTTTCTTTGAATTACAGTCTGGTAAACTTTATCTTTAAAATAATTTCTTGCTTCTCTATCAACCTCAGAAGAAAGTTTATTTCTTTTGTCAAACATTGTAAGTAAAATGCCTCTAATCTTAAGACTAGGATTTAAATTTTCTTTTATGCGATCTATTGTTTTTACAAGTTGAGTAATCCCTTCTAATGCAAAAAATTCTGTTTGAAGTGGTACCAATAATTCATCTGAAGCAACTAATGCCATTATTGTTAATAAGCTCAGAGACGGGGGACAGTCTATAAAAATATTATCGTATTTTTTTAATAAACCTTCTTTTTTTGAATTCAAAATTTCTTTCAATACAAATGCTCTGTTAGAGTCATTTGCAGTTTCTACTTCAAGACCAGAAAGATTTACATGAGAACCTATAAGATCTAGATTTTTAATATCAGTTTTCTGAATTATATTTTCAATATTATTTTTTTTAATTAAAAGATTGTAAACATTTTTATCTTCATCATTATTGTTTTTACCTAGCCCAGTTGTTGCATTGCCTTGTGGATCTAAATCAACAACTAAATTATTTAGACCCATAATGGACAGTGAGGCAGCTAAGTTTATAACGGTAGTGGTTTTTCCCACGCCACCTTTCTGGTTTATGATTGCTAGAGTTACAGGTGATGACATTTACTAATTAATCTCCATCAAAATTATTTTTGAATCTCTATTTGTCATGCTTCTTTCTAATTTATAAGGGTATTTTTTTATTTTAAAAGAATTTTTTATTTCTTTCTGTGCATTTTGACCTTTTAGAATCATTAATTTATGTGGCTTTTTGGCGATTTCACGTGAAACTTGTATTATTAAGTCTAATTTTTTGAAAGCTCTGCACATTATAATCTCAGAGTCTATAACTTCATCTCTAACATCTCCTAAAACCTCTGCTTTTAAAGATAATTCCTTAATTACTCCCTTTAGGAACCTTCTTTTTACTGGTGATTTTTCATATAATTTCACGTGAAAAGCCTTATTTTTATTGAATATTTCTACTACGAGACCAGGAAATCCTGCGCCAGTGCCAAGATCAGCCACGGAATTGAGATTAAAATCAATAAACTTAACTAATTGAGCTGAATCAAGTATATGTCTATGCCAAATTTGATTTTCTGTACTTTTAGCAATTAAATTATAATTTTTATTTTCTTTTAAAACTAGACTAGTGAACTTTTTAAGCTTATCAATTGAATGATCGCTAAAATTAAGACTCTTTTTGAGAATATTTATGACTTCAAGCTGCTGCATCAAGCAGAGGCTTTATATCTAAGTTTTTTAATGTGTGAAAGAAGAATAATTATAGCTGCTGGCGTAACACCGTCAATACGAATAGCTTGACCTAGCGTTTTAGGCTTCACCTGGAGCAGCTTGCTCTTAATCTCATTAGATAGGCCGCTCAGTTTTTCATAATCAATGCCCTCAGGTATGATAACTGACTCGTCTTTCTTAAAAGACTCTATATCTCTGTCTTGTCTGTCCAGGTAACCCATATAATGAGTATCTATTACAACTTGGTTTTCTATATGTCTTGGAAAACTAGGAATATCAGGAAAAACTTGCCTTATTTTTGCCATATTTACTTTTCGTTGACCCATGATCTCTAAACAAGATCTTTTTACTCCATCCATAGCAATTTTAATATTATATTTCTTAGCTTGATTAGGTGATAAATAATTGTTTTTTAAAATTGAATTAAGAGCCAAAATATTTTTTTTCTTTTCATTAAATATTTTTTTTCTTTCAGACTTCACTAAATTTAAATTGATTCCAAAGTCAGTTAGTCTTTGATCGGCATTATCGGCTCTTAAAGTTAGTCTATACTCGGCTCTAGATGTAAACATTCTATAAGGTTCTGTAACTCCTTTAGTAATCAGGTCATCGATCATAACGCCAATGTAAGAAGTTGATCGATCTAAAATAAACTCCTCTTGATTTCGAATCTTTAAAGCCGCATTTATGCCTGCTATCAAACCTTGAGCTGCTGCTTCTTCGTACCCTGTAGTTCCATTGATTTGACCAGCAAGAAATAAAGAATTAATTTTTTTGGTTTCTAAGGTTGCTTTTAACTCCCTCGGATCCACGTAATCATACTCAATCGCGTATCCAGCCCTCTTCATCTTAACATGCTCTAAACCCTTGATTTTTCTTAATATTTTAAGCTGTATCTCCTCTGGAAGAGAAGTTGATATACCATTTGGGTAAATAGTACTGTCCTTTAATCCCTCTGGTTCTAGGAAAATTTGGTGTTTTTCTTTTTCCTTAAACTTAACAATTTTATCCTCTATAGATGGACAATACCTAGGTCCTACTCCTTTTATATTTCCTGAATACATAGCGCTTCTTGAAATGTTTTCACTAATAATTTTATGAACATCATTATTTGTGTAAGTCATCCCACATTTAATCTGTTTATTGTTGATCTTGTTCGTCAAGAAAGAGAAATAATAATGATCATCATCAGCAGGCTGCATTTCTAAGTCATCATAATTAATTGTATCACCATCTAACCTAGGAGGCGTTCCGGTTTTTAATCTTCCAATTTTTATTTTAAATTTTGCTAGTTGTTCACTTAAGCCAGTAGACGGTTTTTCATCATACCGACCAGCTGGTATCTGTGTTTCACCAATATGTATTAAACCATTCAAAAAAGTTCCCGTAGTAAGAATTAGTTCTTTAGTTTTTATTTCTTTGCCGCTCTGACAAACGAATCCTGTAACTTTGTTGTTATCAAATAAAAATTTTACTACTGGATCAGCTACAACATCTAAATTTTCATAATTTATTAAAATCTTTTGCATATGCTCTTTGTAAAGAGATCTGTCCGATTGTGTCCTTGGTCCTTGCACTGCCGGGCCTCGACTTCTATTTAATAATCTAAATTGAATACCTGATTTATCAGCTACTACACCCATCACACCATCTAAAGCATCAATTTCTCTCACAAGATGCCCTTTTCCAAGTCCTCCTATAGCGGGATTACACGACATTTCGCCAATAGTCTCGATTTTATGGGTAAAAAGAGCTGTATTTACACCCATTCTAGCGGAAGCTGCTGCTGCCTCACATCCAGCATGTCCTCCACCTATAACTACTACATCATAGCTTTGTTTTGTCATTCTGTGAATGTAAACCTCTAGATTAAGAATACAAGAGGTATTTTATTTACCGATGCAGAAGTCTTTGAATATAGATCCAAGTATTTCTTCCACATCTACCTTACCGACGATACTACCAAGATGTCGTGTGGCCATTCTTAGGTCCTCAGCAGCTAATTCAAGGTCTTTATTTTGATCTTTTTTTAGGAACTTATCAATTTCTTTTAAGCAATCATTAAGTTTTACTCTATGTCTTTCTCTAGTAATTAAAGCGCTATTATTGGATGTAAATTTTTTGCTTAACTTAGCTTTAATCAAATCTATTAATTTATCAATATTTTTATTATTTTTTACAGAACCTAACAAAGTATCAACATCGAATTTATGATTTTGCTTATCTGACACATCTGATTTATTTAAAAGAATTATAGTATCTTTATCAATCATATTCAGTATTTCATTGTTAATTTTTTTTGATGAATTATCAATGATAACTATATTTAAATCTGCTTCTTTTGATTTTCCAAGTGCTAATGAAATTCCTTTTTTCTCTACTTCATTTTGAGTATCTCTAATACCAGCAGTGTCAGCTAGAAGAACAGGATATCCATCTAGATTTAAGTAGGTTTCTATAACATCTCTAGTAGTACCAGCCTCATCTGAAACAATTGCTACATCTCTTTTAGAAAGTAGATTTAATAATGATGATTTTCCAGCATTAACTTCTCCTATAATCGAAACCCTAAAACCGTCTCTAATTTTTTCTCCAACTTTATTATCCTCAATAATTTTAGTAATTTCTGAATGAATTTCTTTTATTGAATTGTGGGCATCTTTTAGTACTTTTTCTGGTAGGTCTTCGTCTGCAAAATCAATTTTTGCTTCTATAAATGCAAGAGATTTTATTATTTTTTCCCTAAGATTATTATAATAATTTGATGCGTTTCCTTGAACTAATTTTATTGCTTGCTGTCTTTGTAATTCTGTTTCGGAATGGATAAGATCTCCTATACTTTCTGCTTTTAACAAATCAATTTTATCATTTTGAAAAGCAATTTTAGTGAACTCACCTGGTTCAGCTAGTCTGCAGTTTTTTTGCTCAGAAAGAACTTTTAATAAAGCGTTTATTACTGCGTTGCTCCCATGGATTTGTAGTTCTGCTAAATCCTCCCCAGTATAGCTATTTGGCCCGGGAAACCACAATAATAGAGCCTCTGGATCTATTACATTATCATTTTGAGGATCATAAAACTTACAAAAATTTACTGCATTTGACCTAATTTCTTTAGACTTAGTCAAATTTTGACAAATTTTAAGAGTTTCACTACCTGATATTCTAACGATAGCTATTCCAGAGGGTCCTCTACCCGAAGATAAAGCATAAATGTTCATTGAGTTATAATGATAAACCTCGATT
Source organism: uncultured Pelagibacteraceae bacterium (assembly GCA_902592655.1). GTDB lineage: Bacteria > Pseudomonadota > Alphaproteobacteria > Pelagibacterales > Pelagibacteraceae > Pelagilacustribacter. The sequence goes on along the minus strand of CACJFE010000006.1, from coordinate 34,277 downwards.
AGAGATTATTTTACTGAATTTTTTTAATGTCTCGTTGTTCTTAATATTTTTAACAATTATTTCTTTGAATGGATCTAAATATTTATTTTGTTTAAAGAAGCTGTGTGTGGCATCAACGCCTAGACTCATTATAGTATTTTCTGGTTTTCTGCTATTATAAAAATCATTTAACGCGTAGCTATTTTTAATTGAAATACCTAATCCTACATAGTATTTAATAATTTCTTTTAGTTTTTTTATATCCCTTAAAACTAGATTAAAACCTTGACCGGCTACAGGATGAATAATATGCAAACCCTCACCAAGAATTAATATATTTTTTTTATAATACTGTCTTCTTAAACTGAGAGAAATAGGGTATGTCTGAATATTGCTAATAGTGATATCTTTTTTATTCTTCAATATTTCTAAAATTTTGTTTTTAACTATAGTTGTAATTTTTTTTGAATTATTTTCGAAAAAATATTTTTGTACGCTCCAAACAAAAGAGAAATAATTTTTTGAAAAAGGAAGTATAGCTAGCGGGCCTTCTTTTAAAAAGAATTGGCTTGTGTTGAGTGTTTTAAAATTGTGTTTTACATATCCTGTAATAGCTATTTCTTTATAATCTTTCCTGATAGATCTAATTTTTGTTATGCTGTTGTAAATTTTAGATTTTCCACCTACGCAGAGGATAATTAAATCATAATTTTTTAATTCATATAAATTTTTTAAATCTTTTCTAATTAATTTAATTTTATTTTTTGAAATTTCTTTCAATAATATACTTTTAATTTTATCATTTTCAAAAACATACATAAGATTAGATTTCGCTTCGTTTAGATTTAAAAAATTTATATTTTCATTAGAGGTTTCGTAAAAAAGCTCAATTTTTTTTGATGGCCAGAACAATTTTTGTCCTAAACTTGTAATATTTTGATTAATGAACTTGTAATTTGTATCTGAAATAGCAGTAGTCCTTTTATCAGCGTTTTTTATACCTTTTTTAGCTATAAGATTTACTTCTATACCCGATAATTTAGATAAAACTATTGCTGTCATTAAGCCTGAAAGACCGTCTCCAACAATACATATTCTCTGTTTTATCATATAAAAATTTTTAACACTTTCATAAAAATGGTAAAAAGTACGTAATCGATTCGTAATGAATACAAACTTTTTAGATAGTGTAACAAATTTTTTGAAAAAGCGAACCTTTGAATTGCTAGGTTTAATCTTAGTTTTAACAAGTGTCGCACTTGCAATCGCTTTTACAACATATTCTCCTGAAGATCCTTCATTTGTTTATGGGGATAGGAGCTTCGAGATCCAGAATTTTTTTGGGATTTATGGAAGTAGTATTGCAGATTTTTTATTGCAAAGTTTTGGTTTAGCTTCTTTTTTATTATTGCTTAACTTTTTATTCTGGGGGTTAGATTTAATAATAAAAAAAGAGTTAAGGAGAATAATTTTGAAATTATTTTTAGTTGTAGCTTATTTGACTGTAGGTACAGTTTTTATCTATTTAACATTTGATAATTCTTTTTGGTTAATTGATAATGGTAATTCAGGTTTCGTTGGAAAAATAATATATAACTTTATCAATACTTGGGCTCCATGGATTGATAATATATATTCAATTTATGGATTACTTTTATTAACTATAATATTTTTTTCATTTTCAGCTGATATAAATTATAAAAAAGTATTCTCAGTAATTATTTCACTATTTAGCAGAAAAGCTGTGAAAAATATTGAACCAGATTTTAGTAAAATTAATATTGAAGACCAGCCACAGACTTTAGAAAAACCACAACAATCTTTTTCTTTTGATACTGACACAAGTTCTGAAACAGAACAAGTTACTACAAAAACTAAATATAAATTACCAGATATAAGTTATTTAGAAAAAAATTTATCTAGACTTAGTTCTGACGTAAATAAAGATCGTCCTGACGCTGAGTTTATGGAAAAAATATTATTAGACTTTGGTATAGACGGCAAAGTTAAAACAATTAATAATGGTCCAGTAGTAAGCCTTTATGAATTTGAACCAGCGCCTGGTGTAAAAGTATCAAAAATAATTAATTTATCTGAAGATTTAGCAAGAAACACTAGTTCAACTTCTACAAGAGTTTCGGTCATTCCAGGAAAAAACACAGTTGGGATTGAAATTCCAAACGAGGAAAGAGAGGGCGTATCGTTACGAGAAATTATTTCTTATGATAAATTTTTAAAGAAAGATGTAAGACTTCCAATAGCATTAGGTAAAAGTATTTCGGGAATGCCAATTGTTGGTGATTTAACATCAATGCCTCATCTTTTAATTGCAGGCACCACTGGTTCAGGAAAGTCTGTTTGTATTAATACTATAATCGTTTCACTGCTTTACAAACTAAGTCCTGAACTTTGTAAATTTATTTTAATTGACCCAAAAATGTTAGAGCTATCTACTTACGAAGGAATACCTCATTTATTAACTCCAGTTATTACTGATGCTAAAAAAGCCACATCAGCTTTATCTTGGACAGTCAAAGAAATGAACAGCAGATATAAATTAATGAGTAAGGTAGGAGTGAGGAACATTGATGGCTATAACTCTAAGCATAAGCTTAAAATGCCTTACATCGTTGTTGTAGTAGACGAGATGTCAGACTTAATGCTTGTAGCTGGAAAAGAAATTGAAAACTACATTCAAAAATTATCACAAATGGCAAGAGCTGCAGGTATACATATCATCATGGCTACGCAGAGACCAAGTGTCGATGTTATAACTGGTACAATAAAAGCGAATTTCCCAACAAGGATATCTTTCCAAGTAAGTTCCAAAATTGATAGTAGAACTATTTTAGGAGAGCAGGGTGCTGAGCAATTGCTTGGTAAAGGAGATATGTTGTTTATGTCATCTGCAAACAGAATAGTTAGAATTCATGGCCCATATGTTTCTGAGCAGGAAATAGAAAAAATTACTAATTCACTAAGAGCTCAAGGAGAACCAGATTATATGGAAGAGATTACTTCCCAAGAAACAACTGAAAACTCATTAACACCTGGAGGTGAGGGTGATGCGGATGAATTATTTAATCAGGCAGTAGAAATTATTAAAAATGAGAGAAAAGCTTCTACAAGTTTTTTACAGAGAAAACTACAGATCGGATACAATAGGGCTGCTAGAATTATTGATATGATGGAGGAAAAAGGTATTGTTAGCAAAGCAAATCATGTTGGTAAACGTGAAGTTCTTTAAAAAAATTTTTTTCATCTCATTCTTTATATCAATACCTTCGGTTCTATCTGCTAACGAAAAAGACCAAATAATATCTAAATTAAATGATCTAAATTCTTTAGAATTTACATTTGATCAATTAAGTAACGAAAAAAAAGAAAAAGGTAGTTGTCTTTTAAAATTTCCTGGTAAATTAAAGTGTAATTATTTTAATGATAAAGAAAAAGAATTAGTTATCAATAATAAAAGATTAGCAATAACACAGAAGCGATATAATAAAACTTATTATTATCCAATTTCAAAATCTCCATTCTTAAATATTCTTTATAAAGATAAACTTTTGGAAATTGTGCAATCAGGAAAATTAGAGTCAACTGGTCAAATAATTAAGCTTGTTTATTTTGGTGATAACGAAATTACAATTTTTTTTGACAAAAAAAATCTAGATTTGAAAGGGTGGGAGATCAAAGATCAATATAACAATAATATAAATTTCTCACTAAAGATTATTGCTAAAAATGACGTCTTTAAAAAAGGTACCTTTAAAGTACCTAAATAAATTAAGCTACAAATTCAATTTCTTCTTCTTTAAAAATTTTAAATCCCTTAGATTTATAATTTTGTAATGCATGTTTGTGGTCTAAACTACAAGTATGAACCCACATTCTTTCAGGATTTTTTCTTGATGCACTTGCTATAGCGTGATTTACAAGTGTTGAGCCAAGCTTCAAACCTCTGAATTCTTTAAGCACCCCTAGGTTAATAAGCTCTACTTCATTTGACCCAGGATGATATTCTTGTTCGTAATATCCTACTAAATCTTCACCTTTTTTTAGAAAATGTGTTTCTAAGTTTTTATTTGTAACATACTTTACCCATTCGCTATCAGACCAAAGTAATCTATCTCTCCAGTAATGCTCTACGCCTATTTGTTTATAAAAAAATTTATTTAAATGAAAATTATCTTTATCATCTAAAATAATTTGGAAATTTTCTGGAAGATTTAAATCAACTGTTTTTGAAAAATCTCTAATTTCTAAAAAATATCTTTTAACTCTTGAAACCATCAGCTAACCATCTTTCCGATCTTTTCACCTGCAAATATATGAAAGTGTAAATGAGGAACCTCCTGACCACCATCACTTCCAATATTAGTTAAAGCTCGATATCCTTTATCTTTTGCGCCCACTAAGTTTGCGACATGCGTCATTGCTTTGTTAAACTCTACAATCTCTTTATCTGAAGCTTTGTTGTTGAAATCATTAAGATCTACGTATTCACCTTTAGGAATAACTAAAACATGAACTTTCTTTTGAGGATTAATATCATGAAAAGCTAAAACATGATCATTTTCATAAACTTTTTTACATGGAAGTTCTCCCCTTAGGATTTTAGCAAATATATTATTTTTGTCGTAACTCATTTCTGTCTTTTCTTAAGTTCGCTCATCACATCTTCAATTTTTATGTTGTTAGCCTCTAAGTAAACCATCAAATGATAAACTACATCAGCAGCTTCGTGTATCTTATTTGAATTTTTTTCCACAGATTCTATTAATTCGCCTATTTCCTCTTTTACTTTTAAAACACTTAGGTTTTTATCGTTCAAAAGTTTGTTAGTATAAGACTTATCTGGAGAAGAATTTTTTCTCTCTCTGATTGTTTTAATTAATTGTTCTAAGTTTTCAAACATTTTATAACCTTACAGATACATTTTTAGAATTCAAATATTCTTTAACATCTTTGATTTTATATTCGCCATAATGAAAGATAGAAGCCGCTAGAACTGCACTTGCTCCACCTTTAACTATGCCATCATATAAGTGATCTAGAGTTCCAACTCCACCGGACGCTATTACTGGAATATTGGTGTTACTCGTAATTTTTTTTAATAAATCAACGTCATATCCGGATTTAGTTCCATCTTTGTCCATTGAAGTTAATAAAATTTCTCCGGCACCATTTTCCTCTACTTTTTTAGAAAACTCTACTGCATCGATACCAGTTTTATTTGTTCCACCGTGTGTAAATACTTCCCATTTATTATCTGAAACTTTTTTTGCATCAATCGCAACAACAATGCATTGAGATCCAAATTTTTTTGAAGCTTCCTTAACGAATTCGACATTTTTTACAGCGGTAGTATTAATAGAAACTTTATCTGCACCAGCTAACAATAAATCGGTAATATTTTGAATTGTTCTAACTCCTCCTCCAACGGTTAAAGGAACGAAACACTCTTTCGCAGTTTTTCTAACAATATCAATAATCGTTTCTCTATTCTCATTTGAAGCTGTAATATCAAGAAAACAAATTTCGTCAGCCCCGCCGTCACTATAAATTTTAGCTTGTTCAACTGGATCTCCAGCATCTTTTAATTCAAGAAAATTAATGCCTTTGACAACTCTTCCATCTTTAACATCAAGGCAAGGTATAATTCTATTTTTAAGCATCAATCTCCTTTGCTAACTCATCAAGTTTAATGTCGCCATCATAAATGGCCTTGCCAACAATAATACCTTCAATTTTTTTATTATTTAATTCTTTAGCTTTCTTAATATCACTTATTGATGAAACGCCTCCTGAAATCACAACAGGACAATTAGAAAGCTCTGCAATTTTTACAGTCTCCTCTAGGTTAGGACTTTTTTTCATTCCATCTCTATTAATATCTGTATAAATTACTCGGCTTACACCATAGTTATTTACTTCTTTTAGAAAATCTAGAGTTTTAACATTTAAATTTTCTTTCCAGCCTGATACAGAAAGATTTCCATATTTTGAATCCAATCCTAAAGCAATTTGACCTTTAAACTTTTTACAAGACTCTTTTAGAAATTCTTTATTTTTTATAGCACCACTACCTAAAATTACTTTTTCAACGCCCGCATCGATATATTTTTTAATACTATCAAAAGATCTAACACCACCACCTATTTCAATCTTCAAATCATATTTACTTATTATTTCTTGAATAATATCTAAATTAACCGTCTTTCCAGTTAAGGCGCCATCCAAATCAACAATGTGCAAATTTTTGAAGCCATGATTTTTATATTTACCTGCTTGTTCAATAGGTGAAATTTTATATTCAGTTTTTTTATCAAAGTCTCCTTTGATTAATCTTACGCATTTCTTGTCTTTTATATCTATTGCAGGAAATATTTTCATTATAATTTTAAAAAGTTATCAATTACTTTTAATCCGATTTTATCACTCTTCTCAGGATGAAACTGCGTTCCAAATAAATTATCCTTCTCAACAGCACATACAATTTTTGATGAATAATCTGTTATTGCTGAAATGACTGATTTATCCTCAGGAATAAACTCATAACTATGTACGAAATACATGTGAGATTTATTTTTTATATCTTTAAATATTTTACTTTCTTTTTGAATTTCAATTTCATTCCAGCCAATATGTGGGAGCTTAAATTTTCCCTTTTGATTATCAATTTTGGAAACTTTACCAGAAATCCAACTTAAGCCATTTGTTTCTGCTTCCTCATACCCAACATCAGCAAACATTTGTAAACCTACACAAATTCCTAATAAAGGTTTCTTATTTGTTATTACAAATTCTTTAAGTGTATCAACTAATCCCTTAACTTGATTAAGAGAGTTAATACAGCTTCTGAATGAACCTTGCCCTGGTAAAACAATCTTGTCACTAAACTTAATTTTATTAATGTCTGTAGTTACCTCTAAATTAACTTTACCTTTAGCGGCCTCTGTAAAAGAATTTATGACAGAGCTAATATTGCCCGATTGGTAGTCAACAATTGTGACGTTCATCAATTTTAAATAGAGCCTTTTGTCGAAGGTATTGCGTTTTTAATTCTTTTATCAATTGCTAAAGCATCTTTTAATGATCTAGCTAAACCTTTGTAACACGACTCAATCTTGTGGTGACTATTTTCACCGTAAATATTTTCTATGTGTAAAGTAACTCCAGCTGATTGTGAAAATGCTTGAAACCACTCTTTAAATAATTCTGTGTCCATCTCACCAAGTTTCTCAACCGGTAAATTTACTTTCCAGATTAAATAAGGTCTATTCGATACATCTATTGAAACCCGACTCAGAGTTTCATCCATAGGAATCATTGTTGATGCATATCGTGTAATTCCTTTACGGTTACCTGCTGCTTTTTTAATAGCTTCACCAATTGCAATACCTGTATCTTCAGTAGTGTGATGTAAATCTATATGCGTGTCACCTTTAGCTTTAACATCTAAATCTATAAGGGAGTGTTTTGATAGTTGCTCCAACATATGGTCTAAAAAACCTATTCCAGTTTTAATTTTATACTTTCCTTTTCCATCAAGATTAACCGCGACAGAAATACTGGTCTCTTTTGTTTTTCTAGTAATTTTTGCTTTTCTACTCATAAACTATGCCTGATTTACCTTTGATATATATTTAAATGGTCATTTTATCAATAAATCACTATTGAAGATCTCAAAATAATCTCCACATATAACTTCATGAATACAGCTGAAAAATGGCACGGTACTACTATTGTCCTTCTTAGAAAGGGCGGGGAGACCATTGTAGCAGGAGACGGTCAAGTCAGTCTTGGTAATACAGTTTTAAAAAGCAAGGCCAAGAAAGTTAGAAAAATTGAGAGCAGAGGAGTAATCGCAGGATTTGCAGGATCAACTGCAGACGCTCTAACTTTATTTGAAAGACTCGAAGCAAAATTAGAAAAGCACGCCGGTAACTTACAAAGAGCAGCTGTAGAACTAGCTAAAGATTGGAGAAGTGATAAATTTTTAAGACGATTAGAAGCATTAATGGCAGTAGCAGATAAAAATCATAGCTTTATAATTTCTGGAACTGGTGATGTTTTAGAACCAGAGGATGGAATTATTGGAATTGGATCTGGAGGAAACTATGCTCTTGCAGCTGCTAAAGTTTTAATCGAGACTGACATGAAAGCTGAAGAGATAGCCAAAAAAGCTTTGAAAGTTGCATCAGACATTTGTGTATTCACGAACAATAACGTAACAATGGAAAAAATTTAAATGTCAAAATCAAAAAAAGAAACAAATTTAAAGCTAGTTAAAGGATCTAAATCTGACAGCTCAAGGGTCAGCGCTCTTTCTCCAAGAGAAATAGTTTCAGAGCTAGATAGATATGTGATCGGTCAAAAAGAAGCAAAAAAAGCTGTTGCTGTTGCATTAAGAAATAGGTGGAGAAGACAGGCCCTTACTGATGAAATGAGAGACGAAGTGTTGCCGAAAAATATACTTATGATTGGTCCAACTGGAGTAGGTAAAACTGAAATATCAAGAAGACTTTCAAGATTAGCTGAAGCACCTTTCATAAAAGTTGAAGCGACAAGATTTACTGAAGTAGGGTACGTAGGTAAAGACGTTGAACAAATCATCAGAGATTTGATTGAAATTGCTATAGCGATGGAAAGAGAGAGAAAGAGAAAAGAAGTTAAGGCTAAAGCTGAATTAAAAGCAGAGGAAAAGGTTCTGGATGCATTAGTCGGTAATAAAGCAAGTGTTGCTACAAGAGAAAGTTTTAGAAAAAGATTAAGAAATGGCGACTTAGATAAAAATGAAATAGAGATTGAAGTTCAAGATTCTTCTTCTGGGTTACAAAGTTTTGAAATACCTGGGATGCCTGGAGGAAATATCGGGATGGTTAATTTGGGAGATATCTTGGGTAAGTCGATGGGCGGGAAAAAAGGTAAGAAAAAAAAGATGACTGTTAAAGAATCTCACGGAATTTTAGTTGCCCAAGAGTCAGATAAAATGATCGAAGAAGATAAAATTATTAAAGAAGCTAAGAGAGCAACAGAAGAAAATGGAATTGTGTTTTTAGATGAAATAGATAAAGTTTCTGCAAGAAGCGATAGAGTCGGTGGAGACGTTTCAAGAGAAGGGGTTCAAAGAGATTTGTTGCCTTTGATTGAAGGTACAACTGTAAACACTAAACATGGTCCGATAAAAACTGATCATATTCTTTTTATCGCATCAGGAGCCTTTCAATTAGCAAAACCGTCTGATCTTTTACCAGAGCTACAAGGAAGACTTCCTATAAGAGTAGAGCTAAATGCTCTGAAAGAGGATGATTTTAAAAGAATTTTGAAAGAGCCGGACAACAGTTTAATCAAACAATACAAGTCTTTATTAAAGACTGAAGATGTTAATCTTGAATTTTCTGAAGACGGAATTGATATGCTTGCAAAGATTTCTGCAGAAGTAAATTCTTCAGTAGAAAATATTGGAGCGAGAAGGCTTCACACAATAATTGAGAAAGTTTTAGACGACATTAGTTTTAATGCTACTGATAAAGCAGGAGAAACTATAACTGTCGACAAAAAATTTGTACAAGAAAACTTGGGTAACTTGGTAAAAGATACGGATCTATCAAAATTTATTTTATAAATTTCTTATTTTTATCAAAATTGCACCTTCTCCACCGTCTATTACATTAGCTTCTTCTATAGATATTATATATTTGCTTAGTTCTTCATTAGATTTAATATACTCAGGTACGGAAAATTTTAGTTTTCCTAAATCTTTGGAGACGTAAATATTTTTTTCATTTGTAGAATGATTTCCTTTACCCGTAATTAATAATATTTCCTTATAATTATTTTCTACACAAGAAATTATCAGGTCTTTAACTTTAATATTTGCTTCACTTAAAGTGTAACCATGTAGATCAAATTTGAATCTGCCTTTTAATTTACTTTTAAGGGAATTGCGTTTATCCTTGTCATAAACGTCTGAAGGATTTTTAATATATTCTTGCCACGTATTTTTATCTTCTTTAGAAAGACCTTTTTTGTTTGTCACTGGCTAATGATTTCAGATAGATACCAGTTAGGACTTTTATTATTGATATTTTTTGTAAATTTCCAACTATCAGTTACAAATTTTATTTTGTCAGGATTGCCCTCGATAATCTTGTCGTCTTTATCTTTTTTTACAGAAATTACTTCAGCTACAAACTTCACAGTAGCAAATAAGTTATCTTTTATCTTCTCATATTTTTCAACAGATGATTCTTTAACACCAATGAATGTAAATTCTGATTTAATTTTTTCTTTATTTCTAACTTTAATGGCATCTGAAAAATTAGAAAACATATTAGGTGACAATAATGCTTTTAACTTAATTAAGTCTCCATTTGCAAAAGATGTTAAAATACTTTCGTATGCTATTTCTGCACCTTTAAGAAACTCTTTTTTATTTTCTCCTTCTAAGGTATCTAAATTTGGTTTTGGTGTTTCGGCATCTTTTTTAGGCATTGTAAATTTTTTTTCTGCAAAGTTAGGGTATAACTTTGACTCATGCCCTGTTTTTCTTCCTAATATACTTCTGAGTCGTAGAATTATGAATCCTGCGATCATCCCTAATAAGATTATGTCTAAATAGCCAAAACTGTTACTCATAATTTGATAAATATACATGAATAATATAATTTTGTATCTGACAAATGAACACATTTTTTATTATTTTTATAGGATTACCAGCTATAGAGATTTTCTTAATGATCAAAATTGGCGGTAAAATTGGAGCTCTTAACACTTTAGCTCTAGTTTTTTTTACTGCAATTTTAGGTATTTACTATGCTCGAGTTCAAGGTTTACGGACTTTAAAGTCAGGGTTAACCAATCTGTATCAAAACAAAACTCCAATTTATGAGTTGATTTCAGGAGCTTCAATAGCGTTTGCTGCAATATTATTAATTATACCAGGTTTTTTAACAGATTTTATTGGCTTTGCATTGCTTATACCTTTTACTAGAAATATTTTTTTAAAAATTGCGCTTACAGATAAAAAATTTGAAAAAAAAACGGGTAAAATGAATAAAACGATTGAAGGTGAAATCGTAAATAAGAACAAAGATGAATTATAAAATTATTGGTAAATACATTAGAGAAATAAATTTCAAGATACCTAATCCTAAAACTTTTTTTTTGCTGTCAAAAGAAATTAAAAACTATAAGATAAATATTGATATTAAAAGTAATCAAGTAAAAAAAAATATAATAGAAATTTTAACCTCTCTTAACTTAAGTCCAATTAAAAAAAGCGATGATAGTATTAATACCAGAATAGTATTTTCAACTATGATAGAGCTTTCCGACGACACTATAGAAAAAAATGAAATGGAAAAAATTATTTTAATAAAAGTACCATCTCAAATTTATAAAGAACTAAGACAAATATTTATTAGCCTTTTCGAGTGCTCTGGTTTTAAAGATATAAAGATAAATGAAAATGTAGATTTTGAAAAACTTTACAATATGCGTAAAATTCAATAAAAATTTTTCTTTAGCTCTTTTTTTAAAAACTCTTTATGCAATCTTATTTCGTCGTCTGAAATATTTAGAATTTTTTTATAGTATTTTTTATTTTTAGTTAAATTTTGTTCGACGCCTGATGAAGATAAATTGAATTTTGGTTCCTTAACATCTAAAAGGTTTATGTAAACTTCTCTTAATAGTTCACAATCAAGCAATGCATTATGTTTTGTTCTCTTAGATAAATCTATATTAAACTTCTTACAAAGCGCATCTAAAGAATTAGATGTTCCTGGATATTTATTTCTTGCAACTTCTAGTGAATCTATTACAAAATCATTTTTTATCTGCCTCTTTTTTAATAAGTCTAGCTCACCATTTAAAAAACTTAAGTCAAAACTTGCGTTGTGAATTATTATTTTTTTTTCTTCGATAAATTTTAAAAATTCGTCGGCGATTTTATCAAAAGTTTCTTTAGTGCTTAAGAATTCTTCAGAAAAACCATGAATTTTGAAAGCTTCTTTTGGCACATCTCTCTTAGGGTTTATTAATTTATGAAATACTGAACCAGTGGGTATCAAATCTTTGGTTTCTATACATGCTATTTCCACTATTCTGTGCCCTTCTTTGAAAGATAAACCTGTAGTCTCCGTGTCTAAGAATATTTCATTCATATCTATTGATTATATCTAATAAGTTTTCCTTTAAAATCTTTTTATTGCTTTCATTAACAACAACGTGGTCGCAAAAATTTATTTTTTTTTTATCACTCAATTGTTTTTTATTTAGGATTTCGAAGAGTTTTTTGTTTCCTCCCTTGGCTTTAAATCTCTTAAATCTTATCGTTTTTTTTGCTTTTATGAAGATGATTACGTCAAACTTTTTATTGAGTTTACTTTCAATTAGAAGAGGTATCTCATAAAATAAGATTGAACTATTTTTATTTTTTTTTGTAAATCTCAACATTTCTTTTCTGACTAAAGGGTGTATTATTTTTTCAATTTTTCTTAGATTGATCTGGTTTTTTATTAATACATTTATTAATTTTTTTTTTAAGCTTTTGTCATAATTAATTTTAATTTTTTTTGATAAAAATCTAATAAAATTCTTATTTTGATACAATTTTTTTACTATTAAGTCTGCACTGAATAATGGTCCTCTACCTGATGAAAGAATTTTACTAGCAGTAGTTTTCCCAGAGGCTAAAGAACCTGTAATTCCAATTTTTTTCATTTGAGTTTATTTAATAGTAATTCTACTAATTCTTGATCAATTTCAGGATTAATTTTATTCCATAAATAAAAAGATTTTTGACCTTGATAGATAAACATATTCAGGCCGTTGAAAACTTTGATATTTTTCTCTTTTAAATACTTTAGAGTTTTTGTTTCCAATGGATTATATATCGTGTCAATGTAAATCAAATTTTCTTTTATTCTATCAAAATTAAATTCAAAATCCTGTCCGTTTTTCAAGCCTAAACTTGTTGCATTTATAATAATGTCATAATTTTTTATTCTTTCTTCTAATTCTTCCCAATTTAAAACTTTCAAACTGCTAAACTTTTTCTTAAGAAATATACATTTTTCTTTAGTTCGGTTTGTTATCGAAATATCTTTCACGCCCGATTTTTGTAAAGCAAGAATTACTGATGGTGAAACTCCACCGGCTCCGATTACTAAAGTCTTTTTTTTTGAGGAGTTATCAACTTCTTTTAAGTAGGCGGCTTGCAAACCAAACACATCCGTGTTTTCACCAATTAATGCCTTCTTATCGTCAAGATAAACAGTGTTTACTGAGCTTGTAATTAATGCATCATTAACAAGCCGGCTTAAATGAGGGACGATCTTTTGCTTATAAGGAAGAGTAATATTTATTCCATTAAATTCCTCATTTTTTAATTTTTTAATAATTACAGATATTTCGTTTTCTTTAACATCGATTATTGAATAATTAGCGTCGATTTCATATTTTCTAAACCAGTAATTGTGAAGTACAGGTGATAAAGAATGCTTAATTGGATTCCCAATTATTCCATATTTTTTTTTCATTTTTTATATTGGTTAATATAGTTGATAATATCTTTTATTGGCAGACCCATAATTGAATTATGATCACCTTTAATGTATTCGAATAAATCTAAGCCATTAGCTTCGATTTGATACACTCCGTAAGCCAATAGTGTTTCAGTATCAATCTTGTTAAGGTAATCCAAAAGCTCCTTTTCTTTAAAATTCTTCATTTTGAGTTCGGATGAATCTGAATGATTCCAAACCATTGCTCCGTTTTTTGAAAAACATACGGAGCTTATAAGATAATGTTTGGAATTATTTAACTTTTTTAAAATTTTTAAAGCTTCATCTCTAGATCTAGGTTTGTTAATGAGTTCATTATTGAGAGAAATAACACTATCTGCACCCAGAACAAGTCTATCAGGATTTTTACTACTAACCTTAACAGACTTAATTTCTGCTAAATTTTTAGATACTAATAATGGATTTGCTCCCTCTGCCAGAAGTGAAGTTTTTACTTCTTCCTCATCTACATTAGACAACACAACATCTGAATCGATTTTGTAATTATCTAAAATTTTTTTTCTTACACCGCTTTTTGAGGCTAAAATTATTTTCATTTATTTCTTTTAATCTCAATAATCTTTAAAATTGAAGCTGCTGTTTCCTCTACTGACCTTCTTGTTACGTCTATTGTTGGCCAATTATTTTTTTTAAATAAATTTTTGGAATCATCCACTTCTTTTTTAATATAATCTAGATTTGTGTAATCTTTAATTTTATGATCATTCATTATCGCAACTCTATTCCTCCTAATGTCTGCTAACCTTTCTGGATCGGCTATTAAACCAACTATACAAGCTTTTTTATTTAATATTAGCCCTTTAGGTACTTTTTGTTCCAATACTAGCGGTATGTTAATTGTTTTATAACCTCTATTTGCTAAATATATAGAGGTTGGTGTTTTACTGGTTCTACTGACTCCCAAAAGAATGACATCGGCTTCTTCGATATCGTCAACTTTTTTACCGTCATCATGTGTCATTGTAAATTGAATTGCTTCTATTCTCTTATAATAATCATCATCCAAAACGTGTTGGGCGCTTGGTTTGTGAATTGCCTTTTGATTTAATAATTTTGAGAAACTTAAAATTAAATTTCCTAAGATACCAAAACAAGGAACATTATTTTTTTCGCTTTGACTTGATATGTATTTTGCCAGCTTTGTCTCAACGATTGTGTAGAGAATTAATGGGTTTTCTGATTTGTTACAATCTATAATTATCTTATTAATTTGTTGTTCTGTTCTCACGAACGCAAATTCCCTCTTTTCGTAAGAAAATTTTGCAAATTGTGATTTAAGAGATAAAAAAATCCTATCAAGGGTTTCGCCTGTGGAGTCAGACACAAGATATACATTGTATTTTTCGTTCATATGTATGTTAACAAATAGTTAATAAATAATATTTTTCCACCCATTATAATGAAGTGAATAAAAAAAATAACATTAATTAACATTATCTTAAGGTTTTATTAATTGTTAATAATATTAATCTAGTAATGTTTATATAATTAATAAACGGTTTAAATATTAAGGTTTTTTGAAAAGTTATTAAACAAACTATGTATAAAACGTGTATAAATAGTTATATGAGATTTCAACAGGCCCTAGTACAGTAACAACTTTGTAAACATTTATTTATTTAATATGACTATTCTTAAAGAAATTTTGGAAAAGAAAAATATTTGTAAATCTATCTGGTTTATGAGACAAGCAGGTAGATATTTGCCTGAATTTAGGGAAATTAGAAAAAAAAACCCTGACTTTATTAAACTTTGTTTAAATAGTGAATTGAGTTCTGAGATAACTTTACACCCTATTAAAAGATTTAATTTGGACTCAGCAATTATTTTTTCAGATATATTGATAGTGCCTTATTCGTTAGGTCAAAGTGTTAAATTTATTAAAAAAAGTGGTCCCGAGCTAAGTAATTTCAATTTAGAAAGTTTTTTAGATGTTACAGAAAATCAATTCTCAAAAACACTAAATCCAGTTTATAAATCAATCGAAATAACAAGAAAAAAACTAGACAAAAAAAAATCTTTAATATCGTTTATAGGAGCACCTTGGACTTTACTTATCTATATGTTGAACATTAAAAAAGGGGGTAATAAAGAAGTAGATATCACAAAGTTAAAAAAAGAAAAAACTACAATTGATAAAATTTTAAAGAAAATAATAACTTTTTTATGTGTACATATTAAAAATCAAATAGATGCTGGAGCTGATATAGTTCAAATATTTGATTCCTGGGCCGGGCTGGCACCCGTTGAGGATATTAATGAATACTGTTACATACCAAATTTAAAAATAGTTGATTTTTGCAAAAAAGAGAAAATTCCTAATATTTGTTTTCCACGGGGCATCAAAGAAAAATATTATGAATTTAATAATATAGTTAGACCGGACGGCATAAATATAGATTATGAAGTTGATCCAGATTGGGTAAGAAAAAACTTAAGAAACGTTGTAATTCAAGGTGGTTTGGATCCAAAGAAATTGTTAGCATCAGAGAGTGAAATGTTAGAAGGGGCGACGAAATACATACAAGCCTTTAAAGGTATTCCTTATATTTTTAACTTAGGCCATGGTTTACTTCCCGAAACAGATCCTGATAGAGTAAAGAAATTAGTTGAATTTTATAGGAACTTTGATGAATAAAGATCATCCCGAAGTAAATTTTGGTAAAACTGGAGTATTAATAATAAATTTAGGAACCCCGGACTCCACAAGTTGGTGGGACATAAGAAAGTATTTAAAAGAATTTTTATCAGACAGAAGAGTAATAGAGTTAAATCCTATAATTTGGCAAATAATATTAAATTTATTTATCTTAACCTTTAGACCCTCAAAAACAGCACATGCTTATAAAAAGATATGGATGAAAGATATTAATCAATCGCCTTTAATGTACTTTACCGTAAATCAGGCTAAAAAACTAAGAGATGTTTTAGGAAGCGAAAAACTCATTGTTGATTTTGCGATGAGATATGGAAATCCTAGTATTAGATTTAAACTTAAAAATCTAAAAGAGGCCGGATGTGAAAATATAATTATTTTACCTTTGTATCCTCAATATGCCGCCGCAACTACTGCAACCGTATGCGATGAAGTATATAGATCTCTAATGAAAATGAGATGGCAACCAAGCCTTCAAATCGTGCCGCATTATGAGAGCCACCCAAGCTATATTTCTGCTTTA
This sequence comes from uncultured Pelagibacteraceae bacterium, assembly GCA_902592655.1. Taxonomy (GTDB): domain Bacteria; phylum Pseudomonadota; class Alphaproteobacteria; order Pelagibacterales; family Pelagibacteraceae; genus Pelagilacustribacter. Next base: position 17,524 of record CACJFE010000006.1, on the reverse strand, counting down.
GTAAATAGTATTGAGAAAAAAATTTTAGAAATTAATTGGAAACCTGATTTAATAGTTTGTTCTTATCACGGAATACCTAGATCTTATTTTGATAAAGGAGATCCCTATCATTGTTATTGTCACAAAACCACTAGACTTATAAAAGAGAAGTTTAACAAGATTGATATTCAGACTACATTTCAGTCTAGATTTGGACCTCAAGAATGGTTAACGCCGTACACAGATAAAACAATCGAAGAATTACCGAAAAAGGGTATAAAAAATTTACTAGTTTTGTGTCCTGGTTTCGCTTCTGATTGTGTAGAGACCCTAGAAGAAATAAACATTCAAGGCAAAGAAAGCTTTCTAGAGAATGGCGGTAAAAATTTTGATTTAATACCCTGTCTTAACGATAACAATGATCACATAGACCTTTTTGAAAAATTAGTTAGAAGGTATTTATAAAGTGAATAGTTATTTATTATTTAAATCTTTACATCTAATAGCAGTTATATCGTGGATGGCAGGCTTATTATATTTGCCTAGAATTTTTGTTTATCATTCTGAGGCAGAACACGACTCCCAAAAATCTATTTTTAAAACAATGGAAAAGAAATTGTATAATTATATAATGATGCCAGCAATGATATTGTCATGGCTATTTGGTTTGTTATTAATACATAGTATTGGTTTTTCTGTTTTTTCTGAATTGTGGATGCAAATTAAAACTGCTGCAGTCATAATTTTAACATATTATCACTTCTCACTAGGAAATTACCTTCACAAATTTGCAAATGACGATAACCAAAAAACCTCAAAATTTTTTAGAATCTATAATGAAATTCCTACTATAATACTAATTGTAGTAATCTTTTTTGTGGTGTTTAAGCCCTTATAATTAAGGGTTGAAATTTTTAAAAAAAACATTATATTTAAACTACTTTCCTCTTAAAAAACAATCACATGAATCTACAAGAATTAAAGCAAAAAAACCCAGCAGAGCTTATTAATGAAGCCGAAAAGCTTGGTATTGAAAACCCGAGCACTTTACGAAAACAAGAAATACTTTTCGCTATCCTAAAAAAATTAGCTGAAAAAAATGAGCAAATAACGGCTACAGGCGTGTTAGAAGTTTTACAAGATGGGTTTGGATTTTTAAGAGCGATCGAGTCAAATTACCTTCCGGGACCTGATGATATTTACGTAAGTCCAAGTCAAATCAGAAGGTTTGGCCTAAGAACCGGAGACTCCATTGAAGGCGAGATAAGAGGACCTAAGGATGCAGAAAGATATTTCGCTTTACTTAAAGTTAACAAGATTAATTTTGACGATCCTGAAAAGGGTAAAAATAAAATTGCTTTTGATAACTTAACGCCTCTATACCCCAATCAAAGAATTAAATTGGAAGTTGAAATCGCTAAAGTAGAAAAGAAACCAGATAACACTGCTAGATTAATTGATCTAGTTAGTCCAATAGGTAAAGGTCAAAGGTCTTTAATTGTTTCTCCTCCTAGAGCAGGCAAAACAATAATTCTTCAAAATATCGCTCAGTCTATCACCGCTAATCACCCAGAGTGTTATCTTATGGTTTTACTAATTGATGAAAGACCGGAGGAGGTAACTGATATGCAAAGATCTGTTAAAGGCGAAGTTGTTGCGTCGACTTTTGATGAGCCTGCTTCAAGACACGTTGCTGTTGCAGAAATGGTTATTGAAAAAGCGAAAAGATTAGTAGAGCACAAAAAAGATGTAGTCATTTTGTTAGACTCTATCACCAGATTAGGAAGAGCTTATAATGCTGTAATTCCTAGTTCAGGAAAGGTTTTAACTGGAGGAGTGGATGCCAATGCTTTACAAAGACCAAAAAGATTCTTCGGCGCAGCGAGGAATGTTGAAGAGGGTGGATCACTTACTATTATTTCAACTGCTTTGATTGACACTGGTAGCAGAATGGACGAGGTAATTTTTGAGGAATTTAAAGGAACAGGTAATTCAGAATTAATACTTGATAGAAAAGTTGCAGACAAAAGAATTTACCCAGCTCTTGATATTACAAGGTCTGGAACTAGAAGAGAGGAGCTTCTTTTTGCTAAAGATGAACTTTCTAAAATGAATGTTCTTAGAAGAATTATCAGTCCCATGGGTACAATGGATGGTATAGAGTTTCTAATCTCAAAATTAAAAAATACAAAAAATAATTCAGACTTTTTTGATTCTATGAACAAAAGTGCAAATTAGTAGCTACTGCACTGTTCTATTATTGATGTTAAAGTCATGTATGTAAAAACTCATTATGCTTTCCAGAGCTTCAATTTTATCTTCCATCGTTAATGCTTCTAAAAGCTTTTGCTTCTCTTCATTAGTAACAGGCGAGATCATTGATAAAGTATTTATTTTTTGATTTTCGTCTAACTTTTCAAATTCTTTCCAATTTAACAATAAACCATTCTTTTTAAAAAATACTTTAGCTTTATCAATGAGACTACCAGTTTGTAAATTTTTTTTAATTTCATTTAAATCAAGCTCGTAATTTTTATAATCAACTTTAAATTCACGATACAGTTTATTATTATCTATTTCTTCTAATAATTTAAATCTAGTAACTCCGGTAAGATTTATTAAAACACGGCCATCTTTTATTTTCTTAAAATCGCTAATTTTTCCTAAACAACCAACTTTATAAAGCTCATTCCCATGTCTTTGTGATTGTACCATACCCATAAATTTGTCTTTTTTGTAAGTGTCGTTAACGAGATCCAAGTACCTTTGTTCAAAAATATTAAGTGGTAGATTTGTTTTTGGAAAATAAATCACTCCGCTTAAGGGAAAAACAGGAATTATTTTAGGAAATAATTTCATTTAAATTAGTATATTAAAAAATTTAAATTAGTGATAGCGACATTTTATTTGTATTGACCATTACAGTAGCTCTATATTATAGTTTATGTATTGCGGGCATAGCTCAGTGGTAGAGCGTCTCGTTGCCAACGACGTAGTCCTTGGTTTATTTCCTGCTAATCTTCATGTTTTTTTTAACAGATCATCGACCTTGGCACACTTATGACACAATAGATTGAGTAATCATTTTCTAAATTGATTATAGATTGCCTTTTTATTTTGTGCATCAGCAATTAACTTTTTAATTTTTGCTACAGTCATGTGGCATTCGAAATAAACCGTCGCGGATGTAATTAAATCACCTAGATCTTTGTTTGAAAGCTTCCTTTTATTTTGAGTTTGTAGAGATAAATTGTTAGCTTTTGTAAAAGTTATTAATGTTGATGATTTGATTCCAAAGTGAACACTTTGTACACCTTCCTCAATCCAAGTTGCAGCAGCAATTCCAACAATATTTCCATTTTGATTTATAATTGGTCCTCCGCTATTTCCTTGATTGATTGCAGCATCAGTTTGAAAATTTGAGTAATTGTCCCCTGCTCCTGATAAAGATGTAATCACACCTTTATGAGTTTTAATTGAGGAACTTATATGTCTTCCCAAAGGGTAGCCGGCAACGATAACCTCTTCAAGTAAAGCGACATCCTGTTCTGAGACTGGAAAGATTTGATTGAAACTTTTATTAATTTTAATTAAAGCAATATCATTTATTTTATCTACAGCAATTATGTTTGCGTCGAATATGCTACCGTTGTGATGAACTTTATTTAAATCACATCCTTCGACGACATGGAAGTTAGTTATTAAATGTCCTTTCTTTGATATGGCAAATCCTGACCCCGAACCCGCTGGAACAATCTTATTATCGTCCTCAGTAAATTTTGGAGTTGTTTTTTCTTTAGGTTTAGGTTTTGTGGCTATCTTAGTCTCCTTTTGCTTACAATCATAAATATCAGCTGTCACAGATACAATTGTACGAATATCTACTGTACCATCCATAAACTCTCCGGTTGTCACAAAATGAGTGGCATTTAAAGCGACTACATCGTTAGCTATTTTAATTTTACTTTTAATTACGTCCGATTTAAAAGTTGACCAACCAGCATTAGAATGTTTCACTGATTGTATATACTTGCAGTTTCTATTTTTAACATAAGCTTCTGGCACGTCTTTTATTCTAAACGTATCACCAGTAATATTAATGTTTCCACCAGATGTATTAGTGGTTTCACAACCAGCTAAAAAAATGCCAATAAAAATTAAAATTAAATATCTCATTAGACGTAAATTTGATCATACTGTTCTCAAAAATTCAATTAATTATTATAAGAACAGATCTTTTCTCGACACACTCACGACACAGTTGGGATTAAATTTTACTAAAAATCCTATTGCTTAATTTTTAAAAAGCTAATACTTTCAACAATAATAGAACAAGCGGGCATAGCTCAGTGGTAGAGCGTCTCGTTGCCAACGAGAAGGTCGAGGGTTCAAGTCCCTTTGCCCGCTCCAAAATGGATTAATATTTTATGAAAAAATTAACGATTCTTTTCTCATTTATTTTTATTATTTCTTGTGCAACTACCGAAGGTTATAACAACCTTCTTAATACTTGGATCGGTGCAAGTGCTGATAGACTTGTAGACTCTTGGGGTCCACCGTCTCAAGTTTATAAAAAAGATAACGGTGAGAGATTAATGACCTTTGTGAGAGGTGGGCAAATCTACATGCCTGGATCACAAACGACGACTGGCACCATTGGTCCTTATGGCACTATAAACTCAACAACAACTGGAAGTCCTGGTTCAATGATTAATTTGAATTGCACTACTACTTTTACTGTTTCCAAAGAAAATAAAATTAAAAATTGGAGTTGGAGAGGAAACAACTGTTACGCAAAACCTTAAAATGAGCGATCTGGCAAAAAAAAAATGTATTCCTTGTGAAGGAAATATTCCTCCATTTGATAAGAGCGAAATTCATAAATATTTAAAAAAAGTAGATGGCTGGGATGTAAAAAGTAATGCTGATAAAAGTTATTTCTTAGTAAAAGATTTTAAATTTGAAAATTTTAGAGAAAGTCAAAATTTTACTAATAAGGTCGGTGAAATAGCTGAAAAAGAGAATCATCATCCTGATATCTCTTTTGGCTGGGGTTATTGTAGCATAAAGATCTTTACACATGCGATAAAAGGTTTAGCAGAGAGTGATTTTATCTTAGCAGCAAAAATAGATAAAATTTAATTAGTGGTAGAAATTTCTTACACCAGTAAATAGCATTTTAATTTTCGCTTTGTTGGCATAACTTATAATTTCCTTATCTCTTATTGAACCACCTGGTTGAATAATGATTTTTACACCAGCTTTTATAAGTATATCTAATCCATCTGAAAATGGGAAAAAAGCGTCTGAAGCTGCTATTGCATTAGAAATTTTTCTTGGCTGAAACTTTCTAGCTTTTTGAATTGCGATCTTGCAACTATCTACTCTACTTGGTTGCCCACCTCCAATACCTATAGTAGAAAAATTATTACTTAAGACTATTGCATTTGATTTTACGTATTTACAGATATTAAAAGCGAATTCTATTTCAGCCAGTTCTTGTCTGGTTGGTTTTAATTTTGTAACACATCTTAATTCTTTTCTTTTTACCATTTTATTGTTTTTATTTTGAATTAAAAAGGACCCATCAAAAGATTTTATAGAAATATGATTTTTATATTTAAATTTTGATATATCAATAATTCTTAAATTTTTTTTTCTTTTTAAAATCTTAAGCGACTCTTTGTCAAAGCCCTTAGATAATATAACTTCAAGAAAATTTTTAGTTATCTCGTTAGCAATGCTCTTATTTATTTTGTAATTACAAGCAATAACTCCTCCAAATGCGCTTACCGGATCACATTCGAAAGCATTTTTAAAACTATCTAATGGTTTTTTGTTTGTTGATATACCACAAGGATTTGCGTGTTTAATCACCACTGTAGCAGCTTTACCTTTTAGCGATTGTAAAACCTCTAGACCAGCATACAAGTCATTGAAATTATTATAACTTAATTCTTTCCCGTGCAATTGTTTAAATCCAAGATTTTTATCGTCGTAATCATTAATATAAATTGAACTTTTTTGATGAGGGTTTTCACCATATCTCAGATTAGTTAATTTTCTTCCAAAAATTGTTTTTCTTTCTGGAAATTGAATATCGAGTTTACTATTAAACCAATTAGCTATCATAGAGTCGTAGTACGCAGTTAATCCAAATGCTTTTGATGACATATATTCTCTAAAGCTAAAACTTGTTTTTCCTTTGTTTTTTTCTAATTCTCCAATAAGTGGTTTATAATCATTTTTATTAGTAACTATTGTTACATTTTTGAAATTTTTGGCGGCTGCACGAACCATTGTTGGTCCCCCGATATCTATGTTTTCAATAATATTTTTTGAATTTTTAGATTTCATAACAACTTTCTGAAAAGGGTAAAAATTAACAACGATTAAATCTATCGATGGAAATTTTTTATCAGACATTTGCTTCTTATGAGATTTATTTTGTCTGTCATGTAAAATGCCAGCGTGTATTTTAGGATGAAGAGTTTTAACTCTACCATCTAACATTTCTTTAAATCCTGTATATTTTGATAACTCTGTGCAATCGTACCCTAGTTTTTTAATAAATTTATAAGTTCCACCGGAACTAATAATTTTAATTTTATACTTTTTAAAAATTTTTAATAAAGAAATAATATTTTCTTTATCTGAAACAGAAACTAAAGCATTTTTAATTTTTAAATTCATTTTTAAATTTTTTTCTTAATTTCCCAATTAAAAGATTTATCTTTATTAACTAAATTACCGGATATAGTTATACAAGTATTTTCTAATATTTTTTTTCCTCCTAAAAATATACTTTTTTCTATCTCAATATTTTCATTTTCTAATGTAAAAATTAGTGATTTATTCTTTGATATTTGTATTAACGCACTATTACCACCCATCGTTTTTACAGCTGTGAGGCCTGGGTTTAAATGAAACCTAAAAACGTATCTTATTGGTATCCCGTCTTTCTTTTTAAAAATATGATCTTTTCCTAATAATTTATTACTTAGGTGATCTAAATAAATTTCCCTTTTATGAGTGCAATTGAAATCTTTTTCGTAACCATTGTGCACAACTGAACATCCAGTCAAATTTTTATCGTCTTTAATATTTAGCTGAGTTGTTTTAAAATAATTCTTTATTGAATTACCAAATACTCTATTGATAATTTTATTTCTCTCAAACTTGGTTACGCTAGTATCATTTATAGTAAGTGTGGATTGACTGGCTGTTAATCTACTTATTAATTCTGCTTTTTGTGAGATATTTTTTCCAAACCCGCAATTAGTTATAATTTTGGCCCCATCAAGAAAATACTCGAAAGATAAAGGACCTGATTGATAGTTTTTAGAATAACTTTTACTTGGAGGTCCGCCGATATCAAAAAAAAGAACCTGTTGTTTTGATTTCGCTAAAAATATTCCTCCTAGTGAATTTTTTTTGTCTTTTTTATTCACTTTAAGTTCATCTAAATAATTGTCTAAATTATTTAAATTATTTTCATAACCTCCATTAAAAAAAGGAATTTGATCGTTAGGTGTTTTGATTAATTTAATACATATCAAATTCTTTTTAATTATCTCATCTAGAAAATCAGGTACGTGCTGTTGGGCGTCCTTTATACTTTTGCTTAATAGCAACATATACTTAGTAAAGTGAATTAAATCATTAGGATTTCTACTTAATGGGAAACCATCCTCATCAAAGTAATTATTAATAAATTTATCTAATTCTTTTATACCTAATCTAAAATTTTCTTCATATTCTTTGAATACTATCCCAGACATAGACAGCGCAACTATTGTCTCTACTTTTTTAATGAGGTCTTTTTCAAATTTTATGTTTTTTTTTAAGTGATTACATTGAGTAACGATATTTTGAAAAAAATTATTTTTAAATTCAAAAGTTCCATTATTTATGATGATGTCTATATTTAATATCCAACTTATTAATCTTGAACTTAAAGTAGAAGTCTCCCACACACCTTTTTTAAAAGAGGAGTACTTTAACATCCATAGGTAAATTATTTTTTGAATATTTTTTCTATCTATTTTTCTATCGATTAAATTAAGCCATAAAAAACTGTGTTGATCTGATACATTTCTATTTTTATTTTCAAGCCAAAATTCATTAACGTTAATCTCATTTACCTTAAAAGAATTCTTTTGGTATGGTGAGATCAATGTTAATAAAAAGGGGTTCGGGCTAAAGATTATTTGCTTAGGGATTTTAGACTTTAATGATTTATTATAATAATTAGTGGTAAAATATATCTTTTTAAAAAATTTTGTTAATGAAATTTGAATAGCAATTAAATAAAAATACGTAGCCTTTAAGCCGAACATATATTAATTTTTTCTAAGAATTTCTATATTTTTTTTAAGATCACCATTATTCTCTTTAAATATAGTAGAACCTGATACAAGAATATTAGCTCCAGCTTTTTTTACTTTAGCACAGTTCTCAAAGTTAATTCCTCCATCAATTTCGATATCTACATTTAAATTTTTTTTATTAATAATTTCTTTTAGATTTTTAGTCTTTTCCAAAACTTGCGGCATAAATTTTTGACCAGCAAAACCAGGTTCAACACTCATAATCAACACTAAATCAATTTGCTCCAAGTAATTCTTAATAAGATCTATAGATGAGTTTGGCTTTAATGAAATGCCAACTTTTTTATTTTCTTTTCTAATTAACTCGATTGTTTTTGCAGTATCATGCGTTGCTTCGGGATGAAAAGTAATAATATCTGAACCAGCTCTGGCAAATTCTTTAATAAAGTTATCAACTGGAGAAATCATCAAGTGTACGTCAAAAACTTTATTGGTAAGGGGTCTAAGTTTTTTTATGACCTCCGGTCCAATTGTAAGATTTGGTACAAAGTGTCCATCCATAACATCAATATGAATATAGTCGGCCCCAGCTTTCTCTAAAGAGATCACCTCATTGCCTAATTTACTAAAATCAGCTGATAAAATCGAAGGAGATATTTTGATCGAATTGTTCATTCTTTACTTATATTTTAATCCAAAACTTTGTCAAAAAATAAGGTTAATTAAACAGTTGATATAATTGTCTTGAAAAATCACTTTCCAATGGAAATGCAAGCATTCCCCATACGTCATAACCAAGAATCCAAGGCATCGCATAGAAACGAAATAGATAAAAGAACCATGCTACGTAAAGAGCAATAAATGGTCCAAATAAAAAGCTTGGAGTGATAAACTTAAACAAATTGATTATTGGATTAGTAGTTTTGACGAATATTCTCATGAAAAAAAAAGTCGAGTCCTCTTTTTGAAATATATTCATAAATGCACGACCAATTAAAGTCCACATTATAGTACCCAATGTGTAATCCAAAACAATTGCCCATGTTGGAATCATTCTTCTAAACTATCATGATTCAGGTAAAAAAAAAGGGGCGAAAAAATCGCCCCTTTTAATTTTAAATAATAATTAATTAGTGTTGCTTACCAAGAATAGCCTTACCTGTTGGTATTCTTGTATCGTCTACTAATTTTTGTGTAGCTGCACTAGGCTCTTTAGTCATTAAACTGACTACCACCATTACAACTAAACAAATTGGTGCTCCGATTAAACCAAATCTTAAGTGGTCGATACCTAAGAAAGGAGTATTTACACCGCCCCATATTGGAACTGAGAATTTAGGGAACACCCACGTCAAGTAAACTGTTCCTGACACAATTCCTGCTATAATACCGGCGATTGCACCTTCTCTAGTAGCTCTCTTCCACCATACACCAAGTACAAGTGGGAAGAATAAGCCTGACATTGCAAAGTCGAATGCCCAAGCAACCGAACCTAAGATACTTGTTAGCCTGAAAGAGGCTATGTAAGCACCTGCAGCTCCGATTATTACTAGAAGTACACGAGCAACTAATAGTCTTTTAGATGTCTCCGCTTTTGGATTTATGATCTTGTAATAAATGTCGTGTGATAACGCATTTGATATCGCAAGAACTAAACCATCGGCAGTTGACATGGCAGCAGCCATACCACCAGCAAACACAAGTCCTGAGATTACGAACGGTAGACCCGCTACTTCTGGAGTAGCTAATACTACAACGTCACCTCTCATGAACCACTCGTTCAACTGAAGTATTCCGTCACCATTAAAGTCTGCAATAAATACTTGCTTAACTTCAGACCATCTTTGAACCCACTCTATTGACTGAACTTCAGAAATAGATTTTCCGATAATTCCAGTTGGTAGATTAGGATCCATCAATGCTAATTTAGACAATGTCGCTAACATAGGCGCTGAAGAGTAAAGTAAGAAAATAAAGAATAGCGACCAAGCTACTGATTTTCTTGCTGCTCTTACAGTAGGAGTTGTAAAGTATCTCATTAAGATATGAGGTAACGATGCAGTTCCCACCATCATACAAATCGCTAACGATAAGTATTTCCATACAGCCATTCCACCTTCAGGTACTCCAGAGTGAGTTCCAGAGATATATTTCAATCCTCCTGGTACTCCAGCTGCTTTCATATCTGCGGCGCTGTTTTTAACTAGTCCAAATTGTTGTTCAAGTTCACCAAGTCGTGCAACCTCATCACCTAACATTAAGTGAGGGAAAATTCCTCCACCTACGTTAGAACTAATCCAGAATACTGGTATTAAGTATGCGATGATTAATACAATGTACTGAGCAACCTGTGTCCAAGTTACGGCTCTCATTCCACCAAGCATTGAACAAATAAGGATACTTATTAACCCTACCCATACACCTGCTTCAAACGGAATTCCTAGAGCTCTAGAAGCAATTGTTCCCGTAGCATTAATTTGTGCTGTTACGTAAGTAAATGATGCTATGAAAAGCACGAATACTGCGCAAGCTCTTACGAGGTTACCACCGTATCGTGTTCCGATAAAATCAGGAACTGTGTAACATCCAAACTTTCTTAGGTACGGAGCCATTAGTGTTGCAACAAGTACGTATCCACCTGTCCAACCTACTAAGAAGGCCATATAAGTATAGCCACCAAAGTAAACTCCACCCGCTAAAGCTACGAATGATGCACCTGACATCCAGTCAGCTGCTGTTGCCATTCCGTTAAATACGGTTGGCACTTGTCTTCCTGCAACATAGTAGGCATCTACTTGAATGGTTCTTGATAAATATCCGATTAAGGCATAAATCAATACCGTGAAAGCTACGAACATCACTCCGATGTTTTTAGCTGACACACCTGCTTGCTCTGCTAATGCCATCAAAATGATGAACACTAAAAAGCCACCAGTGTAGGTACCATATATTTTAGGAAGGTTTTGTATAAAATCTCCTTTAAACATTAGTCATCCTCTCTTTCTGAGAAACCATGTTCTTCGTCGATTTTTTCTTGTTTATTTGCTGTCCAAAACAAAATTATCACAAAGGCAAGAAGTGAACCTTGCGCTGTCATGTAATATGCTAATGGATAGCCAAGAAAAGACATCGTGTTCAGTTCAGAACCAAACATGAAGATCACTAATGAGAAGAAAGCCCAAAGAACCAAAGTTACTATCATATGGTTTTTGGTCTTATTCCAATATGCGTCTTTATTTGACATATTTCCCCCTATTTATTTTTTAACTTTTACGTAAAAGTACTCTTATTGCTGGGGAGCATACTCATTATGAGTTGAATTAAAAGAGAAAAAAGGACCCCAAAACCAATTTGAAATGCTATAATACAAGTAAATAAAGGGTTTTTTAAATACAACGTGAAATTGAATCTAGATAAATTGCGAAACACTCTTAGAACCACTCTAATTGACATTTGGGAGTATGTAATTCCTATTTGGAAAATTTCAGGGTTATTCAAAAGTATCAAATCCAAAAAAGATTTGCAAAATTTTATTCAAGAGAGATCTGCTCATGTATCTCAAACAACTTTATACGGTTACTTAAAAACAAGGATTGGAGTTAAGTATATTGCTATGATGGAGGATGAGATTTTTTTAAAATCTATCAATATTGCTAAATGGAATATCTATGTAGTTGCTTTAGCTGACTGTGCTTTTTATGTTTTCTCGTACCTTATTTCAGAAAAAAACTTAAAGGAAAATGATTGTAAGGAAATTTTTTTAGAAATTTTAGAAAATGAGAAAAAAAATGGTTTAAGCAATGAAATTTTCGATAGAGGTAAAAAAAATTTTTTAGAAAGAATAGATAAAGTAAATTTTTCAAACTATTATTTAAATGATCCTTTCAAAGAGAGTGGCCAAGCTTTATATTATTGGTCGCCTATTGCAGATGAATTGAAATCGCTTGATAAAAAAATTGTTTTGAATTCTATTCATTTAAAATGGGGTTTAATGAAGGATGAGTTTAAAAAATTAACTAAGAATTTAAAATTTAATTAACCTTTATTTTGTCTGTTCTCCACGAGAGATGTAACGACACTTGGATCAGCTAAAGTTGTTGTGTCTCCTAAATTATCAGGATCGTTTGCAGCAATTTTCCTTAGAATTCTTCTCATAATTTTTCCAGACCTTGTCTTTGGAAGTCCTGGAGCGAATTGGATTACGTCTGGGGTAGCAATAGGTCCAATCTGTTTTCTGACCCATAATTTTAGATCTCTTTCTAGATCTCCGGTAGATTTTTCACCTGCATTAAGTGTTACGTAACAGTATAAACCATTTCCCTTTATACTATGCGGAAATCCAACAACTGCAGCTTCAGCAACTTTAGGATGCGCTACAAAAGCACTCTCAATTTCCGCAGTTCCGAGATTATGCCCTGAAACAATTATTACATCATCAACTCTTCCTGTTATCCAGTAATACCCATCTTTATCTCTTCTACATCCATCGCCTGAAAAATATTTACCATCGAATTGTGAAAAATAAGTGTCGATAAATCTTTGATGGTCACCATAAACTGTTCTCATTTGTCCCGGCCATGAGCTTGCCATACATAATCTTCCTTTTCCCTCTCCTTTAACTATTTTTCCATCTTTATCCACTAAGACAGGCTTTATTCCATAAAAAGGTTTAGTTGCCGAACCAGGTTTTAAATCGATTGCTCCAGGTTGTGGTGCTATGAGAATGCCACCAGTTTCAGTTTGCCACCAAGTATCAACTATCGGACATCTTGAGTCTCCAACAGTCCGGTAATACCACATCCAAGCCTCAGGATTAATAGGTTCGCCCACTGTGCCCAACAGTTTTAATGTTTTTCTGCTAGTTTTTTTAACTGGCCCATCTCCCTCTCTCATTAAAGCTCTTATCGCAGTTGGTGCTGTATAAAATATATTAACTTTATGTTTATCGACAATTTGCCACCAACGTGAACTGTCAGGGTAATTAGGAACTCCTTCAAACATAATAGTCGTGGCACCATTAGACAACGGACCATAAATAATATAACTGTGTCCAGTCACCCAACCAATATCAGCAGTGCACCAATAAATGTCATTAGGCTTGTAATCAAAAATGTACTGGTGAGTCATAGATGCATAAACCATGTAACCACCTGTTGTATGCAAGACCCCCTTTGGTTTTCCAGTTGATCCAGAAGTATAAAGTATAAATAATGGATCTTCCGCGCCCATTTCTTCAGGCTCACACTTTGAAGGCACCGAAGAGATCAGTTCTTTATAAGAAACGTCTCTTTCATTATTCCAATCAACTTGATTTCCAGTTCTTTCTACTACTACACATTTTTTTACATTGGGGCATTGGTCCAGAGCTTCATCAGCAATTTTCTTTAGAGGTATAATTTTTCCTCCCCTTACACCTTCATCTGCAGTAATCAAATATTCAGACTCACAATCACTAATTCTTGTTGCAATAGAGTCAGGGGAAAAACCACCAAAGATAATAGAATGAACAGCACCAATTCTTGCACAAGCTAACATTAAATAAGCAAGTTCAGGTATCATTGTTAGATAAATAGTAACTCTATCACCTTTTTGAACACCTAAACTTTTTAAACCATTAGCTGCTTTACAAACATTTTTATGAAGTTCTTTAAAGGATATTTTTTTTGTGTCAGCCGGATCATCACCTACCCAAATGATTGCTGTTTTGTTTGGATTTTTTTTAAGATGACGATCAATACAGTTAGCAGATGCATTTAAAGTACCATCATAGTACCACTTAATTTTTACATCATCTTTACTATATTTAACGTCTTTAATTTTTGTATATTTTTTGATCCAACTAATTCTTTTTCCTTCTTTGGCCCAGAATTTATCATTGTCTTTAATAGAAAGTTTGTACTTTTTTTTGTATTTAGACTCGTTAACATAAGCTTGGTTAGCCCAACTATCTGAAACTTTAATAATTGAGTTTCCGTCACTGTCTTTAGAAATATTTAATGCTTTAGAATTAAATTTTTTTGTTTTTCTTTTTGCTCTTGAAGTTTTTCTAGCTTTTTTAGTTTTTTTTGATTTTTTCCTAGTTTTTTTTAATCTTCTAGTTTTTGGCCTAGACTTTGCACGTCTAATCTTTTCTCTTTTTTTTCTCTTTTTTTTAGCCACAAATCCCTCTAGTTTTTATTATATCTTACCCATGTTACAAATAATTTTCCAGCTTTTATAATCGATAGGCATTACAGAAAGTCTACTTTGTTTTATTAAGGGTAAATGAGAAATTTTCTTGTTTTTTTTAATTTTTTCCAAAGAAATCGGTCTTTTCAATTTTTTTACAAACCTAACTTGAACGGCAACAAACCTTTTTTCTTTGTCAGTTTTATCGATAAATGCAGTTTTGATCACTTCTACTATGCCTACAATTTCTTTACCGATATTCGAGTGGTAAAAAAAACATAAATCTCCCAGACTCATTTTTTTTAGGTTATTAGCAGCTTGATAATTTCTAACTCCATCCCATGTAGCACCTTTTATTCCAGCCTTCTTTTGTTGATTCAATGACCAAACATCTGGTTCTGACTTTAATAGCCAATATTGTTTCACAATTTTAAACCAGGCCCTTTCATGTAAGGTGCATTTTCATCCAAAGGCCATCTAGACCTTGCTTTTACATTAACTTTATTAAATAATTTTTTTTGGTATCTTTTAATACCGGCCCAAGCTATCATTGCTGCATTGTCGCTACAAAATTTTATATCAGGATAAATAGTTTTACATTTTATTTCTTTTGATAATTTTGTTAAGCTCTCTCTGATCGACTTATTAGCTGCTACACCCCCAGCTACAATTAATCTTACCTCTTTTGTTTTAGTTTTCTCTTTAAACATTTCTATTGCGATTTTTGTTTTTTTATAAAGAATCTTATTAATTGTATTTTGAAAAGAGGCTGCAAGATTATACTTCATCTGTTCGTTTCCGTTAATCTTCTTTGACTCTCTTAGGACTGCAGTTTTCAGACCTGCAAATGATAAATTACAACCTGCTCTGCTAATAATGGGCTCGGGTAATTTAAAGAAACTTTTATCTCCAAATTTAGAAAATTTTTCTACACTTGGACCACCTGGATAACCTAAGTCTAGCATCTTTGCAGTTTTATCAAAGGCTTCTCCCAACGCATCATCAATAGTTGTTCCTAGCTGTTCATATTGATTTACGTCTTTTACAGTTAAAAATTGAGTGTGACCTCCAGAAATTAATAAAAGTAAATATGGAAATTCAATTTTATTTTCTAAACCTGGACTGAGCGCGTGACCCTCCAAATGGTTCACTGCTATAAATGGTTTGTTCGCGAAATTTGCAATTGATTTACCAATATTGAGTCCAATTGTTAAACACACAATTAAACCAGGACCTGCGGTTGCTGCAATACCATCAATTTCATCCAGAGACATTTCACTTTTATCTAAAGCACTTTGAATAATATATTCAATATTTTCTAAATGAGCTCTTGCGGCTAATTCAGGTACTACCCCCCCATATTTTCTATGCTCAGAAATTTGACTCGATACAATATTAGATAAAATGTCTGCTGTGCCCTTCTCATTTTCCCTTATTACTGCAGCTGCAGTTTCATCACAGCTTGTTTCAATTCCCAAAAATGTAATCTTTTTTGTCATCTCTTTTAAAAATTAAAATAGTATAAAATATTTCTATCAAATATATAATCAATTAATGACAAAAATTACAATTGGAGCTCGCGGAAGTAAACTTTCATCTGCCTATGTGGCAATAGTTAAGGAGCTATTAATAAAAAACAATAATGTCCTTAAAGAAGAAAATATTAATTTTAAAGCCATAAAAACTTCAGGCGATTTGAATTTTAATAAGAACATCTCAGAAATAGGAGGAAAAAATTTATTTTGTAAAGAAATTGAAGAAAGCTTATTAAAAAAAGAAATAGATATCGCTGTACATTCACTAAAAGATATGGAGGCAACTGAAAATGAGAGTCTTCTGATTGGAGCATATTTAAAAAGAAACGATCACAGAGATGTAATAATTAGTGAAAAAATTAAAAGCATTTCTGATTTAAAAAACGGTGTAAAAATTGGTTCAAGTTCAAAAAGAAGAGAGCTTCAATTAAAAAAAATTAATAGTAAAATTTCTGTAATAAATATTCGGGGAAATATTGACTCTAGAATAAATAAGATCAACGAGAACAATTTAGACGGAATCATTCTTGCGGCTGCCGGAGTTAAATCACTTAAACTAGATAAAAAAATTGGCTTAACTTTTAATTGTGAACATATTTTACCAGCGGTTGGACAAGGTATAATTGCTGTACAATGTAGAAAGGAAGATAAAATTAAAAATTTAATAAAAAAAATAAATGATAATGAAACTAGCCTTTGCGCAATAGCAGAAAGGAAGATGCTTCAAACTATTGGAGGTGATTGTGATACTGCAATAGGCGGGTTAGCTGAAATTAAAAACCATAATTTAAAATTAAAAGCTCAGCTTTTTTCAGATAGCGGTCAAGAAAGTTTTGAATACGAACTTACAGGAAGAGAGGTTGATGCTTCTTTTATTGGAAAAAGTGTCGGAGAAAAATTATTAGATCTAGCCGGAGAAAAATTTAAAAAAAAATGAATATCATAATAACAAGACCTTTAATAGACTCTGAAGATTTAATGGGTAAATTACTTTCCTTAGGTCATAAAATTATTCATGTTCCTACTTTAAAAATCTCTACAGCAGAACTCGATCCTATTGATCCTGAGAAATACAATGCGTTTATATTTACAAGTGCTAATGCGATAAGAAGTCTTAAATTATTGAAAATAGATAGAAATAAACTCTGTTTTTGCGTCGGAGCAATTACAGAAAAGATTGTAAGACAACAAGGTTATAATAATACAATTTCAGCTGGCGGGACTATAAATGCTTTAAAAAATATTATTATCAATTCAAATGAATTAGATAAAAAAAAAGTCTTGGCGTATATATGTGGAGATAATATTACCTCAGACTTAGATCTAGAGCTACAAAAAGAGGGTTTTCAAATACAAAAAATCATCAATTACACTTCAGAAAAAATTAAAGAATTAAACTCTGATACAAATAATTTGATTAACGATCATCCTCCTGACATAATTTTTGTTTACTCAAAAAGGAGTGCAGAAAGCTTTATTGATCTAGCGAAAAAGTACTCACTCAATGGACTG
>CACJFE010000005.1 GCA_902592655.1 uncultured Pelagibacteraceae bacterium | reverse complement strand
GGGAAAGGAAAATAACGGTTTTTTTTCAACAGAATTATGTGGAGGTACTCACGTTAAAAATACTAAAGAGGTTGGTAAATTTAAAGTTATAAGCCAGTCTTCGATCGCCTCAGGAGTTAGGAGAGTTGAAGCGTTAAGAGATAAACAATTAGAGGTTTATGAAAAAATGCAAAAACAAGACAAATCCAAAAAAGAGTTAAATTTAAAGGATGAGATTACATTAATTAAAAAAGAATTACTAAAACTAAAAATAAATCCAGATTATAAAGATAATTTAGATTTAACCGAAAACTTAAAAAATTTAAACAAACAGCTTAACAAGGTAAAAATTGAAAGTATTAAGAAAGATAAAAGCAAAAATATAATACAGGACAAAAAAATTGGAGATGTAATAATTCGAGAGCAAATTTTGAGAGATTTTCCTTCTAAAGAATTAAGAAGCATTATAGACGAAGGAAAAAAAGATATTAAATCAGGGATTGTAGTAGGTATTTCTACATTTGAAGATAAGGTAGGTTTAGCTGTAGGAATTACTAAAGATTTAACTTTAAAATATGATGCTGTTGATTTAGTAAAAGCTGCTTCTGTTATTCTAGGAGGTAAAGGAGGTGGCGGTAGAAAAGATTTTGCTCAAGCAGGAGGAGTAGATAAAGATAAAATTAAAGAAGCTTTTAAAGAAATTTCTAAAAAAATTAGTTAAGTTTTTTCTTTAAATTTCCATCAATTTCTTCTAAGAATTGATTTGTTGTAAGGTATTTAGTCGATTTATCAATTAAGATTGCCAGATCCTTTGTCATTGATCCGCTCTCAACAGTTTTAATACACACTTCTTCAACATTATTTGAAAATTTAATTAATTCGTTATTTCCATCGAGCTTACCTCTATGAGCTAAACCTCTTGTCCATGCAAATATCGAAGCAATAGGATTTGTAGAAGTTTCTTTTCCTTGTTGGTGCATTCTATAATGCCTTGTAACAGTTCCATGAGCAGCTTCAGACTCTACGGTTTTACCATCAGGAGACATTAATACGCTAGTCATAAGTCCTAATGAACCAAATCCTTGAGCAACGGTATCTGATTGCACATCACCATCATAATTCTTACAAGCCCAAATATACCCACCGTTCCATTTCATCGCACATGCTACCATGTCATCAATTAATCTGTGTTCGTAAATAATATTTGCTTTTTTAAACTTATCAGAAAACTCTTTTTCAAATATTTCTTGAAAAAGATCTTTAAATCTTCCATCGTAAGCTTTTAAAATAGTATTTTTAGTTGATAAATATACTGGCCATTTTCTTCCTAAACCATAATTCATACAAGCCCTGGCAAAATTTTTTATAGAGTCATCTAAATTATACATTGTCAAAGCTGTTCCGGAACTTGGAAAGTCAAATACCTTAAATTCTTTTTTATTTTTTCCATCTTTGGAAGTCCATTTTACTTCAAGATGACCCTCTCCTGGAATTAAAAAATCTGTAGCCCTATATTGATCTCCAAAAGCATGTCTCCCAATTACTATTGGTTGTGTCCAACCGGGAACTAGTTTTGGAACATTTTTACAAATGATGGGTTCTCTAAAAACTGTACCACCTAAAATATTTCTAATAGTTCCATTAGGCGATCTCCACATTTTTTTTAATTTAAATTCATCTACTCTGGCTTCGTCTGGAGTTATAGTTGCACATTTTACTCCGACGCCGTATTTCTTAATTGCATTTGCCGCATCTATAGTGAT
This sequence comes from uncultured Pelagibacteraceae bacterium, assembly GCA_902592655.1. Lineage (GTDB taxonomy): Bacteria > Pseudomonadota > Alphaproteobacteria > Pelagibacterales > Pelagibacteraceae > Pelagilacustribacter. The sequence goes on along the minus strand of CACJFE010000005.1, from coordinate 83,563 downwards.
TTGGTCATTCGTTTTGTCTCGGCTTTCCATCCCAAGGTCATAGTATTTCAGATCTACCTCAAGATAAGGTGATATTAGCTTCTCTTTAATAAATGACCATATTATTCTGGTCATTTCGTCGCCATCTAACTCTACTATTGGATTTTTGACTTTAATTTTTGCCATAAAATATAGATTGATAAACTGAGATTTTTATACATATTAAGTTAAATTTAGTAAACTTAAAATTATGTTTAATACTATATTTCCTAAAATCCATAAAGAAGGCTACAAATTTTTGGCAATTTCAATTCTCATCACTTTTGTGGTCCTGTTTTTTTCAAAGTTTTTAGGTTCAATTTCACTTCTATTAACTGTTTGGGTATACTATTTTTTTAGAGACCCTGAAAGATACTCCATAAGTAATGATGATTTTCTTGTGAGCCCAGCTGACGGATTAATTACTGATATTTCTGAAAAATCAGGACCCGAAGAACTTCGTTTAGAGAATATTACATACACAAAAGTAAGTATTTTTATGAATGTATTTGACTGCCATGTTAACAGGTCTCCTATAGGAGGAACTATTGAGGAAATTTATTATAAACCCGGAAAGTTTTTAAACGCCTCATTAGATAAAGCTAGTGAGGAAAATGAAAGAAATTATTTTAAAATAAAAACTAATCAAGACAATGAAGAAATAATTATAGTTCAGATAGCAGGACTAATTGCAAGAAGAATAGTTTGCGATGTTGAGCAAGGTCATAAACTAAAACAAGGTAGCAGAATAGGTATGATCAGATTTGGTAGCAGGGTAGACTTATATTTTAAAAATAAAAAAGTTTTAGCTAAGCTCGGCCAGAGCGTAACCGCTGGAGAAAGTTTAATTGCTTCAAAATAATGGAAACAAATAAAAAATTTAAATTGGTTTCGTCAAAAAAAACCAGGTATCTTTTGCCAAATATAATAACGTTAGGTGGAGTTTGTCTTGGAATTAGCTCAATTAAATTTTCAATTGATGGTAATTATAGTTTAGCTGTGACATTAATTTTATTAGCAGCAATCTTAGATGCTTTAGACGGAAGGGTAGCAAGACTAATTAAAGGTACCTCTGATTTTGGAAAAGAATTAGACTCATTAACTGATTTTGTTAGTTTTGGAATAGCACCTGTATTAATTCTATATTTTTGGGAACTAAATAAATATGGTAAACTTGGTTGGGCCATAGCCTTAATTTTTTCTGTTTGTTGCGTATTAAGATTAGCAAGATTTAATCTAACAAAAAATGATAGTCAGAACGAATGGAAACAAAATTTTTTTGAGGGTATACCGTCTCCAGTTGGTGGGCTTTTAATCTTAACACCATTAATATATGACTTAGCTGATCTAAAATTGAATTTAGATATAAAAATTTTCACACCTTATCTAACTGTTTTGGTAGCCTTTTTACTTGTCAGCAAAATACCTACACTATCACTAAAAAAGATTGCTATATCACCTAATGCAACTGTTTTTTTGTTGCTTTTAATCGGTATTCTCTTCATAGCATTGCTGTTTTTTACTTTTGAAACCTTACTGATCTTTACTTTTGCTTATTTAATTTCAATTCCTGTAAGTCTATTTATTTATAAAAAACAACAAAAAAAATATTCAGAAAAAATATCTGTAGATGACCATGAAGATATTTTGTAATGAAGAAGTCAAAAAAAACTAAAAAAAGCAATTTTTGGAAAGTAAAACAAATAAAAGATCCTTATTCAAAAAAATCTAAAATTTTAGGTTATAGATCAAGAGCATCTTTCAAACTTATTGAACTAAACAATAAATTTAAATTCATTAAAAAAAAAATAAATTTACTAGATCTAGGCGCATGTCCTGGAGGCTGGTCTCAAGTAATAAGTAAAATTAACTCAGATGGTAAGACACTATCGGTGGACATAAAAGATATGGAACCAATCAGAAATGTAAGTTTTTTAAAATGTGATATTTTTCAAAAAGATGCAAAAAAAAAAATTATTGATTTTTTCGATGGGAAAATTGACGTCATTGTCTCAGATATGGCTGCAGATACAACTGGAAACAAGTCTTTGGACTCCATAAGAACTAACCAACTATGTACAGAAATTATCGATTTTTGCACTAAAATACTTAAACCTCAAGGTGTGCTTGTCTCCAAAGTGTTTATGGGTACTGATTTTATTGCAGTTAAAGATTTAGCTAAATCTACATTCAAAAATGTTAAATTTTTCAAACCAAAGTCAAGTAAAGATGAGTCAAAAGAAACTTATTTACATTGTAAATTTTTAAAGACTTTATAAATTTCAGTAATTGTATATAAGTTTATATGGGAACAATAAAAGAAGCACTTACTTTCGACGATGTCTTGCTACTGCCTCAGTATTCAAGCATTTTACCATCTGAGACGGATATATCTTTAAACTTAACCCACAGTATTAGATTAAGTGTCCCATTTCTTTCATCTGCCATGGATACCGTTACGGAATCGAAAATGGCAATAGCAATTGCTTCAGCTGGAGGCATAGGTGTTATACATAGAAATTTAAGTATCAAAGATCAAGTAAGTGAAATAATTAAAGTAAAAAAAAAAGATTTAATTGTTAGTGCTGCAGTAGGTACAAGTAGAAATGATTTGGAAAGGGCAAAATCATTAATTTACAATGGGTGTGATCTTATAGTTTTAGATACTGCTCATGGTCATAGTGATAAAGTGCTAAAAATATTAGATAAAATAAAAAAGATAAAAGGTAAAACTCCGATTTGTGTAGGAAACATTGCTACAGCTCAAGCAGCAAAAAAATTATATAATTCAGGCGCTGATATTATTAAAGTAGGTATTGGACCAGGATCTATTTGCACTACCAGAATGGTATCTGGTATAGGTGTTCCCCAAATATCTGCAATTATGGAGGTAAAAAAAGCTTTGAAGAACAAGAAAGTAAAAATTATATCTGATGGAGGTATAAAATTTTCAGGTGATATTGCAAAGGCATTAGCAGCAGGAGCTGATGCTATTATGATGGGGTCAATATTTGCAGGCACAAACGAAAGCCCAGGTAAAAAATTTAAGTTCAAAGGAAAAATCTATAAACATTATAGAGGCATGGGATCAATTGGAGCAATGTCTTCAGGATCAGCCAACAGGTATTTTCAAAAAAATTTTAAAGACAAGTCAAAATTTGTACCTGAGGGAGTAGAAGGAAGAGTAGAATTTAAAGGTAGTGTTTCTAAAATAATTTATCAATTAGTTGGAGGACTGCGATCCTCTATGGGATACATAGGTGCGAAAAACTTATCTCAAATTATGAAAAATGCAGAATTTATCAAAATAACTAAAGCTGGTTTTTACGAAAGTATGGTTCATAGTGTTGAAATGACAGAAAAAACAAATTTTAAATTATGATAATTAAATTACTAAAAATTTTAATGTTTTATTGGATATTAACTGGACCTCTCCTATCTAACACAAATTACTTTGAAGAAGGATTGAGTCTTTTTAAAGATAAAAAATACGATCAAGCAAAATTTAAATTTGAACAAGATATTGTTTTTAATCCAAAAAATGAATTGTCTTACTTATATTTGTCGAAAATTTTTAAAAATCTTAACAAAAAAAATTTAGAAGAGCAAAATTTGAAAACAGTTATTTTATTAAATCCTAAAAATGAAGAAGCTATTTATTTTTTAGCAAAACTAAAGCTTGATGCATCTGACTATAAAAAAAGTAAAGAACTTAATAGCAGATTATCTAAGCTATGTGATAAATTTTGTGATAAAAGCATGAATTTAAAAATTGAGATCGAAAATTTATCTAAAAAATAAATGCAGCTTCAAAAAAACAATGAAAAGATACTGATAGTTGATTTTGGTTCACAAGTCACAAAATTAATAGCAAGAAGAGTAAGAGATTTAGGAGCTTACTCAGAGGTATTAACTCCAAATCAGATAAAAAGCATAAAAAATTATAATGAAATTAAAGGAATTATTTTATCTGGAGGTCCATCAACTGTTACAAAAAAAAATTTTCAAAGTATCCCACGGAATATTTTTTTTAAAAATATACCTATTTTAGGAGTTTGTTATGGACTTCAACTGATAGCAAAATTATTCGGAGGTAAAATAAGATCTTCAAAAAAAAAGCGTGAATTTGGTCGAGCTTTAATTTTTAAAAAAAATAATTCTATATTAACGAAAAATTTTTTTATATCAAATAATTCAGTTTGGATGAGCCACGAAGATGCTGTTATAAAATTACCAAAAAACTTCAGGATAATAGCTTCAACAAAAAACTCAAAATTAACAATAATAGAAAACTCAAAAAAAAAAATCTATGGAGTTCAGTTTCATCCAGAAGTAACACACACAGATAACGGAAAACAAATATTCAAAAATTTCATTTTTTCTATTTGTAAGATTAAAAAAAGATGGAATGTTATTTCTCAAAAGAGTGAGTTAATAAGATATATTAGAGAGACTGTTAAAAGGGATAAAGTTATTTGTGCTCTTTCTGGAGGTGTAGACAGTAGTGTTGTAGCTTTATTAATCAATAAAGCGATAAAAAAAAATTTAATTTGCATTATGGTAGATACTGGTCTGATGCGAAAAGATGAATTTAAAATCACTTATAAAATTTTTAAAAATAGATATAATCTTAATGTCAAGTTAGTAAATGCATCAAAATTTTTTTTAAAAAAGCTAAAAAATGTTTCTAATCCGGAAAAGAAAAGAAAAATTATTGGTAAATTATTTATTAAAATTTTTGAAAAAGAGGCAAAAAAAGAGAAGAGGATTAAATTTCTTGCACAAGGCACTCTTTATCCTGATATTATCGAAAGCAGATCTTCAACTGGTAGTAAAACATCTAAAATAAAATCTCATCATAATGTCGGCGGTCTTCCAAAAAAAATGAATTTGAAACTAATAGAACCTTTAAAAGATTTTTTTAAAGATGAGGTAAGAAAACTTGGAACATCGTTAGGTTTAGTTAAAATTTTAAGTCAAAGACACCCTTTCCCTGGACCTGGTTTAGCAATAAGAATATTAGGAAAGGTTACATATGAAAAAATTAAGATACTTCAAGCTGCTGATGATATCTACATTAGTGAATTAATAAAAAACAATCTTTATAACAAGATCTGGCAAGCATATGCTGCTTTATTGCCATCCAAGACAGTGGGAGTAATGGGAGACTCAAGGACTTACGAATATACGTGTTTAATTAGAGCAGTAGTTTCTGAAGATGGTATGACAGCTGACTATTTTACCTTTCCAAAATATTTTTTAGACAATATCTCTAATAAAATAATAAATAATGTCAAAGGTATCAACCGAGTAGTTTATGATATAACATCAAAGCCGCCAGGGACAATTGAACTAGAGTAGTAAATATTAAAATGAGTAAAAAGATACAAAAAATAATATCTAAGAAAAATAGAACTAAAATTGTATGTTTAACAGCTTATTCAAAAAGTATAGCAAAGATATTAGATAAATATTGTGACATAATTTTAGTAGGAGACTCCATGGCAAATGTACTTTACGGATTAACTAACACTCACAAAATTTCTTTAACTAACATAATACAACACTCAAAGAGTGTAAAACTTGGAATAAAAAAATCTCTTATGGTAGTAGACATGCCTAAAGGTACATATAGCAATAAAAAAAAAGCGAAAAAAAATGCTAAATTATTAAAAAAAATCACTGGCTGTGATGCTGTAAAAATTGAAAGTAACAAAAAAAATTTTAATATTATTAGCGAACTTGTGAGATCAAATATTCCTGTTATGGGGCATATAGGATACACACCTCAATTTAATAAAAAATTTAGAATTGAGGGTAATTCTAATATTGAAATTAAAAAACTTTTAAAAGAAGCTATTGAAATTCAGAAAGCAGGTGCATTTTCTATAGTCCTTGAATGTGTTGCTTCTAAAGCGTCTAAATTAATAACAGAAAAAGTAGAAATACCAACAATTGGTATCGGTTCCTCATCTTATTGTGACGGTCAAATTTTGGTAACAGATGATATGCTCGGTTTAAGTGGTTTTTATCCAAAATTCGTTAAAAAATATGTTCAACTTAATAGAGTAATTGAAAAAGCCATAAAAAAATATACTAAAGATGTAAAATTAAAAAAATTTCCTACTAATAAAAATTTCTTTTAATGAGTGAGAGTTTAGAAAATAAAATAGATTTAAAAGATAGAATAATTTCATATCTTAAAGAAAACAAACGTAAAATAATTATAGTTATTATATTTGTATTGCTGTCTATTTTTTCAATTATCTCTTTCAATGTATATAAATTAAATAAAAATGAACTAATATCTGAAAAATTTGTGCAAGCTAAATTGCTTCTGCAAAACGAAAACATAAGTGAAGCAAACAAAATACTTGAAGAAATTATATTTAGTAAAAATAAATTTTATTCAATTTTAGCACTCAACACCATCTTAGACAGCAACTTAATTGAAGATAAAATCAAAATAATTGAATACTTTAAATTTCTTGAAAAAATGAATATTGAAGAAGAACAAAAAGACTTAATAGTTTTTAAAAAGGCTTTATTTCTAATAAAGCACTCAGATAAAGAAAAAGGTTACCAAATATTAAAAGAAATTTCAAATTCTGAGTCATCAATTAAATTTTTAGCTAAAGAAATTCTTGATAAATAAAATGAAAACTAATTTTTTTGTATTTCTTTTTATTTTTTTTTTGACCTCGTGTTCATTTGATAATAAATCAGGAATATGGAAAAATGAAAATGAAACCTCACAAAAAAGAATATCAAAAGGAGTCTTTAGTGAATTTAAAGAAATTAATAGTGCTAATGATAATTTCAATAAGATAGTTTTACTTGATAAGAATTTTAAATTTCAACTCACTAAAGCTAAAGAAAACGAAAACTGGACAGATATTTTTTTTAATAAAAATAATAATTTAGAAAATTTTAAATATAGCAACGAGTACAAATTAGAATATAAAAGTAAAAAAATTTCAAAATACGATATTAGCCAAAACCTTTTGTACGAGAATGATAATTTTATTACCAGTGATTCAAAGGGCAATTTGTTAATTTACTCCGCAAAAAATAATAACATTTTGCAAAAGTTCAATTTTTATAAGAAAAGATATAAAAAGATTAAAAAAAAACTTAATATAATTGTTGAAAAAAATATAGTTTATGTTTCCGATAATATAGGGTTTTTATATGCCTATGATTATGTAAGAAACAAAATAATATGGGCTAAAAACTTTAAAGTTCCTTTCAGATCAAATTTGAAAATTGTGAAGGATAAGTTAGCAGCTGCAAATCAAAATAATAATCTCTATATAATTGATAAAAATAGTGGTGATAATTTAAAATTAATACCTACCGAGGAAACTATAATTAAAAACGATTTTATAAATAATCTATCAGCAGATGAAGAAAATCTATATTTTTTAAATACTTATGGCTCTCTCTACAGCATAGAAATCGATAGTAAAAAAATTAATTGGTTTATTAATTTAAATCAATCAATAGAACTAAATCCGAATAACTTATTTTTTGGAAATCAAGTTGTTATAGAAAATAATAAGCTTGCAGTTTCCTCAAATAATTTCACCTACATTTTAGACCCTAACAATGGATCAATTATTTACAAAAAAAATTTTTCTTCTTCAATAAAGCCGATTATTAACAATGATTACCTTTTCACAATATCAAAAAATAATTTGCTGATTTCCATGAATTTAAGAAATGGAAAAATATTATTTTCGCACGATCTAAATGATGAGATCGCAAATTTTCTCGGATCAAAAAAGAAAGTTGCTAAATTTAAGAATATTGCAGTTATAAATGACGGACTATTAATTTTCTTGGAAAATTCCTTTGCACTCCAGTTAAACATAAATGGAAAAATTCAAAAAGTTATAAAACTTCCCTCTAAGATAAATACATTACCTATATTCATTAAAAATAGAATTTTATTTGCAGATACTAATAACAAGATTACAGTTATGAATTAATTGTTTGATTTTCCGCTTAATAATGAAAGTTGTTTTACTTTAAGTCCTTGCAAGTTGTCCGCAGGTCGAACTGGGTATTCTCCAGTAAAATAGTGATCACTAAATTGTGGGTAATTAGGGTTTCTTTTTGTTCCAGTTAAGGCTTTATATAAACCTCCTAAACTTAAAAATTTTAAGCTTTTAGCTTTTATGTAATTACACATTTCATTAATATCTTTATTATGAGCAAGAAGTTCCTCTTTAGTTGGCATGTCTACACCATAGAAATCTGGATATTTTATTTCTGGGCAAGCTATTCGAACATGAACTTCTTTTGCTCCGCTTTCATAAAGCATTTTCACAATTTTATGACAAGTCGTACCTCTAACTAGAGAGTCATCAATAAGTATAATATTTTTATTTTCAACTAATGTTTTTGTGGAACTTAATTTCAGTTTAACCCCTAAACTTCTTATATTTTGAGTAGGCTCTATAAAAGTCCTACCGACATAGTGATTTCTAATTAACCCTAATTCAAATTTTTTGTTAGCTGTTTCTGCATAACCTAATGCAGACGGAACACCGGAGTCAGGAACCGGAACAACTAGATCAGCTTTCAAATCAGTTTCTTTTGCCAATTCTGACCCAAGATTCTTCCTATATTCATAAGCACATTTTCCATTAATTAAACTATCTGGTCTAGCAAAATAGATATATTCAAAAACGCAAGGCCTTGGTTTTTGTTTAGGAAAAGGTTTTATACTTTTTAAAGTTTTATTTTCTATAGTAATAATCTCTCCATTTTCTACTTCCCTTATAAAATTTGCGCCTACTATATCAAGCGCACACGTTTCCGAAGCTAAAATATAAGAATCTTTTAATTTTCCGATTACCAGCGGTCTTATTCCAAATGGATCTCTGACTCCCACTAATTTTTTATTAGTCATCAATACTAACGAATATCCACCTTGTATTTGAAAAAGAGCATCTATAAGTTTATCCAAAAATTTATCTCTACGTGATTTAGCAATCAGCTGCACTATTGTTTCCGTATCAGTAGTTGTTCTAAATATGGCTCCTTCTTTTACTAAAGATTCTCTTAAAAGCAATGCATTTGTTAAATTTCCATTATGAGCAATACTTAAACCACCTGTATGTAAATCTGCAAAAAAGGGCTGTATATTTCTAAGTGAAGTCTCTCCTGTAGTTGAATACCTATTATGCCCAATCGCAAAAGCACCAGGTAATTTCTTTAATATTTCAGGTTTAGTGAAATGATCACCTACTAATCCCTGTCTTTTTTCCGAATGAAAATTTTTTCCATCATAAGATACGATTCCACATCCCTCTTGCCCTCGATGCTGCAAAGCATGTAAACCTAATGCCACCATAGCTGAAGCATCAACATAGTTTGAAATACCAAATATTCCACACTCTTCTCTTAGTTTATCAGAATCAAATTTTTTCAATTTTTTCTTTCGTGTCAATTAAATCTTTACTTGATGGAAATTCCTCAACCAGCATTTCACTTCCTTTATAAACAATTTCGAATGTAAAAGCCTCTTTAGCTGATATACCCCAATTATCATATGGATAAAACCAATTTAATACTGAGAATACACAAACAGAAACTACATAACCTTTGAAAATACCAAATAAAAAGCCGAAAGTTTTATCAATAGATCCCACCCCGGTCCAAGTTACAGCACGACTAAGAGCTTTGCCTACTAAAATAGTTAAAAATAAAGCAAAAAAGAAGATAGCTATACCTAAACCTATATTATTAATAAATTCAGATTGGATATATTCGCTAACCGTAGGTTGAAGTTTGGGAACCAAGATTATAGTTACAACCGTTGAAACAATCCACTTCATAAAAGATAATAAACTTAGTGAAAATCCCTTTAAAAAGCATTGAGTTGTACTATATATAAAAATTATTAAAACTGCGCCATCAAATAAATTTATATTTTTTATCAAGTCAATAAAAATATTTTTCTCCATTAGATTATATCTGACTCTTCTCCAAAAGGTTTATAAATTAAAATTAGTTTTGGAAGCAAAGTAAGGACAGAAATCATAGCTAGAAGCATAGCAATTCCTGTGAATACGCCAAAATAAATTGTAGGTATAAAGTTCGATAAAACTAAAATTGAAAAACCAAAAACTATCGTTATGGAAGTATTAAGTATAGCTATACCGACTGTTTTGTGGCATTTATCTAAAGTTAGACTATAGTTTTTAATTTTTATGAACTCTTCTCTAAATCTATATATATAGTGAATACTATTATCTACAGCTATTCCTATAGTAATTGCCGCTATTGTAATAGTCATCATATCTAGCGGTATTCCAATTAAGCCAATTATTCCAAGAATAAAAAAAGCTGCAAGAAAATTTGGCACAACTCCAATAATAGATAAAGCTAAATTTCTAAATAATACAAAAAACATTGCAAATATTCCCATCATAACTATTCCAAGTGTAAGGATTTGCGATTTAAATAAACTTTGTAATAAGTTATTAAATAGTATTAATACCCCTGTAAGTTTGTATTCTTCCTCTCTTAAATTTAGTTTTGATTGTAATTCATTATTAATTTTTTTTATTAGCGCATCTCTTCTTAGACTCTCAAGAGAGTCTTTAATTCTTACAGAAATTCTAGCTTCATCTGCGTTAACTGAAATGTATGGTGATATAATTTCTTTTTTTATTTCTTCCGGAATCTTACTATATAAGACTGCTATTTCTAAACTTTGTAATTCTTTTTTATTTAAATCTTCGGCAACTCTTAAAATAGATCCAAATGAGAGAACTTTTCCTATTTCCGGAAGTGAGTCTAAATAGTCATGGACTTTTAAAATTTTATCCATTTTATCTCTAGTAAACCAATATTTTGATTTATCTTCATTATTTTCAAAATCTTCATCCCATTCAGAAAATTCATCATCATCAGTTGTTTTAGTTTGTTTTGCTGGAAACTTTAAAATTATATTAAGTGGAGTTGTTCCACCAAGTTCATCATCAATTTTCTTCATACCTTTGTAAATTTCAGTTTCTTTATCAAAATAATTTATAAAGCTATTTTCTACTTGGAGTTTTGATATTCCTGATATACTAAAAACTACAATTAATAATGTTGAACCAAAAATAAGTATCCCACTTTTTTTTGCAATAGAACCTAAAGCTGAAGTAATAAGCGATTTTTCGCTGCTTTTTACATTAATTTCACTTTCAGGAGCAAAGCTACTTAGCAAAGATGGCAAGAGTATAAATGTAACTAAAAAAGATACAATTAAACCTAAAGTCATCATCCAACCAAAATCAATTATTGGTTTTATATTACTAAAAATTAAAGATAGAAATGCACAAATAGTTGTCAACGCAGTATATAAAATTGGCAGAACCATTTTTTCACATGTCATAAATACAGCTTTTCTTTTTTGTATATCTGGATTTTCTTTTTTAATTTGAAGAAATCTTACAGTCATGTGAATATTCATTGCCATATTTAAAATTAACATTAGTGCGATAAAGTTTGAGGAAATGACTGTAACCTTCCAACCTATTAGACCTAGTAACCCAACCATTATAATTACAGAGGTCAAACATCCTAATAGTGGTATAATTACCCATTTTATATTTTTGAATATTAACCATAAGGTCAAAATTATAAAAATGAAAACTCCAATACCAAAAACTACTATATCACTCTTAATAAAAGACATCATATCGTCAGCAATCATTGGAATACCACCTAAATGAATTTTGGCATTTTGCCCATATTTGCTAATTACATCTCTAATTTCTGAAATATTTTGATTATTTCTTAAGTTGTAAAGATTCTTATATTCCTCATATTCTTTCAGGAATTTTTTGTAATTTATTTTCTCTTCTTTCGACAACCCTAATTCAAGAGATTGATCAAAATACTTCTCTTTAATTTTGATGTACTCTGATAATCTCTCATCTTTTTTAAGATAAACAACTATGCCAGATGTTTTACCATCTTCACTGATAACGTAATTTCTGTAGATTGGACTATTTATTATTTCTTCGAAACCTCTTTTTCTATCAATTTCAGGATAGGATAAGGTTTTATAGTTTTTAAGTCTATCCATTAGACCCTCATCTGTGCTTTTTAAAAGAGGAACGTCTATGACAGTAATCACACTATCTACCCAAGTTAATTTCTCAATTTTTGACTTTAAAAGTTGTAAATTTAGTATAGTTTCTTTTTCCGTAAAACTGTTGACTGGCGCATATGTTAAAACAAGAAAATCTTTAGATCCAAACCTATCATTTACTTCTCTTAGATACTTTAAGTCTTTATCGCCTTCTAATAATAATGCATCTGATGAAGCATCTAAGTTAAAATTTTTTGCGTTATATGCTGAGAAAATTATAATTAATGCCAAAAGTAGAAGAGTAAACTTTGAAAAATCAATGGTCAGTTTTTTATAAATATAAGACAGCATTTATATATTTGAGATATATCTTAAATTATTTATAACTAAAGAAAAAATTTATCCTAATTTTTGTTTAAATCTTTAAATTTCGTATAAATTCCTTCAAACTCAACTTTAATTACTCCGGTAGGACCATGCCTTTGCTTACCTAAAATAATATCAGCTAAACCATTTACATCATTCATCTTTGATTGCCACTCCGCATGTTCAATTGAGCCAAGTTTTGGCTGTTTTCTCTCTAGGTAGTAAGATTCTCTATAGACAAACATGACCACATCTGCGTCTTGTTCTATTGAACCTGACTCCCTTAAATCTGATAATTGAGGTAACTTATCATCTCTTTGTTCAACAGCTCTTGAAAGTTGTGATAAAGCCAAAACAGGCACAGAGAGTTCTTTTGCTAAGGCTTTCAATCCCTGTGTGATTTCAGAGATTTCCTGAACTCTTCCCTCATTTTTACTTATACTAGAGCGCATCAATTGAATGTAATCAACTACAACTAAACTTAAACCAAACAATCTTTTGATTCTTCTCGCTCTGTTACTTAAAGTTGCTATAGTAATTGCTGGAGTTTCATCAATATATAAAGGCAAATTATAAATATTTCTTGAGGTCTCTATATATCTATTTATTTCTTCTTCTGTAACTTTACCTTTTCTAATATCATCTGACTTTATTTTTGCCTGTTCAGATAATATTCTTGTAGACAACTGTTCTGAAGACATTTCTAAAGAAAAAAAAGCGACAGATGATTTTTCTTCTTTATTAGAAATATTTTGAGCAGCGTTGAAAGCTATATTGGTTGCTAAAGCAGTTTTTCCCATCGAAGGTCTCCCGGCGAGAATTATTAAATCTGATTTATGTAGCCCTCCTAATTTTTGATCTAATTCGCTTAAGCCTGTTGGAACTCCAACAATACCCTGATCGTTTTTCATTGCCAAGGTAGCCATCTCTATTGTTTGGTCTAATGCTTTATTAAATTTTAAAAATGACTGTGAAAAACTCCCTCTCTCAGCTAAGTCAAAAAGAGACTTTTCAGTGCTTTCTATTATATTTTCAGCATTTTGATTTTGATCATTGGCGTTTGTAGAATCTGAAGATAATTTATCAGAAATAAGAATAAGTTCCCTTCTTAAATACATTTCGTGAATAATTTTTGCGTAGTCAATTGCTTGTTTCGTTGAGGAAGAAAATCTAGTCAGTTTCACTAGGTACTCTGTACCACCTACTTCTTGAAGCATATTATCTTTCTCAAAATAATTTTTTAACGTAATTGGATTTGCTATCATTCCTTTATTATTAAGATTTTCTATTACTTCGTAAATTTTAACATGGGCGGGATCATAAAACATAGTTGAGCCTACAATTACAGATACCTCATCTAAAATATCATTATTTACGAGAATAGAACCAATCAAAGCTTGTTCAGCTTCAATATTAGATGGTTGCTTATTAGTTTCGAGATTTTGCTTCTGTATAACTTCTTCCACACTTAAATAATATGCTAATCAAACGGGCTTTAAAGAAAAAAGTTACGCACTATTTTTTCAACTCTGTGGAAAAGTTATTTAGATTGTATCTTATCTATCTTAATAGAAATATTAGCTTTAACTTCTGAATGAAAATTTATTAAAGCTTTGTACACACCAATTTTATTCAAGTTATCCTTCAAAATTATTTGAGAAGGGCTTACTTCAGCTTTAACCTTTTCTTTAATAAGGTTCGTAATTTCTTTAGGCTTAATTGATCCATAAAGATCTCCATTTTCCTTACTCTCTTTATTAAATAAAAAAGTTTTATTATTGACTAGTTTTGCAATCTCTTTGTATTTATTCTTTAATTCTGTATTTTTTCTATTTAATTCAACTTTTTTTTTATCAACAAATTCTTGATTTTCTTTATTATACCTTAAAGCTTTTCCTTGTTTTAAAAGAAAGTTCCTACCATATCCATTCTTAACTTTGACTTTGTCACCAATATTTCCCAAATTTAATATATTTTCTAAGAGAATTAATTCCATTTTACACCAATCCTAATATTTTCGCTTTTTTTATTTCTCTTGTTAATTTTTTTTGCTTATTAAACGAAACTGAAGTGATTTTAGAAGAAATAATTTTTCCATTTTCTGACATATATTTTTTTAATAAACTAATATTTTTGTAGTCAATAATTGGCGCGTTTTTAACAGAAAGTGGACAACTTTTTGAAAATCTACCATCTGTTTTTTGAAATAAACTTAATTTGTTTAAAGAGTTAGAACCTCTCTTTTGAAATTTTTTATTCTTTCTTTTCATTATTTACTAACTTTCTTTTTGAAAAACTCATTTTTTGTATCCAGTGTTTTGTACTTTACTGTTAAATATCTTATTATTGCAGGATCAACTTTAATTTTTTTATCTATTTCTTGAAGAGTTTTGTTATTACCTTCAAATTTGTAGTGGATGTAAAACCCTTTTTTATAATTTTTTATTTTACTCGCTAAATTTAATAAACCCCAAAGTTCTACTTTGACAACTTTACCTGAAGAAGAGTTTATTATTTCGTTATATTTATCTGTTACAATTTTTAAATCTTTTTCTGTTAAATCCTGTTTAGCGATTATTGTGTTTTCGTAAAAAGCCATAATTAACGTACAAAATTTGTTTAATTAATTGTTTGTAAAAATTGGGTTATACTATAATGAAGAATTATAGCAATACTAATAATTACTAAAAAAATTGGTTAAAATGAACGCTTTATTATTTCCTGGTCAAGGTTCTCAGCTGGTTGGCATGGGCTCAGAGTTTTATAAAAGTTTTAAAGTTGTTAAAGATATATTTAGTCAAGCAGATGATAAATTAAATTTTCCGTTATCAAAAATTATCTTAGAAGGACCAGAAGATGAATTACAACTTACACAAAATACTCAACCAGCTATTCTTACCGTTAGCTATTCCATTTATAAGATTTTAGCTAATGAATTTAATTTTAGTACGGATACTTGTAAATATTTTGCTGGCCACTCTTTAGGAGAATATAGTGCATTAGTTTGTTCAGGTTCACTTGATTTTAATGACGCTTTATATCTTTTACATGAAAGAGGCAAACAAATGCAAAATGCAGTGCCAATTGGTCAAGGAAGTATGATAGCTGTTTTAGGAACAGAAATAAGTGATATAAAAAATATAATAAAAGAGACTACAATAAATGGCGTGTGTGAAGTGGCTAATGATAATGCTAATGGTCAGGTAATTATAAGCGGTGATAAAGAATCCATAAATTCATTTCGACTATCTTTAGAAAAAAAGAAAATCAAATCTATACCTTTAAAAGTAAGCGCACCTTTCCATTGTTCATTGATGAAACCAGCGGCGACTAATATGAGTAAAAAAATTAAAGAAACAACTTTTAAAAAACCAAATTTTGAAATTATTAATAACGTTAATGCTAATTCAGAACAAGAACCAGATAAAATAAAAAAATTATTAATTGATCAAATTTCTTCAACTGTAAGATGGAGAGAAAGCCTGATTTATATGTCAAATAATGGTACAAAAAATTTTATAGAAATAGGTCCGGGAAAAGTTTTATCGGGTATGGTAAAAAGGACACTAAAAAATTGTAATAGCTTTGCAATTAACTCAATTACTGATATTAAAAGTTTGAATGATAAACTTAAAAGATAAAAAGATTTTAATAACAGGGGCTACTGGAGGTATAGGAAACTCTCTAGTGCAAAAATTTACTAGTTTAGGATCTACTGTTTTAGCTACTGGTACAAATGACACAAAATTGCAAAACTTAAAAAAAAATTTTCCAGAAATCATCATTGAAAAATTTGATTTATCTAATCATGATAAAATTGAAGAATTTATAGATAAAGTTGACATAAAATTAGAGGGAATAGATATTTTGGTAAACAATGCAGGTATAACACTTGATAATTTATCAATTAGATTGACCAATGAAAATTGGAAAAAAGTTATTGATATAAATTTAACATCCACTTTTTTAATGTGCAAACACACCATAAAAAAAATGTTGAAAAAAAAATTTGGTAAAATAATTAACATTACATCAATCGTAGGACATACTGGCAATCTTGGGCAATCTAACTATTCAGCATCAAAAGCTGGTATAATTGGCTTTTCTAAAAGCCTAGCTATTGAGTACGCAAGAAAAAATATTAATGTAAATTGTGTATCACCAGGATTTATACAGACAGAGATGACAGATAAAATTAACGAAGAATTTAAGAAAACTTTAATTAGTAAAATACCCTCTGGAAACCTAGGAACTGGGGAAGACATTTCAAATTGTGTTGCATTTTTGGCATCTGATAAGGCAAATTATATAAATGGTGAAACTATACATGTTAATGGTGGAATGTATATGTCTTGACAATTCTAATTAATGATCTATGAAGAAATCATAAACATAGGAAGGAATTCATGTCAGAAGAAGTTAAAAGTAAAATAAAAAAAATTGTTGCAGATCATCTAGGAATTGAGGAAGAAAAAGTTACTGAAGAGGCAAGCTTTATCGATGATTTAGGAGCAGATAGTTTAGATACTGTAGAGTTAGTTATGGCTTTTGAAGAAGAATTTGGATCTGAAATATCTGACAGTGAAGCGGAGAAAATTTTAACTGTAGGTGACGCGATAAAATTTATTGAGAGCAAATCTAATTAAAAATTTCCTTCATAATGCATAATGAGGATAAAAATTTATTAGTAATATTATCCTCCCCATCTGGTGTTGGTAAAACTACCTTAACAAAAAAAATTCAACAAAAGTATAGTTCATTTAAGATATCAGTGTCTCACACCACAAGAACTCCAAGATCAAATGAAGTAGAAGGCGTAGATTATTTTTTCATTTCTGCTGAGAGATTTAAAGAATTTATAAAGGAAAGTAGATTTTACGAATATGCAAAAATATTTGAGAATTATTACGGAACCTTAAAAAAAAATGTAGATGAAATGTTAAAAAATAATGATTTAATTTTTGATATTGACTGGCAAGGTACCAAACAATTATCAAAATTTAAAAATTTAAACTTAATTAAAATATACTTAATTACTGATAATAAAGAGGAGCTAAAAAAAAGATTGGTCAAGAGAGACCAAAATTCCCCAGAAGAAATTGAAAAAAGGTTTAATGCATTTGAGGAAGATATTAAGCATTGGAGTGATTATGATTATGTTTTAATTAATAAAAATTTAGATGTTTGCTTCAAACAAATAGAAAATATTATACTCTTACATAAAAAAAAAAAAATTCACCTACTTTCATAAAGCTCTGTTATTTTATAATAAATATCTGGATGTAATTGCTCCGGTCTCAACTTTAAATTCAAATTTTTGATCTTTTTTATCTTATTACTTTTGATTATCTTCTTAATATTCTTATTTATCATTTTTCTTTTATTGGAAAAAAGAATATTTGTAACTTTTTCCAGATTATTTATGTTTTTTATTTTATTTCCTTCTCTTTTAATCGGTTTAAAATGAATTACTATCGATTTGATTTTAGGTTTGGGAAAAAAACAGTTAGGTGATACTAAAAATTTTGAGAAAACTTTAAGTCTATAATTGGTTAATATTGATAATCTACTGTAGTTTTTAGAACGAAATTTGCCTAATATTTTTTCTCCTAACTCCTTTTGAAACATAAAAACTAAGTCAGAAAATTTAGGAGGCCATATCTTAAATCTTAAAGTTTTAACTAGTATTTGTGAAGATATATTGTATGGTAAATTACCAAAAATTAATGAGCCTCTTTTAATTTTACTTTCTAAATCAAATTTTAAAATATCAACACAGTGTGTTTTGACAATACCGATTTCATGATATTTCTTTTTTAGTATCTCGGCTAGACTCCTATCTTTTTCAATTACTAAAATTGATTTAGGATTTCCTTTTAAAATCTCATCTGTAAGATCACCTTTACCTGCTCCAATTTCAATTACATCTTTATTTTTTATGTCAACAGAACTAACGATTTTTCTTTTTATGTTACTATCAATTAAAAAATTTTGACCTAAAGATTTCTTGTTGTAAATCATTTTCCAAATCTTTTAATAAATTGTATACATCTGATCAAACTATCAGCATTTGCTTTATTTTTACCTATTAAGTTCACTGCCGTCCCATGATCCGGAGAAACTCTTAAATACTTCAATCCTAAAGTTATATTGATCGCATTAAATTTATATAAAGTTTTAAATGGTATTAAAACTTGATCGTGAAACATCCCAACTATAACGTCAAAGTTTTTATAATCTTTAATAAAAATAGTATCTGAAACATGTGGCCCACTACAATTGATTTTTCTTTTTTTTAAATGCTTTATCGAAGGTAAAATTATTTTTATTTCTTCGGATTTTTTTTTCATTTCACCATTATGAGGATTCAAACCAAGTACTCCTATTCTAGGTTTAATTTTAAATGTTTTTTTAAAGAATTTGTCGATTGTTTTTAATTTATTAATGATTATTTTTTTACTTATTTTCCTGGAAATTTGTCTTACGTTGATATGTGTTGTAATAGGGACTACAGAAAATTTTAAGTTACTAATCATCATTACTTCAGAGTGATTTTTGATTTTGCACTTAGAAGCTAGATATTCTGTAACTCCAGTATTATCTTTTTTTAGTAGGCTTTTGTCTATAGCGCAGTTAATTATACCCTTAACATCACTCTTCAAAGCTGCATCATGCGCATAATTTAAAGATTTAGAAATGAAACTGATTAAAAATTTTTTCTTAATTTTAAATGGATTATTAAATTCAATTGGAATATCAATTATTTTTAATTTTTTTGATTTTTCATGGTCAATATGATTTTCAACTTTTAAGATTTTTAAAGGATATTTTAATTTTGATAATTGTTCTTTAAATAATTTATAGTTTGTAATTATATAAATTTTATTTCTTATTGCAGAATTACTCTTTTTCCAACTTTTATAAATAATTTCAGAATTAATACTATTAGGATCTCCTCCTACAATTAAAATTTTATTTTTCATCTATATTCAATAAGACTTGTATTTTTTAGTTTAGACAAGTGACTCCTTGAGTATAAATTAAATAATTCATTCTTTTTTTGTACAATTAAGTCTTTTCTTAATTTCATTTTATCTAACCCTTCCAATTTTTTAGATCTTTTATCTTTTAATTTTAAAAATATTACACTGCCTTGCTGTTTTATAGGTTTGGAGATTTCCCCAAGTTTCATATTGCTCACAATTTCATATATTTGTTTAGATAATATATTTCCATTTACCCAACCCAATTCCCCCTTATTTTTTGAAGACTCTGAAATACTAAATCTTATTGCAACAGCCTCAAAACTTTCTAAATCAATTTGATCATAAATATTTTTTATATTTTCAGCATCAGTTTCATCACCGTTTAAAAGTATTTCAATTTCAGATAATTTATACTGATCTATTTCTAACTTATTTTGAATTATTTCTTGTAATTCTATATCTATGGTCTTTTCATCTAATTCAATCTTTTTCGAATAGATTAGGTATATCAAATCTTGCCATTTTAACTTAATTTTTACCTCATCTAAAAATAAATCATAATCTAATTTATTATCTAAAAATTTTTTCTTTAATAAATCAATATTATTTGATGACAATCTTCTGAGGTAAGAATCTAATTTATCTGGACTATCTTTCAGATCATATTTTGACAACTCTATTTTCATTAATTTTAATTGAATTAAATTATCTAAAGTTGACTTTTTATACTTATTTATATTTTTTTGATTGATTTCCTGACCAGATAAAATCAAAGAGCTCAAAATCTTATTTTTTATCTCATATTTTGTTATAATTTCATTCTCTACTTTTAAAACAATATTATTTTCAAGTTTTGCAAACAAAGTATGGTTGATATTAGAACTTATTAGTATGAATGATATCAATAAACAAAGTTTTCTCATTGATTAAACGACGGTGAGGTTATATTTCCAAATGGTGTTAACGTAATTTTAAACATAAGGGAATTTTCTGGTTCTAATTCTGAGTCTGTATAAAATTCCCTTCTATAAACTACTCCTGCTCTTAAACAATCATTAAAATATTCATAACTTAAATTATAAAACTCTGAGGAGTCAGTAACTAAATTTCTTTTATTTTCAATTGAAAACATGGAATTTTTATTATTTTCAAAATTAATTTTTGTTTTAAAATATTGCTTGTCGCCTATATGTTTATTTTCCTCAAGATAATCAAAATTAATTTTAATTGGATCAAGGTTTAAGCTTGCACCTATCTCATTATAATTAAAATCATTGTAATTATGATCTATTGAAAAATCGTAATTTAAAGCAAATTTATTGCTGACATTATAATTTACAGAACCTACAAGGTCAGAAAGTTTGCTATCTAAACTAGTTTTAGATGGCATCTTATTATTATTTTTTTCATTTACAATCTGCGCCACTGAAAAATCTAATTTGCTAGTGTCATTTTTTTTAAATCTATAATCGAACCCAACTGTAGCACTTGTGCCTGTCTCAAAGTTATTAAATATTTGAAGTCTATCCATACTAAATGCGCTAATCGGATCTAATTTATATCCATCAGTTCTCTGAGTTCTCATTTTACCTGGCGCATATCTTAATAATAATTTTGGAGTTAGAAAATGCTCTTTTTCGCCACTTTTCTTTTCAAGATCTAACTCTGAAAAATAGCCAAATGCTCCATATAAATCACTAGAGTAGTCTTCTTTAAAATCATCTACGTTTTTTGCCTCGTAGTTTATATTTTTGAAGTTAGCCAATAATTTACTACTTATTCCAGATTGATGGTAAATTTCTTTAAAATTCCAAGTTAAATCATTAACAAAAAAATTTGTTAATTTATTTGTATCATAAATGTGAGTTTTAAAATTTGATTGTAAGTCTATATTTCCAATTATTTCATTACTTAACAAATTTTTATCATAAGTAATTTCTGGTAGTATATATTCATACTTATCATTATAATTTTGGTTTAAAGTCTCAAAAATACTTGTATTAATCCCTAAAAAACTATCATCATTTTGACGAGTAAAATCTATAGAGCTTTCTAAATTATCAGTTTCATAATCAACTAAATTAGTGTCAATTTTATATAATTTAAGATACTTGTCATTTGATACGTCTTGAATTGTAATATTCAAGGTACTTTCCGAGCCATCATCACTATTAAAGTTTTTTACAAATTTAGAAAAAAAATGTGATTTTTCTCCTGTTGTTTTTTTTGAGGTCTGTTTTTTATAACCTTCTGTGTAGCCAAAATCTACGAGCAAATTTGAATTTTTAAAAGCTTGATTATACTCACCAAGAAAAATTGGATTTTCTGAGGCATAAATTTTACTGGTAAAAGTAAAGTTTTTATCTTCACTCATTGCCCAAAAGTAAGGTAATGATACCCCAGAACCTAAATTTTTGGAGTCGGATAATGTTGGCACTAAAAAACCAGACCTTCTATCAACAGTTGGATCTGGGTGTGATAATTTTGGAAGGTAAAATATTGGAAAGTCAAAAATTTTTATAACTGCATTATCATAAAAAATTGTTTTTTTGTCTCTATCGTGTAATATTTTTGAAGCCTGGATTGTCCAAGGAGGACATTTATCATTTTTTCTATAGTCACATACGGTGAAATTACTTTTAGCAAATGAACTTTCGTTTTTGCTCATCTTTAAAGTGTTAGCAAAAATACGAGGTTTATTGTCTTTATTTATCTTAAAATTTTTGTCATTTATATAAGCTTTAATATCTGTACCTAGTATCTCTTTTTTTTTGGTATCAATATATATTTGGGAAAACTTATAGGAATTATTTGCTGTATCCTCAATTTTAATTAAACCTATTGATTTAAAAATATTTTCATTAGAAATATATTTAAAGTTTTGTAAAAATATCATGTTTTTGTCCTGATCTGTTACAACTGTATCTTTGCTTGACTCAATTACCTTATTTTTTGCATCCGCAGTTATATCTTTCCCCTCAATAAAATATTTTTCACTTGTTAAAATTGTTGTGGGTCCAATACTTTTGAATATTTTGGTATTTTCGTTATATTCGGCCATTTCAGACCTAATAACATTATTATCTACGTCTTTTGCTACCACATTTTTCTTAATTTTTAATATTCCCTTTTTTTTGTTATATTCAACATAATCACTTTCAATTATATTACCCTCTGTTTTGACTTTAACATCTTTTTCGAAGAAAGATGTTTCGCCGTCTTTATCTAAAGTAATACTCTTAGCTTCAATTAAGACATCTTGAGCAATCAAAAGATGACAGAAAAAAAAAGATGATATAATAATTAAAAGAATCTTATTTTTCATTAATTTGCAAAACTCCTATGAAAGTGAAAAAGCTTAAGGCAATTACTGGAGACCATATTGCCAGGACTAAAGGGACTCTATCTATTTGCCCTAAGGCTAAAGAAAGGTCTTTAAAATAATAAATTAATACACTGATAATAATGCCTAATACTATAAATTTAAAATTATCTGACTTTTTCAATGTATTCAGAGTTAAAATAGCTGCTAAAGCAGTCATTAGAAATAAAAAGAAAGGCAGGGAAAGAAGGGAATGTAAACTTTGATCTAAAAATCTCTTATTATACCCAGCGCTTAAAAGCTGATTATAGTCAATAACTAAGTCTTGGA
Organism: uncultured Pelagibacteraceae bacterium; assembly: GCA_902592655.1. Lineage (GTDB taxonomy): Bacteria > Pseudomonadota > Alphaproteobacteria > Pelagibacterales > Pelagibacteraceae > Pelagilacustribacter. The sequence continues at coordinate 60,444 of CACJFE010000005.1, read as the reverse complement.
AAGACATGGTATCAAAATTCTTAAATAAACTGGTTATTTTATCGTGATTATAAATTGAGGTAATTTCATAATCATCGAGTTTTTTATTTTTAAAGATGCCGTTTTTTTGAGAAGATACTGTTACTTCTTTTAGAATCCAATTGTTAGACTTTATGTTGACTTTTTTTGAAGTAATCTTTTCAACAAGATTATAATTTTTATTAAGGTGGAAGATAGTTACATCAAATAACTCAAATCCTTTTGGCTTAGAAGCAGTTATGATCCTATTCCCATCTTTGACATTTTCTTTAATCCATAATCCATTTTTGTTAAAGGTTACTAAATGATCGATGTCTCTTGCATATTGTGATTTTGTTTTCTCGTAATATTTCACCATTGAAGATGTAATAGGAGTTGCAACAAACAAAACTATCCAACCAAAAATAAAAGATGTTAATGCAAGAATAAAAAATATTTTTATATTTGAATATCCATATACTTTTAATGTAAGTAAATCTTTATTATTTCTTATCTTTAGCATAAATAACATACTCGATATAAAGATTATAAATGGGAGTAACTTAGTAATCATACTAGGTATAAAAATACTAGTTAAAATTAAAGGAGTAAAAAAACTAACATTTAAATTTTTGAAAAATTCAATTTCTTCAAATAAGTTTAAGATTAAGCCAAAACAATAAATCACCCCTATAACAATTAACAAAGTTTTTAGAAAATTCTTTAAAAGGTAATTTAATACAATTTTATTCATATTTTTTAATCTCTTTTGTAAATTTGTAAGATAATAAAAAATAAAATACAAAAATAAAAAATATCGGAGATAATATATAGATTAATCTTAATAAATTATTTATTCCTGTGTATCTTATTAATATTTCTGTTAGCACAAGTGTTAAAAAACAATAAATAAAAATTGTAAATTTACTTAAAAGGAAACTTCTATTTCTTAATAATAAAAAAGAACAGAGAAGTGCAACTAAAGGAATATAAGTGGGCAAAATCATTCGCCTGATTAATGTTGGGTAAACTTCTTTTCTAGCCTCATCACTACATATACTTTTTTGAATGTTTGAAGATGTAAAACATTTCAATAAAGTTATTGTAGATGTTTCTTGAATTTTAGGTTCCTTAATTGTAGTTGTGGCTAAATTTTTAAGGTCTATGTTCAACTGTTGAAATTTAATAACTTCATTCTCATTATTATTATTTTTTTTAGAAGATATAATTTGTCCATTAAATAGTATCATTTTTCTTTCATCAATTACTCCTTTTTCAGCTATTACAGTAGTGTTAGTTGTATTAGAAACATTAGACGATAAATTTTTTAAATTATTTCCTGTGTCATACAAAAAAATATTTTCAACTTCATTTTTAAATTTTTTTTCTACTATGAATGTGAAACCTTTGAAAGAGTCACTAAATTGCTGTGATTTCACAGTAGGTAAAAAAGAATTTAACTGATCCACACTTAATAGTTGACGCGACTTATTAAGTGCCAAAGGAGTAAAAAAAGTAGATAATGATATATAAAAAATTAAAGCAGCAACTGAAGCAAGCAAAAATAAATTAACAACGTTAATTTTTTTTACACCTGAAGTCCATAGAATTATAAATTCACTATCTTCAGTATGCTTAAGTATGAATATTGTTAAAGATACGAGAAAAGCTAAGGGAATAAATTTTGGCGCAATACCAAATAAGTTTAGTATAGAGTATTGAAAATAGGTTATAACTGGATACCCATTATCAACAATTAAGTCCAAAAAATTTACTGCTCTTACCGTTAAAGCTATAACCGACAACCCAAATAAAATAATAAAAAAGGTTTTAAAAATTTCTAAAAAAAAGTTTTGATAGATTTTATTTTGTAGCATTGCAATATAAGCTATATAATTAAAGCAACCTAAAACAAATTTCAATCTATGGTTTAACTATGACCAAATTTCCATTGAAATTTGCTATATTTGGACTTATATAGCAACCAACTCTATCAAATTACATTTATAAAATATGCCAGTTCAAATTAGTTATTCGAATAAAAAACTAAGCAACTCCAATTCTAATTTGGTTTTATTTTTCTATGGGAAGAATAACGTAAATGGGTTGAAAAAATATGTTTCGAGTGACGAATTTAACTATATTAACGATCTACTGAAAAATAGTGATTTTAAAAAAAATTTGTTTACTTTTGAACTTAGTTCAAAAAAAAAAATTACTCTCGTATCCATCAAAGAAAGATTAAAAAATTCTGATATAGAAAATTTAGGTGCAGAATTTTATAAAAAAATAAATTTTGTAAACAACAATGAATATTTTCTAATTTCTGACAGCGTAATGAGCAAATATGAAAATTTTATAGCCCATTTCCTTCATGGATTAAAATTAAAATCATATGAATTTAAAAAATATAAAACTAAAAAGGAAAAAAGAAACATTACTATAAATGTAATAGGTAATAAAAATAAACCATCATTAAAAACCCAGGTAAAATTTAAAGCCTTGGAAGAGGGTACATTTTTTGCACGAGACTTAGTTTCAGAACCGGGTAATGTTTTACACCCGGACGAATATGCTAAGCGAATAAATTCTTTAAAGAAAGATGGCCTAAAAATAAATATTTACGATGAAAAAAAATTAAAAAAACTTGAAATGCATGCCTTGCTAGGTGTTGGGCAAGGAAGTGTAAGAGGATCGTATCTTGTTACGATGGAATGGAATGGAGCAAAAAATAATTCTAAGCCTTTAGCGTTTGTTGGAAAAGGTGTCTGTTTTGATACAGGAGGGTATTCACTTAAGCCCGCTAAGTTTATGGAAGACATGACTTACGATATGGCAGGATCAGCGGCTGTTGTTGGACTAATGAAAAGTCTCGCATTAAGAAAAGCTAAAATCAATGCCGTTGGGGTAGTTGGGCTTGTGGAAAATATGGTTAGTGGTAATGCACAAAGGCCTGGAGATATAGTAAAATCTTACAGTGGTAAAACTATTGAAATATTGAATACCGACGCGGAGGGAAGACTAGTTTTAGCAGATGCTTTAACTTTTACGGAAAAAAAATTTAAACCAAAATTTATTATCGATTTAGCTACATTAACTGGTGCAATAATTGTTTGTCTTGGATCAGAATATGCTGGACTTTTTTCTAATGATGACAAATTATCAAAACAGATTTTTGAAGCTGGAGAAATTGTTAATGAAAAAGTGTGGAGAATGCCACTACATAAAAATTATGATAAACTTATGGATTCCAAAAATGCTGATGTTCAAAACATAAATTATGTAGGAGGCGCTGGCTCAACAACTGCTGCTCAATTTTTAAAAAGGTTTATTATTAATAAAACTCCTTGGGCACATTTAGATATTGCAGGTATGGCTTTTTCAAAATACGGAGGAGCATTGAACTCGGGTGGCGCAACTGGTTTTGGAGTGAGATTATTAAATCAATTAGTAGAAAAAGATTATGAGTAATACGGAGCAAACTCTATCTATAATTAAACCAGATGCTGTAGAAAGAAACCTTACTGATAAAATTAAAGAAATATTTATTTCAAAAAAGTTAAAAATTAAAGAAACAAAAAAGATTCATATTTCAAAGGATGAAGCGGCAGAATTTTATAAAGTCCATCAGTCTAAGCCTTTTTATAATGATTTATGCTCTTACCTATCATCTGGTCCTATAGTGGCTATGATATTGGAAGGTGAAAACGCCATAGCTAATAATAGAAAAATAATGGGGGCTACGGATCCAAAGAAAGCTGAAAAAAATACAATTAGACAACTTTTTGGTATCTCAATTGATAAAAATTCTGTGCATGGGTCAGACTCAAAAGAAAACGCTGTCAAAGAAATTGATTTTTTTTTTAAAAATTAACAATTTCTAAAAATTTTAATAATAGCCTCAGGAAATGCCTGATATTCGAGGTTTTGAGTCTTTTTTTTTAACGTAATAATATCATCCTTTCTATCAACATAAAATATTTTTTGAACTATTACTTTACCAGCATCTAATTTTTCATTTACATAATGAATTGTACAACCCGTTTTTGTATCTTTATTCTTTAAAACTTTTTCAAATGTATTTAAACCTTTATATTTTGGAAGTAATGATGGATGTATATTTATTATTTTTTTTCCATAGCTTCTCAAAAATTTTTTTGAAATTATTTTCATAAATCCTGCTAAACAAACTAATTCTATTTTGAATACTTTCAGTTTATATAAAATTGAATTTTCGTAATTTTTATTTTTAGTATTTATTAAAATAAAAGGAATAGAGTTTTTTTTTGCATATTTGATACCTAACGCATTTCTCTTATTACAAATTACTAATTTTACACTGATAGGAAAATTATATTCTCTTGACCTTTTTATCAAATTTTTGAGATTGGTACCTCTACCTGATATGAAAACACAAGCATTTTTTTTTACCATCTTAATTTTTCTAATAAATTTACCGTGCTTTTTTCTTTCGATATATATCCAATTTCATAAGGTTTATATTCATTCTGAAAAAATTTTTTTACTTTTGATATATTTTGTTTGGGTAATATTATACAAAAACCTACACCGCAGTTAAATGTGCTTAACATTTCTTTATCCGATATATTCCTTTTTTTTATCCATTTAAAAATTTTTTTTATCTTTATTTTGGAAAGATAAATATTTAATGTTAAGTTTTTAGGTATTGATCTTAATAAATTTTCAATGAGGCCTCCACCAGTAATGTGAGCTGAGGCATGAATTAGTCTAGCATCTGAAATTTTGAGAATTTCATTAGAGTAAATTTTAGTTGGTTTTAATAGTTCTTTTTTTAAATTTTTTGGTATTTTATTTTTTTTTAAAATATTTCTTACCAAAGAAAAACCATTTGAATGTAATCCACTAGAGGGTACAGCTAAAACTATATCATTTTTCATTACCTTTTTTTTAGAAAGAATTTTTTTTTTCGAAACAACCCCAACACTAAAACCTGCAAGATCAAATTTATTTTTTGAATAAACCCCAGGCATTTCTGCAGTTTCACCTCCAATTAAATTACAATTTGAAATCTTACACCCATCAAAAAATACTTTTTACAATAATTTTTGTTTTTTTTAGATTTAATTTTCCTACTGCTATATAATCTAAAAAAAATAATGGCCTAGCTCCCTGAACTATTAAATCATTTACACACATAGCCACTAAATCGATACCTATTTTATCAAATTTATTAAATTTGTTAGCAAGTTCAATTTTAGTGCCAACTCCGTCTGTGCAAGAAACTAATACAGGATCTTTTATTTTAAGCTTACTAATATCAAATAAAGATCCAAATCCTCCGATTACATCTTTATTGAGTCCATTGTTCGTTTTTTTGACATTTTTTTTGGATAAACTAGATATATACTTTACTAGTTTATTAGCTAATGGAATATTTACACCACTTTTTTTGTAACTATTTTGTATTTTTTTCATTAATAAATGATAATTAGATTTTATGAAAATTTATAAATCACTATTAATTATTTTAGTTATTTTTCTAAAAACTGGAAATGTTTTATCATCTGAAAATATATTTAATGTTAATAATATTGAAATAGACAGAAATAAAGAATTATCCAATGAACAAATAGCAAATCAAGCTATAAAAAAGGGTTTTAGAGAATTAATTGCAAAAATCTTACTTGAAGAGGATATAAAAAAAATATCAGACTTAAGTCTCCAAGAAATTAAAAATTTAATACTTTATTATCAATTGCAGACCTCTGACGAACCAGATTCTAAATCTGATAAAATCATCTTTAATGTTTTTTTTGATAAAAATAAAATACATAATTTATTTTTTAAAAAGTCAATTTCCTACTCAGAGATCGATGATAAAGAAATATATTTATTACCAATTTTAAAAAAAGATGATCAAATATTTATATATAACAATAATTTTTTTTATCAAAACTGGAATAATTTAATCGAAAGTGAATTAATTGAATTCGTTTTACCAATAGAGAATATAGAAATATTTCAAAAAGTAATTTTATCTGAAGATAATCTAATCGATTTAAAACTTGAAGATCTATTTAGAGAGTATCCAAATAAAAATTTAGCTTATATTTTAATTGATGTATCATATTTAAAAAAAGAGAGAATTTACCTAAAAATGAAAATATTAGATAAATACGTCGAAAAAAATATAAATGTTGACAGGGAGAATTTAAACAAAGATGATTTTTACAAGAGTATAATTACACAAGTTAATAGGGAAATCACCGATCTAGTGAAGTCCGAAAATTTAATAGATGTGAGAACCCCATCCTTTTTAAATACGAAACTTTTAATACATGAAGACAAAAACTTAGTCGAATTAAAGAAAAGATTAAAAAAAATTGATCTTATTGATAATATTTACGTACAGGAATTTAATAACGAATATATTTTTTTAAAAATAAAGTATCTTGGAAAAATTGATAAAATCATTCAATTATTAAAAAAAGAAAAAATAATTTTGCAGTTAATAGAAGATCAATGGAGGTTAAAAATTATTTAATGGAACAATTAATATTTAAGTTTCCTTTCAAAACAAAATATTTTGAGCATGACTTTTATGTTTCAAGCAGTAACTTTTCGGCATATAAATTAATTGAAAGTTGGCCTAATTGGACAGGTAACTGGTTAAATGTTTTCGGGGTAAGCGGGTCTGGTAAAACTCACTTATCAAAAATATTGGAGAAAAAAATAAAAAAAGTCAGTATTATAAATGAGAATGAAATTAATGATGAAATAATTCAAATTTTTAATAATTTTGATTGTTTAATTATTGATAACTTCAAAAATAAAATTGATGAAAAACTTCTATTTGCAATTTTAAATTATTCGAAACAATATGAAAAATATATAGTTATAAATAGCATTCAACCTATAAAAAATGCTAATTTTAAACTCAAAGACTTAAAGTCAAGAATAAATAGTTTTATATTTATTGGTATCGATTTACCAACAGATGACTTATTGCAGGTAATTATATCAAAGTCTTTTTCCGATAAACAAATATCAATTAATCCTAAGGTTAGCGATTTCATTATAAACAATGTAGATAGATCTTACGATAAAATCTTTAAATTTTTAAAAGATGTTGATGAATTATCTTTATCTTCTGGAAAATCAATTAATATTAATTTAATAAAAAAAGTACTAGATCAATGAATAAATATAGAACACATAATTGCTCAGAACTTACTATATCTGAAATAAATAACCAGGTAATCTTGTCAGGTTGGCTGCACCGAAAGAGAGACCATGGAAATCTTTTATTTATCGACTTAAGAGACCATTACGGAATTACACAATGTGTTATTGAAAATAATAATAAAAATTTTAAGACATTAGAAAAAGCAAAACCAGAAACTATTTTAAAAATTTCAGGCAAAGTAGTTAAAAGAGGTGACGGTACAGAAAATAAAGATCTTAAAACTGGTAAGATAGAGGTTATCATCAATACTGCTGAAATTTTGTCAGAGGCAAACGAACTTCCTATCCCGGTATTTGGTGAGCAAGATTATCCAGAGGATTTAAGACTTAAGTATAGATTTTTAGATCTTAGAAGAGAGGAAATGCATAAAAATATTATACTAAGATCTAAAGTTATTTCATTTATCAGAAATGAAATGATGAAGCTAGGCTTTTTAGAATACCAGACGCCAATTTTAACTGCTTCAAGCCCAGAAGGAGCAAGAGACTTTTTAGTACCAAGTAGATTAAATCCTGGAAAATTTTATGCATTACCACAAGCTCCACAACAATTTAAACAATTAATTATGGTATCAGGTTTTGATAGATATTTTCAAATCGCACCTTGTTTTAGGGACGAGGATGCTAGAGCTGATAGAAGCCCAGGTGAATTTTATCAATTAGATTTAGAAATGTCTTTTGTTGAACAAGAGGATATTTTTAAAGTAGTTGAGAACTTAATGGTTAATTTGTTTAAAAATTTTTCAAATAAAAAAATTATATCGGAAAAATTTCCCAGAATATCATTTGATGAAGCAATCCAAAAATATGGTACTGATAAACCTGATTTAAGAAATCCTTTAGTTATCAATGATGTAACTAAGATTTTTTCAAATAATAGTACAAATTTTGAGATATTTAAAAAACTTGTAAAAGACGGCGCGGTAGTAAAATCTATAGTTACAAAAAATACGAAGAATAAGCCAAGAAGTTTTTTTGATAACATCGATAAATGGGCAAAAGAGCAAGGCGCATCTGGATTAGCATATTTTACTATTGAAAAAGACCAAAATCTATCCGGTAAAGGCCCAGTCGGTAAATTTTTTAGCGAGGAGGCTATTAAAGAAATAATGAAAATTACTAATTCATCAGTTGGGGATACAATCTTTTTAGCATGTGGTGAGCAAAATGAGATAATAAAATTTTTATCGACGGCTAGAAATAAAATTGCTTTGGATTTAGAGCTTATTGATGATAATCAATTTGCGTTTTGTTGGATAGTAGATTATCCAATGTTCGAAAGAAACCAAGTGACAAAAAAAATTGAATTCAGTCACAATCCTTTTTCAATGCCTCAGGGAGATATAAAACAATTAAACTTTAATAAACCATTGGAGATGAAAGCATTTCAATATGACATAGTTTGTAATGGAGTAGAGTTATCATCCGGAGCAATTAGAAATCATATACCTGAATTAATGTATAAACTTTTCTCAATTGTTGGGTATGACAAAAATGAGGTAAAAGAAAAATTTAGCGGAATGATAAATGCTCTAAGTTATGGTGCACCCCCACATGGAGGTATAGCTCCGGGAATTGATAGAATAGTGATGTTACTAGCAGGTGTACAAAATATTAGAGAAGTAACATTGTTTCCGATGAACCAAAATGCACAAGATCTAATGATGGGAGCTCCTACCAAAGTGGATGGCAAGCAATTAAAAGAATTGAATATTAAAATAGAGACTAAAAAAAACTAATTTTTAGTTTTAAGATTAATCCTAACATCAGATAAATCGACCAATTTCTCTTCTAAATTGCTTCTCACAAAACCTTTAGATGTAATGTTTTTAACAATCTTAATGAACTTCTCGTCTCGACTTTCAGCCGGAATATTTTTATTTGAGGCAATCGAAGGCGTATGAGCTAACTCTTCTTTACCAAGATAAGAAATAGCTAATTCTCTAAAGACATAGTCCAAAATTGAGGATGCACTTAATATTCTATCATTACCAACAACATTACCTGAAGGTTCGAATTTTGTATCAATAAACGCGTCAACATACTCATCTAAAGGTACGCCATACTGAAGACCTAAAGATATAGCTATAGCAAAATTATTCATCATTGCTTTTACAAGCTCCCCCTCTTTGTTGGTATCAATAAAAATTTCACCTATCCTGCCGTCATCATATTCACCAGTGTGTAAATAAACCTTGTGATCTCCTATTTGTGCTTTTTGTATATAGCCTTTCCTTCTATCTGGCATTTTGAAACGTGAGTTTGATTTAAACCTTAAATTTTTATGTTCTATATTCTCAATTTTGTTATTTTTAGAAGTTTTATCAGATAACTGTTTTGGTATTGGGTTTACAATTTTATTTTCTGAAGTTTTTGAACTTTTTATTTCACCTAATTTTTTTGTTTTTCTATTATTTAATTTTACATCAATTACCTCAACATCTCCATCATTCCTTTCATCAATCTTTGATAACTCTTTTTCATTAAGATTGTTTAGCTTATGAACTGTTTTAAATGTACATGTATAATAAGTTTCTACGATATATTTTTTCATAATTAATTGTATCTAATATTGAAGATATATAGTATATGCTGTAAGTGTCTATTATTTAATTATACACTTTAAAATTGTGTGGACTTTAAATTTTTAATATGAGCTTGAATGTAATTTTTACTTGGTGGAATAAACAGACCTTCGGAACTTTTTTAAAAACTTTATTTACAGGAAAATACGTAGGTCATGACCAGTTTGGAAATAAATATTATAAAAATAAAAGAAACGAAAGGTGGGTAGTCTACTCAAACAATGTTGAGGCTACAAAAATTACAACAGATTGGTATTTATGGATGCATCATACTACTGATATAATTCCAAATAAAGATGATATTAATAAAAAAAAATATAATTGGCAAAAAGACCATCAAGAAAATCAAACTGGTACTCAAAACTCTCATAAACCAATAAAGATTAAAAAAGAAAAGATCAACAAAAAATATGAGACTTGGAAATAATTTAATAATTCACTTAGTAATTGCTCTTTTCTGTACAAACTTATTTGCTGAAAGTAGAATCACTACCTCGCCACTTTTAAATATAGATAAAATAAAGCCCAGTTTCGAAGAAGAAGAAAAGAATGTAAATTACGATAATAAAAATGATATAAAAATTAAAAAAAAAGAAAACGAATTTTCTAATTCGGCACATGCAATCCTAATTGGCTTAGATAAGATTACTGCAAAGTCTTCAAAATTAAAAATTAATATTGATGAGTCGAAAAAATTTGGACCTTTAGAAATCAAAATATTGAAGTGTGATAAAGTGAAAGTAAACAATAAAATTGAAGATGTGGCTTATATGCAGGTTAAAGATTTCACAAACAATGAAAATGAAAAGGTTTTTATTTTTAATGGTTGGACGTTTTCCTCTGATCCTAATTTAACGCCATTCGATCATGCTATTTACGATTTGCAATTGTTAAATTGTCAAAATGTTTAATAAAATTTCTCTTTTCCAAGCCAATTAGTATCAAAATCAGAGTTTATAAATTTTTTATGGTTTAATATTTTCTTATGAAGATCAATTGTTGTTGTTATTCCTTCCAGAACAAATTCATCTAGTGATCTCAAAGTTCTTTGTATAGCTTCTGTTCTATTTCTTCCTTTACAGATGACTTTAGCAATCAAACTGTCATAATAAGGAGTTATTTTACATCCTTGAAAAACTGAACCATCAACCCTTGTTCTAAAACCGGAGGGTTGATGACAGACATTAATCGTTCCAGGACTAGGTTGGAAATTTAAGGCAGGGTTTTCGGCGTTTATTCTACATTCAATGGTATGACCTCTTGGATTTATATCGCTTTGTTTTAAAGCAGTTTCTCCTGTAAAAGCAATCCAGAGTTGCTCTTTGACTATATCAATACCCGTTTGCACCTCTGTTACTGGGTGCTCAACTTGAACCCTAGTATTCATCTCTAAAAAATAAAATTTTCCATTTTCATATATGAATTCAACTGTGCCTGCACCTTCATAATTTATTTGTTCAACCATTTTTACTGTCTTTTCAAAAAGATCTTTTCTGATTTCATCAGTTAAAACTGGACTAGGAGTTTCCTCAATTAACTTTTGATGTCGCCTTTGTACAGAACAATCTCTTTCAGCTAAATGCACGGTTTTATTTTTTCCTGACATAACTTGAACTTCAATATGTCTTGGATTCTTAAAATATTTTTCTATGTATAATTCATCATTATTAAAAAATTTTTTTGCCTCGGATTTTGCCGTGAGAAATAAACTTTCTAATTTGTTTTCATCGTCAACAATTTTCATTCCTTTTCCACCACCGCCACCAGCAGCTTTAATTAAAACTGGATATCCAATTTCTTTAGAAATAGATTTAGCTTCTGAAATAGATTTAACACTAGCTTCAGATCCCTCTATTATTGGCAGGCCAAATTTTTTTGCAATTCTTTTGGCCTCAATTTTATCTCCCATCTTAGAAATAATATCAGCACTTGGGCCAATAAATTTTATACCGTGTTTATTAACAATTTCTGAAAATTTTGCGTTCTCTGACAAAAAGCCATAACCAGGGTGAATAGCCTCTGCTCCAGTCAAATCAACAGCAGACATTATTGAAGATATGTTCAAATAACTATTCTGAGGTTGATGAGATCCAATACACACACTTTCATCCGCTAATCTTACATGCATAGACTCTGAATCTACATCTGAGTGAACTGCTACTGTAGATATACCCCATTCTTTACATGCTCTTATTACTCGGACAGCGATTTCTCCTCTGTTAGCTATCAATACTTTTTTAAACATTAATTATTTCAAAACGATTAAGGTTTGGCCGAATTCAACAGGCTGTCCGTCTTCTACTAATATTTTATTAACAACACCATCGCTTGTAGATGGAACATGATTCATTGTCTTCATGGCTTCAACTATCATAATTGTTTGGCCCTTTTTTACTTTTTGACCAACATCAACGAATTTTTTAGCTCCTGGTTCAGGAGCCAAATAAGCAGTTCCAATTATTGGAGATTTTATTCTGATACCTTCGCTACTATCCTCAGTATTTTTTAAGACAGATTTATTGGGAGAAACCATTGCACCAGTTTTAGAAGTCTCAATACCTTTTGATGCTCTTGAAACTCTAATTTTAGTTTGACCTTCTTGATATTCTAATTCAGTAAGATTGAAATCTTTTAAATTATCAACTAGCTCTTTTATTAACTTTTTATCTATTTTCATTCTTTTATAAATAACTTCATAGCTTGTAATGACATAACATAACCTTCAGATCCAAAACCACAAATTACCCCATTAGCAACTCTGCTTATAAGAGACTTATGTCTGAATTCCTCTCTATTATAAATATTTGTTATATGCAATTCAATAATTGGTATTTTAAGGATTTTTAAAGCATCATGTATTGCCACTGAGGTATGTGTATAGCCGCCAGCATTTATAATTAGACCTTGATGTTTTTTTCTAGAGTCTTGTATTTTTTCCACAAGCTCGCCTTCAATATTTGATTGAAATAATGAAACTTCTAAATGATTTTTTTTACCGAAATCATGACATTTTTTCTCTATATCCTTTAGCGTAAAATTACCATATTGATTTTTTTCTCTTTCACCTAAAAGGTTGAGATTTGGACCGTTAAGAATTATAATTTTTTTCATCAATTATTAATTATAAAATTTGAATAACTTAATTATGGCAAAAATACAATTAAATGGAAGAAAAATAACAATTAAAACAGGGTCGTCAATATCAGAAATTTTGAAGAAATATAAATTAGATAGCAACAAGATAGCTATAGAGCACAATGGAAAAATTATTCAAAAATCGAATTATAGTAAAAAGCATTTAAAAAAAAATGACGTATTAGAAATAGTTCATTTTATTGGCGGAGGGTAATTTGAAGAGAGATTTATTTAAAATTGCAAACAAAATTTTTAAGTCAAGATTAATAGTTGGAACAGGCAAATATAAAAATTTTTTAGAAACAGCAAAAGCTATTGAAACTTCAGGGGCAGATTTAGTGACAGTCGCAGTAAGAAGAGTGAATATAACCAATAAAAAAAAACCAATACTCACAGATTATATTAATTCAAAAAAAATTACTTTATTACCAAATACTGCTGGCTGCTTTAGTTCAGAGGAAGCCTTAAGAACTTTAAGGTTAGCCAGAGAAATGGGAGGCTGGAAGTTAGTAAAACTTGAAGTTTTAGGTGATAAAAAAACTCTTTATCCTAACATGATAGAGACAATCAAATCCACAAAAGTATTGGTTAAAGAAGGATTCAAGGTTATGGTCTATTGCACAGATGATGTATTAATGGCAAAACAATTAGAGGACCTTGGAGCGTCGGCTATTATGCCTCTTGCTTCACCTATTGGTTCAGGACTAGGGTTGCTTAATAAAATAAATATCTCATTAATTGTTAAACAGTCAAAAGTTCCAATCATTGTAGATGCAGGAATTGGCACAGCATCAGATGCAACAATTTCAATGGAATTAGGTTGTGATGGAGTATTAATTAATAGTGCCATTGCAATGGCTCAGAAACCAATTTTAATGGCCAAAGCTTTTAAAGATGCTGTAATTTCTGGTCGTAATGCTTACTTAAGCGGAAGAATGAAAAAACTAAATAATGCTTCTCCAAGTTCTCCTAAAAAAGGATTAATTTAATTTTTTTTTCTCCTTACCCAAAGCGTCCTTAATTTTTTTTTGGTTTTAACTTTTTTAGTTTCTTTTTTAACTTTTTTACTTTCTTTTTTTGGTTTTATTTTATTATCAATTAATTTTGTAATAATTTGAATTTCATTTATATTTTCTACTTTATTTATCATTTTTTTCGATTTATTAAATAATTCAATCTTATATTCTGGTATAATTAATTTTTCGTTAGAATAAATTTCAATCTTGAATAAGTATTTTTTCTGAAAGAACTTTAATTCATCTAAAAGGTTTTTTTCGATAAAAATTTTTACTTTTTCAGGGACATATGTTTTTATAATTTTCACTTTATCAGTAAAGGCTAAGTTTTGAATTTTCTTTAATATTTTTTGAGAAAAAGACCCTAGTGACAGCTGAGTTTCCCAACTTATAGATCCCTCTCTCAATCTCTGGCGTGTCATCTCCAACAAACCAAAATTACTAATTCTGCCAATTTGAATTCTAGCTCTATCTTTTCTAATACTTTCCCTCATTTTCCTCTCAACATTTCTTCGATTATAAAAATTTATCATATCTATAAAATCAACTACAATTAATCCCGATAAATCTCTAAGCTTAATTTGGCGCGCTATTTCCTCGGCAGCTTCAAGATTTGTGTTTAAAGCAGTTTTTTCAATATTAGTTTGCTTAGTTGATTGTCCAGAATTTATATCAATTGATACCAAAGCTTCTGTAGGATTAATTACTAAATAGCCACCAGATTTTAACTTTACAGTTGGCTCGTATATATTATTTAATTCTTTTTCAATATTTGCAAAATTAAAAAGAGGTATTTTTCCTCTATATTTTTTTATATTTTTTACATTTTTAGGCATTAACTCTTTCATAAACTTTTTAGCTTTTTGGTATGCCTCATTCCCTTCAACATAAATATTTTTTGTATCATTATCGTAGGTGTCTCTTAAAGTTCTTTTAATAATATCGCCCTCTTCATAAACTAACGAAGGAGCATTAGAGTCCAAAGCTTTGTCTTTAATTTCTTCCCAAGTTTTGATTGTATTTTGAAAGTCTTTATCTATCTCATTTTTTGTTTTATTAGCCCCAGCTGTTCTAACTATAACACCCATACTTTTTGGAATTTTAATTTCTTCAAGAATACTTCTAATTTTTTGTCTATCACTCGAATTAAAAATTTTTCTGGAAATACCACCACCTTTCGGTGTATTTGGCATTAAAACAATATATTTACCGGCAAGAGATATAAATGTGGTAAGAGCAGCTCCTTTTTGTCCTCTTTCTTCCTTGATCACTTGTATTAAGATAACTTGACCTGGTTTAATTACTTCTTGAATTTTGTATCTTTTTATTCCGTATGAAGATTTAATTTCTTCTCTATATTCTTTTTTATTTACTTCATTATTTTTTGTATTATCTGCATCTTCTTTATTTATATCATTTAAATTTGTTGAAGGTTCATCATTAGAATTCTCTTGTTGAATATTTTCATTTTTATCTTTTAAATTTTCTCTAATTTCCTCCTCGACAATTCTTAATCTTTCTTTATCCTCAGATGGAATTTGGTAGTAATCAGATTGGATATCATTGAAAGCTAAAAATCCGTGCCTTTCTCTTCCAAAATTTACAAATGCAGCCTGTAAAGATGGCTCAACCCTACTTATAGTTCCTAGATATATATTATTTTTAAAATTTAAATTGTTTTTATCTTCAAATTCATACTCTTCGATTGAGTCATTCGATTTAAGCACAATTCTAGTTTGATTAGGACGCGAGGCGTCGACATATAAATTTTTTTCCATTTTAATTGAATTCCTTTTAGTATATTGAAATCTGTCAATTTTAATTTTCCCATACTTATATTTTAATACAAATTTTTGAATAAATATACTTAATAAGATTAATATGCCTCAAGAATGTCAAAATTTTTATTGATAAAGTGTGAAATGTTAAAATTTATCAATTTTTCAGCAAAATTTATAATTGTTTTTTTCATAGTGAGTTTGTTTTTTATCTTTTCAACCTTATGGTATTTTTCTATAGGTTTGCCTGATTACAAAAAATTATCTAATTATCAACCTCCAATATCAAGTAGAGTTTACTCAGATGACGGTAAATTAATTGCAGAATACGCGTTACAAAAAAGACTATTTGTACCATATGAGTCTATTCCAAAAATAGTAATTAATTCTTTTCTTTCTGCAGAAGATAAAAACTTCTTTAACCATCCAGGCGTTGATGCAAAAGGAATTTTAAGAGCTCTGATTAATAATATTAAGAATATATCTCAAAACAAAAGGCTAGAAGGAGCATCCACCATAACTCAACAGGTTGCTAAAAATTTTCTACTAACAAATGAAGTTTCAATTAGAAGAAAAATAAAAGAAGCAATACTGGCTTTTAGAATTGAGAGAGCATATTCAAAGGAAAGAATTTTAGAATTATATTTAAATCAAATTTATTTAGGTCAAGGAACTTATGGTATAGCTGCTGCAAGTTTAGAATATTTTGATAAATCAATTAAAGAATTAGATTATCCAGATGCTGCGTTACTTGCTGCACTGCCAAAAGCACCAAGTAAATATAATCCTTACAAATATCCTGAGCTAGGAAAATTTAGACGAAATTTAGTTTTAAAAAACTTAGAGGAAAACAATTTTATTTCAAAAAAACAATTAAAAAAATTCAAAAATTCTGATTTGAATTTGAAGAGGAGAAAAATAGAAATAGTAAATGAAGCTAATTCGTACACAGAAGAAGTTAGACGAATAGTCAACGAAAATTATGGATTTGAAAAACTTTATTCTCAAGGTCTTAGTATAAAAACACCATTAAATATTAACTATCAAATTCAGGCAATAGATTCATTAAGAAAAGGTATAGAAGAGTATGATAGAAGGCATGGTTGGAGAGGGCCAGTTACAAACAAGATAAAATCTAAAAATTGGAAAAATAAAATAGAAAACTTTAAATTAGATCCAACTCTTGATTGGAAATTTGCAGAAATAGATGAACTTAATGTATCCGAAATAAAATTTAGAATAATTGATGATACTACTAATAATTTAAAAGGTATTTTAAAAGCAAATGAGATCAAATGGGCTATTAGGGGGAAAAAAAATATTTTAGACAAATTTGAAGTTGGAGATATTATCTTTGTAAAAAAGGAAAAAGGGTTATGGAAACTAAAACAGTATCCAAAAGTAAATGGAGGTATAGTAGTCCTCGATCCATTTACTGGTGATGTTAAAGCGTTAGTTGGTGGATTTAACTTTAAATTAAGTGAATTTAATAGAGTTACTCAAGCAAAAAGGCAACCGGGTTCAGCCTTTAAACCGATAGTATATGCAGCTGCACTGGAGAATGGTTTTTCTCCTAACTCAATAATTTTAGATGCCCCATTTGTCGAAAGCCAAGGTGTCGGTTTAAAAAATTGGAAACCTGAAAACTACGGAAAAAAATTTTATGGACCAACAACTCTAAGAAAAGGTATTGAATATTCTAGAAATCTTATGACAGTAAGAGTAGCTAAAATTTTAGGTTTAGATAAAATTTTAGATCTTTCAAAAAACCTAAATATTTATAACGAAATCCCTGAATTGCTCTCAGTTTCTTTAGGTGCAGTTGAAACAACTCTATTAAATTTAACAACTGCTTACGCATCTTTTGCTAATGGCGGTAAAAAAGTTGATCCTAATTTGATTTCTAGAATACAAGATCGAAGAGGAAATACAATTTATAAAATAAAAAACAGAAAATGTTTAGGCTGTGATAAGTTTATAGACCAGTCCAACATATTGCCAAAAATTGAAAATACTAACAAAAGAGTTTTTAGTGAAGAAACAGCTTATCAAATGACCTCTATACTCAACGGGGCTGTTGAAAGAGGCACTGGAAAAAAATTAAGAGCTCTTCAAGTTCCCTTAGCAGGCAAAACAGGAACAACTAATGATAATTATGATGCTTGGTTTATTGGGTTTAGTTCAAACCTAGTAATTGGTGTTTATATAGGTTTTGATAATCCTAAAACTTTGGGAAAATTTGAGACAGGTTCAAAAGCTGCTTTGCCTGTATTTAAGAATTTCGTAGAAAATGCTCTATTTAAAAGTGATTTTAAAGATTTTAAAGTTCCGAATAATATATTTCTAACATCAATAAATTATGACACAGGACAAAAATCATTACCTACAGATAAAAATACAATTATTGAGGCTTTAAAAGATAAAGATATTAACAATATTGACAATAACAATTTAATATCGATAAGCGGGTATGATAATCTCATTAAGTTTAGACAATTTTATTAATGCAAAATTTTGAAACAAAAATAAGTTTAGCTGAAAAGACCCTTAATAATATTAGGGGGTATCTTTGATAAAAATAATGTTAAAATTAAGTTAAAAGAATTTGAAGAAAAACTCTTACAAGAAAATTTTTGGAAAGATAAAAAACAAGTTAAAAAGATAGTTAAACAAAAAAAAATATTTGAAGATATTCTTAATTTTTATAAAAAAACTTCTTTAGACATATCAAACATTAAAGAATTATTTAATTTAGCTTCTCAAGAAAAAAACGAGGAGGTTATAGAAGATTGTAATTTGAAAATAGATTTGATTTATAAATCTACTAAAGAGTTGGAAACTAGTTGTTTTTTATCTGGAGAGAACGATAGTTATGATATTTACTTGGAAATTCATGCTGGCGCTGGAGGCACCGAAAGTCAAGACTGGGCTGATATGTTGAGAAGGATGTATTTAAAATGGTTTGATAAAAAAAATTTCCGCTACCAAATTATAAGTGAGCATAGAGGAGAAGAGGCTGGTATAAAATCATCAACAGTTAAAGCTGAAGGTAAAAATTTATATGGATTAATGAGAGCTGAGTCCGGAGTTCACAGATTAGTAAGAATTTCACCATTTGATAGTGGTGCAAGAAGACACACAAGTTTTGCTAGTATATGGGTATACCCCGTAGTTGATGATGACATTGATATTAAAATTGAGGAAAAAGATTTAAGAATCGATACCTTCAGATCAAGCGGAGCAGGTGGACAGCATGTAAATACAACTGATAGTGCAGTTAGGATAACTCATTTGCCAACAAAAATTGTAGTTCAATGTCAAAACGAAAGATCTCAACATAAAAATAAAGAGACATGTTATAAAATGCTTAGAGCTAGACTTTATGAACACGAAATGCAAAAACGGGATGAACAAAATCAAAAAGATTCAAGTAATAAAACTGATATAGGATGGGGACATCAAATAAGGTCTTATGTATTACAACCTTATCAGCTTGTAAAAGACTTAAGAAATAAAGTTGAAAATACAAATCCGAATAGTGTTTTGGATGGCAATATAGATCTATTCATTGAAGAGGGTATTAAAAACAGGCTATGAAAAAATTAATATTTTCATTAATAATTTTTATTTTACTATCATCACTTAGTATAATTATTGTTTTATCAACAATTGGTATAGAAACTAGCAGGTTTAACAACTTAATATCTAAGAAGATTAATCAAGCAAATAATTTTTTTGAGATCAATTTAGAGACAATAGTTTACAAGCTGGACTTAAAAGATATTAGTTTATTTTTAAATACTAAAAATCCTAATTTATCTTACAGGGGAACACTGATACCTGTACAAAATATTAAAGTTTATATCAATTTTATATCGCTTATCAAAACTGATCCTAAAATTAAAAAAATTAATATAGTATTAAATGAATTGAGCATTCAAGAGTTAAAAAAATTTAACAAAATTATTAAACCGTCAAATTTAAAAAATTTTATGAATAGTCGAATTCTTGATGGTAAAATTAAATCAGAAATAGAAGTTTTTTTAAATCAAAAAAATTTAGTAGAGAACTTCATAGCTAAAGGATCAGTAAAAGATTTTGGAGCTAAATTAATCGAAAACGTAAATATGAGTAATACTGAATTTAGTTTTTTTGCTGATAACACAGATATTTTAATTAAAAATATTTTTGGTGAAACAAATCTTTTCAAATTTACAGAGGGAGATTTAAGAATTTCACTATCTCCAGAAGTTACTATAGATTCTAATT
Organism: uncultured Pelagibacteraceae bacterium; assembly: GCA_902592655.1. GTDB lineage: Bacteria > Pseudomonadota > Alphaproteobacteria > Pelagibacterales > Pelagibacteraceae > Pelagilacustribacter. The sequence goes on along the minus strand of CACJFE010000005.1, from coordinate 40,437 downwards.
TTAAAACTAATTTTAAAAATCTAGATAATAAAAAAATTATAAAATTAAATAAGAATATGAAATTAGTTGAAGATATCTCAGATTTCGAGGCTAATTTAAATAACACCTTCTTTATAAATTTCGATAAAACTTATAAGGTTAAGAGATATGAATTAAAAAGTAATGGAAAAATATCAAAATTAAATTTTGATTTTAAAAAGCATTTGGAAAACCCATTACTAGTTGAGAAATTTGAAAAATTATATTTTGTAGAAACAAATATTAAATCTAATTTTAATTCAAAAGGCACATCTATTTATTTAGATGGCAGCTATAATTTAAACAACAGTTCCTTTTTAGATTTCAAGTTAGAAAATGTTTCAACGGGCAAAACCAGAAATGTAAAAGCAAACTTTGACTACGCACATTCATTTGTATTCGATGCGATAAATTACAAGAAACCAATAGACAGTGTTGCTAATATAGATTTAAGTTTAAAGCAAAAAAATAAAAACACATTAATTAATCAATTAATTTATACCGAAGGCAACAACAGGATGACCATTGAGGGAATTAGGTTAAAGAATAATAATTTTGAGTCATTAAATAAGATAAAAATCAAGACAAATAAAGATGGAAAAATAAATAATGATTTTATAATTGAGTATGGAAAAAAAATTTTAATAAAGGGTAAACAGTTTGATGCAAATCAATTATCAAAATTGTTTAGCCAAAAAAATGAGGTAAATCTTTTTTCTAAAATCAATAAAAACATAGAGATAGATTTTGCTAATATCTTTTTCCCTCTATCTAACAAATTAAAAAATTTCAAATTAATAGGCAGAATAGAAAAAGGAAAATTTGTCAGAATTTCATCTAAAGGAGATTTCGGAGATAATAATTTTTTAGATATTACAATGAAAAATAATAACAAAACAAAAAAAAAATATTTAGAAGTTTATTCTGACTTAACGGAACCATTATTGACTGAATATGATTTCTTTAAAGGTTTATCTGGAGGAAAACTACTTTTTACATCTGTAATTGATAAAAATTTATCCAGCTCAAAATTAAAAATTGAAAAATTTAAATTAATAAATGCCCCGGGGTTGGTAAAATTATTATCACTTGCTGATCTCGGAGGTTTAGCTGATTTGGCAGCGGGCGAGGGATTGTCATTTGATATATTGGAAGTAAGTTTGGAAAAAAAAGAGAATTTTACAAAACTAAATGAAATTTTAGCTCTGGGACCAAGCATATCAGTTTTAATGGAGGGTTATCAAAATTCTGATATCACAAGCTTAAGAGGAACTTTAGTTCCAGCAAAAACTTTGAATAAAATAATTTCTAAAATCCCAGTAATTGGAGATATCGTCATACCAAAAGAGGCAGGTGAGGGTTTATTTGGTATCAGTTTTAAGATGAAAGGACCTCCAGGTAACATTAAAACTACTATTAATCCAATTAGGACAGTTACTCCAAGATTTATTCAAAAAGTTATAGATAGAAGTAAGAATACTAAATAATTTTTACTAAATAGTGTTTTTTTTTTCCAAAAGAAATTTTTAAGATATCTTTTTCAAAATCACTATTGTTAATTATTTTTTTATCATCAATTACAAGAACATTATTCAATTTCAATCCTTTATTTGCTATTGCTCTCCTTACTTCACTTTTAGACGACATAATTTTATTTTCTGAAAGCAAATTTACTAAATTTATACCTTTATTTATATCGCTTATCTTGACTTTTATTTCAGGTAAATCTTTACCTATCCCACTGCCACTAAAAGTTTCTTTAGCAGTTTTCTCTGCCTTTTTAGCAGCTTCGTCTCCATATAAAACTTTTGTAGCTTCATTAGCTAATAATATTTTAAGATTATTGACGTTTTTTTCATTTTCACAGATTTTATTTATTTCCTCATGTTTAATTTCTGTAAAAAAATTTAAAAATTTTTTAACATCACGATCGTCAATGTTTCTCCAGAATTGCCAATAATCATACGTTGAAAACAGTTTTTCATCTAGCCATATTGCACCCTTTTCAGTTTTGCCCATTTTTGCACCTGAGGCTAAAGTTATCAAAGGAGAGGTCAAACCAAATGACTCTTTTTTAGTTGTTCTTCTTATAAGCTCTACACCATTTATAATATTACCCCATTGATCTGAGCCTCCAATTTGTAAAATACATTTGTGAGTTTGGAACAATTTATAAAAATCATAAGCTTGAAGTATCATATAATTGAATTCCATATAACTTAATGATTGTTCTCGATCTAATCTTAACTTTACACTATCAAAGGTAAGCATTTTATTAATTGTGAAGTGTCGACCAACATTTCTCAAAAAATCTATAAGATTTAATTTAGTAAGCCACTTAGAATTATCTACAAATATTGGCCTAGTTTTTTTATTAGAATTATCTAATATTTTTTCAAAAATCTTTTTGATATTTTTAATATTTTTTTTAATTTCTTTTGAGTTTAATATTTTACGTGTCGTGTCTTTTCCTGATGGATCACCAATTAATGTTGTACCACCACCTAATAAAACAATTGGACGATGGCCATACTTTTGCATTAATCTTAAAATCATTATTTGCACTAAACTTCCAACATGTAAACTACTTGCAGTGCAATCAAAGCCTATATAAGCACATATTGACTTTTTAGAGCTAATTTCTTCTAATCTATTAATATCTGTACACTGATTAAGATAGCCTCTCAGTTGCATCTCATTTAAGAACGTATTTTTCATAGAACAATTAAGTTAATTAACTATTATACGATATTTAATATAAATAAATAAAAATATGAATAAAAGATATATATCCTTGGGATTAATGAGCGGAACATCAGGAGACGGAGTTGATGCCTCAATAATAAATTCCAATGGAACCGATGACTACGAATCAATAAAAGACAAATATTTTGAATATGACAGTAAGATTTATAAATGTATACATGAATTAAAAGATAAAATTAACAACTCCAAAGATTTGATTAATTATGCTTCAGAAATTACAAATTTAGAAAGAGATATAACATTATTCCATGCAAAAATTATTAAAAACTTAAAGATAGATTATGAAGATTATCTTATAGGATTTCATGGGCAAACTATTTATCATAATTCACAGGAAAAAACATCAATCCAGTTAGGTGATCCTAAACTTTTACATCAATTAATTAAAAAGAAAATAATTTACAATTTTAGAGCAAATGACATTGCTAACGGAGGTGAGGGAGCACCATTAGCACCAATTTTTCATCAATTGATAGTTTCAAAAAAAAAAATGGCTTTACCGATTGGAATTTTAAATATTGGAGGAATATCAAATATAACAGCTATTAAAAGTAAAATTGGTACTCAGGAGTTTTTTAGTAGGGATGTTGGACCAGGCAACTGTTTAATAGATAATTGGGTAAGAAAAAATTCAAAAAATAAATTTGATAAAGATGGTAAGCTTGCAATGGTTGGCGAAAACAATGAAATAATATTTGAGCAAGCACAAGAGCTTTATGCTAATAGAAAAAATAAAAATAAATTATCATATGATATTAGTGACTTTGATATTTCTTTTGCTAGAGGTTTATCTATAGAAGATGGAGCTAGAACTCTTACAAATTTTACTGCAAGCATTATTGGTGAGGTTGTTATGGAAACTATCCTGAAAAACAAACTAAAAATTAAAGAATTATTAGTTTGTGGAGGAGGAAGGAAAAATACGATCTTATTAGAAGAAATAAAAAAAAACTTAGAAAAAACTATCTCTATAAAAAATATAGACGATTACGGTATCGATGGTGACTTCATAGAATCTCAGGCTTTCGCTTTTTTAGCAATTAGATCTATCATAAATTTACCGATTTCGTTTCCAAATACTACTGGATGCAAAATACCTTGCTCAGGTGGAGAATTAATTCAAAATTAAATTAAAGCTGTTTTATCCTTTATATATTTTTCAATTTCTGATGTAAGTTCGTTTTCCTTGTTTTTAAAAAAATGATTTGAACTTTTTATTTTTGAAAAGGCCACCTCAACACCTTTTTGATTTTTAATTCTTGTATCTAACTCATTTATACTTTCTTTAGTAACTAATTCGTCGTTTTCGCTATAAATAACTTGACCAGAAGTCGGGCATGGAGCAAGAAAAGAAAAATCGTAAACATTTGGTTGCGGAGATACTGCAATAAAATTATTCACTTCTGGTCTTCTCATTATTAATTGCATACATATTAATGAACCAAACGAAAATCCCGAGACCCAGCATTGACTGTAATCTAAGTTTTGTCTTTCTATCCAATCTAATGCAGCTGCTGCATCTGACAATTCACCTTGTCCATTATCAAATACTCCCTCACTCTTTCCAACACCTCTAAAATTTATCTTGATGACTGAAAATCCATTTTGGACAAATATATTATACATTATTTGTACAACTCTATTATTCATAGTTCCTCCATATTGCGGATGAGGATGTAAAACAATTGCTACCGGAGAACCAAATTTGGGGTTTTTATAATATTTTGCTTCAAGTCTACCTGCTGGTCCGGGTATGAAAATTTCTAAACTCTTTTGCTTCATAATTGATAATGATTATTATTAAAAAAAAAAGTACAGATTTATAGCATGTTTTTATGCGACAAATATTTTTTTTTAATCCTGACTAAATTAGTAGGAATTAGGCAAAAATTATTATAATACAACAATAATTTATGAAACTTACTAATAAAGGCAGATACGCGGTTATGGCTATGGCAGATTTAGCGTCAAACGTAAGCAAAGGACCAATTAGTCTTTCAGAAATTTCTTTAAGACAAAATATATCTTTAGCCTATCTAGAACAGATTTTTTTAAAATTAAAAAATAATAAGTTAGTCAAAAGTTCCAGAGGAGCCAACGGTGGATACGTTCTAGAAAAGCCAGCATCTGAAATTAAATTATCTAATATTATTTATGCTGTTGATGAAGAAGTAAAAACTCTTAATTGTAAAAAATCTTCAAAACGAGGATGCAATCATAAATCAGTAAAATGTATAACACATAATTTATGGGATCAATTAGATCAACATATCAATGGTTTTTTTGAAAGAGTAAAATTGCAAGATTTAACTAAAAATAATTAGATTTATGAAAAGTGAAGAATTAAAAAATCAAGAATATAAATACGGTTTCACAACTGAAATAGAAAACTTTAAAGCTCCGAAAGGGTTAAGCGAGGAAACAATTAAGTTTATTTCCAAAATTAAAAAAGAGCCTAAATGGATGTTGGACTGGAGGCTAAAAGCTTTTAATAGACTAAAGGCTTTGAAAGAACCTAATTGGCAAAAACCGAAGTACCCAAATATTAATTATCAAGATTTATATTATTACTCTGCCCCAAAAAGCATGAAAGATAAACCAAAAAGCTTGGACGAAGTGGATCCAAAGCTAATTGAAACATATAATAAACTAGGCATCCCACTTAACGAGCAAAAAAAATTAAGTGGTGTTGCTGTTGATGCCGTTTTTGACTCAGTGTCTGTTGCCACAACTTTCAAAGGCGAACTTGATAAAAAAGGAATAATTTTTTGTCCGATATCTGAAGCAATCCAAAAATATCCCGAATTAGTAAAAAAATATTTAGGTTCTGTAATTCCAATTAGTGATCACTATTTCGCGACATTAAATTCTGCGGTATTTACCGATGGCTCTTTTGTTTACATTCCTCCAAACACAAGATGTCCGATGGAACTTTCAACATATTTCAGAATTAATGCTTCAGAAACAGGTCAATTTGAAAGAACACTTATAATTGCAGACAAAGGTAGTTACGTAAGTTATCTTGAGGGGTGCACAGCCCCTATGAGAGATGAAAATCAACTACACGCAGCTAATGTTGAATTGGTTGCATTAGATGATGCAGAAATAAAATATTCTACAGTTCAAAATTGGTATCCCGGTGACAAAGATGGTGTAGGAGGAATTTATAATTTTGTTACAAAAAGAGGTGCTTGTAGAGGCAAGAATTCAAAAATTTCATGGACACAAGTTGAAACAGGATCTGCTATTACATGGAAATACCCAAGCTGTATACTGCAGGGCGATAATTCAGTAGGTGAGTTTTACTCTATAGCTATTACAAATAATCACCAAAAAGCAGATACAGGTACAAAAATGATTCATTTAGGAAAAAATACTAAGAGTAAAATCATATCAAAAGGAATCTCTGCTGGAAAAGCTGATAATACTTACAGGGGGCTCGTAGATATTGGAACAAAAGCCTTGAACTCTAGAAACTATACTCAATGTGACTCATTACTAATGGGTAATAAATGTGGGGCTCATACAATACCATATATTAAAAATAAAAATTCATCTTCAACCGTGGAGCATGAGGCTACAACTTCAAAGATTAATGAAGATCAATTGTTCTATTGTAATCAAAGAGGTCTTAATCAAGAAGAAGCAGTAAGTTTAATAGTTAATGGTTTTTGTAAAGAGGTTCTGCAACAACTACCTATGGAGTTTGCAGTAGAGGCACAAAAGCTAGTTTCAATCAGTCTGGAAGGAAGTGTTGGATAATGCTTGAATTACAAAATCTACAAGCTTCTATAAATGATAAGTCAATTTTAAACGGCCTAAATTTAAAAGTTAAGCCAGGCGAAGTTCATGCAATCATGGGTCCAAATGGATCAGGAAAGAGCACTTTAGCAAATATACTCTCTGGAAAAAATGGTTATGAAGTAAGTGGAATTTTAAAGTATGAGGGTAAAAACTTACAAGATATTCCTATCGAAGAAAGGGCGCAAAAAGGAATATTTTTAGCATTCCAATATCCTTTAGAAATTCCAGGTGTTAACACAACTAATTTTTTAAAAACTTCTTTAAATACTATAAGAAAATCTAAAGGCGAAAAGGAATTAGATACTTTATCTCTTTTAAAATTGATTAAAGAAAAAGCATCTGAACTAAATATTGATGAAAAATTTTTATCAAGACAATTAAATGTCGGTTTTTCGGGTGGAGAAAAAAAGAAAAATGAAATACTTCAAATGACGCTTTTAGAGCCAAAACTAGCTATTCTAGATGAAACAGACTCTGGTTTAGATATCGATGCACTTAGAATTGTTGCTGATGGAGTGAATTCTCATAAAAATAAAAAAAATGCTTTTTTAATTATTACTCATTATCAACGTTTACTTGATTACATTAAACCAGATTTCATTCACGTATTATCTAACGGTAAAATTGTTAAAACTGGATGTGCTGATTTAGGCCAAGAATTAGAAAAAACAGGATACGAAAATTTAAAATAATGGAAAAGTTATTTAATATTGATTTAAAGAAAACATCTCTTCTCTCAAAAGATGATGAGATAAACAGAGAGAAAAATCTTAAATTATTTTTAGAGTCTGGGTTTTCTAACAAAAAAGATGAAAACTGGAAATTCACTGATTTAAATTCTATTATAAAAAAAAACTTTAAGAATATCTCAAATGATTATAATTTTAATTTTGAGAAAAATAAAATTCAGTTAATCGATGACTTTGAGCATAATTCTATAATCTTGGTAAATGGATCATATAAATCAAATGACACAAGATTTGAAGAAAAAGGAAAAATTAAAATTCAAAGTCTCAAGTCAGTTGAAGAGGTAAAAGATAATTCAAATAATAATCTATATTTCTTAAACAAAGCTTTATCTTTAGGAGGATTTTATTTAGAGATTCAAGAGAATTATAAATGTAAAAAACCATTTATAATTTATAATTATTTCACTTCAAATTTAGATAATAAGATTATTAATAATTCTAATAAGATTAAACTAAATCAAAACTCTGAACTAACTCTGCTAGAATATAACATTGATGAAAAAAATAAATTTATTAAAAATACCTTTGAAAATATAGAAATTAAAGATAATTCAGTTTTAAAGAGTTTCTTTATTCAAAAAACAAAGAGCAAAGGTTATTTTTATAAAAGCGTAGCAGGAACACAAGGATATAACTCAAGTTATCAAAATTTTATATTGAGTTCCGGATTGACATTTAACAAAATAGATCAAAATATTAGTTTAACGAAAGAGAATAGTAATTGCTTTATTTTATCAGGATTATGTTTAGGTAAAAATGAACATCAAGAAATTAAGACACAAATAAATCACTTGGCACCAAATTGTAAAAGTTATCAAAAAATTAAAAATGTTTTAGAAAGTGATAGTAACGGTGTTTATCAAGGTAAAATATTTGTAAAAGATATTGCGCAAAAAACTGATGCTTATCAATTAAGTAAAGCACTTATATTGGATGATAAGTCTGAATTTAATGCCAAACCAGAATTAGAAATATACGCTGACGACGTTAAGTGTTCTCATGGATCTACATCGGGAAGTATAGATGCAGATGCTATTCATTATTTAATGACTAGAGGAATTAAACTAACTGAAGCCAAAAAACTTTTAATAACAGGTTTTCTTAATGAGGTTTTCGTTAATATTCCTGAACAAAAAATAAAAACTTTTCTTGAAAAAACTATAAAGGAACAAATAAATGGGGTTTGAAAATATAAAATCAAAATTTCCAATTTTTGGTCAAAAAATTAAAGGTAAGCTTTTAACTTACTTAGATAGCGCTAATTCTTCACAAAAACCAAAAACTGTAATTAATGAAATGTCCAGATTTTATGAAACTGAATTTTCAAATGTAGGTAGAAGCGTTCATACACTAGCAGTTAAAGCAACTAATAAATTTGAAGAAACAAGAGATACAGTTCAATCATATATAAATGCTAAACATAGAGAAGAAATAATTTTTACAAAAGGAGCTACTGAGGCAATAAATTTAGTAGCTAGCACTTATGGAGAAAAATTTGTTAAAGCTGGTGATGAAATTCTAGTCACCGAATTAGAACATCATTCAAATTATGTTCCATGGCATTATCTTAGAAAAAAGAGAGGCGCAGTTATTAAATTTGCATCAGTAAATGAAAATGGAGAAATTGATATTGACGAATTTAAAAAACAAATTACGGAAAAAACCAAAATGATTGCTTTTACTCACATTTCAAACGTTACAGGGACTATTATGCCAGTGAAGAAAATTATCGATTTGGCCAAATCCAAGAATATTCCAGTATTAATTGATGGGACTCAAGGCGCACCTCATTCAGTTGTAGATGTACAAGATTTGGGGTGTGATTTTTATGCTATTTCTTGTCATAAAATGTATGGACCTAATGGATTAGGTATTCTTTATGCTAGAAAAAAATGGGTAGATGAATTACCGCCATATCAAGGAGGTGGTGGAATGATAAGCGAGGTAAAAAAAGATAAAATAACTTATGCAGACTCGCCTACTAAGTTTGAAGCAGGTACTATGCAAACCGCAGAGGTAGTAGCTTTTGCTAAATCAATTAAGTTTATCCAGGATTTGGGAATTAAGAATATAGAAAAACATGAAGATCAAATACTTCAATATGGTTTAGAAAAATTGAGAAAAGACAATTCTGTAAATATAATTGGTAATCCCAAAAACAGGGCATCTATTTTGTCTTTTACTATTAAAGGAATTCATCCGCATGATATAGCTACAATCTTAGATGATGATGGTGTAGCAATTAGAGCAGGTCACCATTGTTGTCAAATTTTACATGACAAACTTGGAATACCTGCCTCAGCAAGAGCTTCAATTGGAGTTTATAACAGTAAAGAAGATATTGATATTTTAAGTGAGTCAATTAGTAAATGTAAAAAAGTATTTCAAATTTAAATGGAACTAAAAGAACTTTATCAAGAAATTATTTTAGATCACGCAAAAAATCCTAGAAACAAAGGTAAGTGCGAAGGATATAATCACGATGCAAAAGCTCATAATCCTCTTTGTGGAGACAAAGTTCATATTTTTTTAAAATTGGATAAAGATAATAATATCTCAGGTTTAAGTTTTGAAGGTGAAGGTTGTGCAATTTCTTTAGCATCTGCATCAATTTTAACAGATACTTTAAAAGGTAGAAATTTACAATTTTCAAAAAAAGTTACAGATGATTTTTTGAATATGTTAAAAACTAAATCAAAAATTACTTTAAATAGTTTAACGGAGGATCAAATAACAACTATATCTTCATTATCCGGTGTTCAAGAATTTCCAATGCGGATTAAATGTGCAACAATGGCTTGGCATACACTTTTGTCAGCCTTAGAAAAAAAAAGATAATTTTATGAGTAACCTGAAAGAAAAAATAATATCTGAAATAAAAAAGATTTATGACCCAGAGATTCCAGTTAATATTTTTGAATTAGGTTTAATATATAAAATCGAGGTTAAAGATGATAAAAGAGTAATAATAGAGATGACACTCACTTCTCCAAATTGTCCAGTTGCCGAGAGTTTGCCTAATTCTGTAAAAGATAATATATTGAAGATTGATGGAATTGAAGATGTTGATTTAAAATTAGTTTGGGATCCTCCTTGGACAAAAGATAAAATGTCAGAGGCAGCTAAATTAGAATTAAATTTATGAAAGAACAAATAATAAGATTAAGCGATAACGCTGCTAAAAGAATAAAACAAATTATGTCTAAAGCAGAAAGCTCTACAATCGGTGTGAGAGTTGGAGTAAAATCTGGAGGATGTGCGGGTATGTCTTATATAATGGAATATGCAAAAGAAATTAAACCTAACGAAGAGGTGATAGAGGAAAAAGGAGTTAAAGTTCTTATAGAACCTAAAGCCATAATATATCTATTGGGCACTGAAATGGATTTTAAACAAGAAAAATTCTCGTCACAATTTATTTTTAAAAATCCCAACGAAACTGAGCGTTGCGGTTGCGGCGAGTCTTTTAAGGTTTAACCACTATAATACATCTCAAACTCTATTGGATGAGGTGTGTGTTCAAAATTATAAATTTCTTGAAATTTTAACTCAATGTAAGCATCAATTTGATCGTCGGTAAATACACCACCTTCAGTTAAGAATTTTCTATCTTTATCAAGGTTTTGCATAGCTTCTCTTAAAGAGCCACAAACTGTCGGAAGTTTTTTTACCTCATCTTCAGATAGTGAATATAAATCTTGATCAAACGCTTTGCCCGGATCAATTTTATTTTTAATCCCATCGATCCCAGCCATTAACATGGATGCAAAAGTTAGATATGGGTTCCCAGCCGCATCTGGAAATCTTATTTCCATTCTTGCAGCTTTTGGATTCATTATCACTGGAATTCTGCAAGAAGCTGATCTATTTCTAGCTGAATAAGCTAAAATTACAGGTGCTTCAAAGCCTGGTATTAATCTTTTATAACTATTTGTTGTAGCGTTAGCAAAAGCATTTATCGCTCTAGCATGTTTTAATATTCCACCAATATAATAAAGTGCCTGCTTTGATAAGCCTGCATATTCTTTACCCATAAAAACTGGAGTACTACCTTTCCAAATTGATTGGTGGCAGTGCATACCCGATCCGTTATCACCTTTTACTGGTTTAGGCATGAATGTAGCTGTTTTACCAAATGAGTGAGTTACCATTTGAACAGCATACTTGTAAAGCTGCACGTTATCTGCCTGATTCGTTAAAGTTCCAAAATACATTCCTAATTCGTGTTGACTTGGTGCGACCTCGTGATGATGTTTTTCAACTTTAACTCCCATATCTTTTAAAGCTTTTAAATATTCACCTCTCATATCTTGAGCACTATCAACTGGCGGAACAGGAAAATATCCACCTTTAATTCCGGGTCTGTGACCCATATTTCCATTCTCATATTTTTTTCCAGTGTTATAAGGTCCTTCTGAACTATCGATACTAAAACTCGTCTCGTTCATATCATTTTTAAATCTTACATCGTCAAAAACAAAAAACTCTGGCTCTGGACCGAAATACGATTTATCCCCAATGCCTGTTTTTTTTAAATATGCTTCAGCTTTTTTCGCTGTTCCTCTCGGATCTCTTTCATATGGATTTTTCTTTACAGCATCTAAAATATCACAAAAAATATTTAATGTAGTGTGAGAGTTAAAAGGATCTATTATTGGTCTTTCAAGGTCAGGTTTTAAAATCATGTCTGACTCGTTAATTGCTTTCCATCCAGCTATCGAGGAACCATCAAAAAATACTCCATTATCAAGCATGTCTTCGTCAACAATAGTAGCGTCCATTGTTAGATGTTGTAGCTTACCTTTCGGATCTGTAAATCTTAAATCCACAAATTCGACTTGCTTATCTTTCATAAGCTTTAAAACATTTTTTGAACTCATTTAAACTCCTCTTTAGTTACTAAATGTATTAGTTTTAATAATGACGCGAACATATATAATGAATTTTTTGGTAAGAACAATTAAAAACTGATATCAGATATGCAATTAATTCATAATACAATCATTAATTGAAATGAGAGAAGCTAACAATTTAGATTTAACATTATTAATATTTTTAGGTGTAATATGGGGATCATCTTTTTTTAATATAAAAATTGCCACTTACTCTTTTGAACCTTTTACACTAGCTTTAATACGAGTATTTTTTGCTAGTATACCTTTGGTACTTTTATGTCATTACAAGAAAATTAAAATAGAGGCCTTTTGCAAAAATTGGAAATGGTTTGCTTTAATAGGTTTGTGCAATATTGCAATACCGTTTGTTTTAATAGCTATCGGTACAGCTAAAATTAATAGTTATTTAGCAGCAATATTAATGAGCACAACACCTCTAAGCGGTTCAATACTAGCGCATTTTTTTTTAAAAGATGAAAAATTATCTTTTTTTAAATCACTTGGAGTATTAATTGGTTTTAGCGGTATAATATTACTTTTTTTTGATAAAGTGATTATTAATGAAAACAATTTCATTTATGCGTTAATTACAATTTTAGGGTCAACTTTTTACTGTATAGGAGGAATTTTAACTTTAAAGTTAAAACATAAAAAAAATGAAAATGTAACTACGTCGACTACATTATGGTCAATTATATTTTTAATACCTTTCTCTATTTTAATTGAAAAGCCCTGGAACTTGAACCCGTCACTAGTATCAACTTTAGCTTTATTATATCTTGGCACGATAGCTACCGGCTTAGCTTGGTTGATAAGGTTCAGAATTTTGACAGTTAATGGACTGGTATTTCAGACTCAAGTAGCATATTTAATTCCTATATTTGGAATTTTATTTGGATATTTTTTGATGGATGAGATAATTACTTGGAAAGTTTTTGTATCACTAGTTATAATACTTTTAGGAATCTATATATTTAAACGAAATAACACAGGATTAAAAAATTAGCATGGGAAATGAAAGTATAGAAGCAAGTTTTCTCTCTGTTTTTGCACTAATAACTTTTTTTATTTTTCTTTTGATAAGTAAATATTCTCACAAGATTAAATCTGGATCACTTTTAGATTCAAATTTTGAAAAGCCACAGGCTTTTCATGAAACTCCAGTAACTAGAAGTGGTGGATTGGCATGCATAATTTCAATGTTTATTTTCTATGGAATTTACTTTTTACTCTATTCTGAAATTTTATATGGACACTTACTGGTAGGAATTTCTATGTTTTTTATTGGTTTTATTGATGACTTAAGAATTAATATTAAACCGTCTGAAAGATTATTGCTTATGGTTATGTTTCTTTTTATATTCATATATTTTTTACCAATACAAATACTTAATTTAGACATACAATTTTTATCATTTTTAATTTCGAGTAAATTATTTTCAACCATTTTTGTCCTTCTTTGTTTTCTTTTCATAATTAATGGAGCTAATCTAATTGACGGCTTTAATGGATTACTATCAATTAATTTAATTATTATTAATTTAATTTTAACTTACATCAATATGACGAATAATATTTTTGATCTAGCTATAATATCTATTTCTCAGATCATAATATTACTTTCCTTTACATTATTTAATTTTCCAAATGCTAAAATCTTTCTAGGTGATGGTGGAGCATATTTAATGGGATCAATTATCGCTCTAAATGTAATTTTGACAAATAATTTTAATTCTCAAATTTCATCATTTTTTTTCTGTACACTTGTATTTTATTTATTTTTTGAAGTTTTTTTCTCATTTTTAAGAAAGTTATATCAAAAAAAATCTCCGATACATCCTGATGGAAAACATCTTCATATGTTATTATTTTATAAAATATCTCATAAACATGGAATTCTTAAAGCCAATTACCTAACTTCAATTTTGATAAATTTTTGTTATTTTATTCTAATATTACCTGGTCTATATTTTATTAATAATCCAATTTTGAGTAGATATTGGTTTTTCGCTTTATTACTAATTTATACTGTTACCTATATAAGACTTTATCGTTTAACAAAAAATTAATTTGTTATATAAATCAACGATTAATAAAAGGGCAAGTGGCGGAATTGGTATACGCGCTGGTCTTAGAAACCAGTGCCGCAAGGCTTAAGAGTTCGAGTCTCTTCTTGCCCACCAAAAAATATGAAAATTGAATTACATTCAAAAAAAGGTTTAAGAACTATTTTATCAGTCATTGTTGATAAGAAAACAATACAAGCTAAAATGGAAGAAAGACTCTCAGAATTACAAAAAGAAGTATCTTTAAAAGGTTTTAGACCTGGAAAAGTTCCACCGTCAGTAATTAAAAGTCAATTTGGTAAATCTATTTACGGAGAGGTAATTGATAAGGTTTTAAGAGAAACTTCTATTAAAGCTATCGAAGAAAAAAAACTAAAAGTTGCTGGACAACCAAAAATAGATCTTAAGCAATTTGGAGAAGGAAAAGATTTAAATTATGAGCTTCAAATTGATTGTCTGCCATCAATAAAATTAAGTTCATTTGAAAATATTAAAGCTACTGATTACAAAATAAAAATAGAGAAAAAAATTATAGATAATAAAATTGAAGAAATTGCAAAACAAAATAAAAAATTTGAGGAAAAAAAAGTTGATGAAAAGTCTCTTATCGGAGATCAAATTATTTTTGATTATAAAGCGACTATCGACGGTGATAAATTTGAAGGCAACGAGGGAAAAGGAGTTCAAATCGAATTAGGTAAAAATCTATTCTTAGATGGTTTTGATAACCAATTGTTAGGATTAAAAAAAGATGATAAAAAAATTGTAAAAGCTAATTTACCCTCAAATTACCCAAAAAAAGAATTAGTTAATAAATTAGCAAATTTTGAATGTAAAATTTTAAGTATTAGAAAGGGCATAGAAAATAAAATTGATGATAACTTTGCAAAAATGATGGGAGCTAAAGATTTGAATGATTTAAAAATACAGATTGAAAAACAAATTTCAGGACAATATTTACAAGCACTTAATTCTATCACAAAAAAAGAAATTCTAGAACAAATTGAAAAAAAACATAATATAGATTTACCAAAAAATTTAATTGATCAAGAACTTAGTTTAATGACAAAAAATTTGAAGTCAGAAGATCAAGAAAAACAAAAAGAAAAAAATGAAAAATTAGCTAAATCAAGAATAAAATTAGGATTAATTTTAAACGAGATCGGTGAAAAAAATAATCTTAAAGTTTCTGATAACGATTTATCTACTGAAATACAGAAGCAAGTTAAGAGTATGCCGGGACAAGAAAAAATGATATTGGAATATTATCAAAAGAACCCAAGTGCTTCTCAAAATTTAAAAAGTTCATTATATGAAGAAAAAATAATTGAATTAATTAAATCAAAAATTAAAATCACAACCAAAGAAATTGATATCAAAGAGGCAGAAACAATTCTTAAAAACTTTAATAAACCAAATGTAGATAGTAAGTCTAAATCTAAAACTAAATCTTCTACAAAAGACAAGCCCAAAACAAAAAAAATTAGTAAAAAGTAATCAATAGTTGTATAAATTCTATATGAGTCGCGAATTAGAAGAAAAAATGAATAGTTTAATCCCCATGGTTGTTGAGCAAACAAGCAAAGGAGAAAGAGCATATGATATATATTCTAGACTACTTAAAGAGAGAATTG
Organism: uncultured Pelagibacteraceae bacterium; assembly: GCA_902592655.1. GTDB lineage: Bacteria > Pseudomonadota > Alphaproteobacteria > Pelagibacterales > Pelagibacteraceae > Pelagilacustribacter. The sequence continues at coordinate 24,505 of CACJFE010000005.1, read as the reverse complement.
TTTTTTTAGTAGGCCCAGTAAATGATGCAGTTGCCTCTTTAGTTACGGCGCAATTATTATTTCTTGAATCCGAAAATCCAAATAAAGAAATTAATTTTTATATAAATAGCCCTGGGGGATTAGTAACTGCTGGTTTAGGAATATACGATACAATGCAATATATAAACTCTCCAGTATCAACCTTATGTATCGGTCAAGCTTCTTCAATGGGTTCATTTCTACTAGCTGCTGGCGAGAAAGGTAAAAGATTTTCACTTCCTAATTCTAGAATTATGGTGCACCAACCATCTGCTGGATTTCAAGGTCAAGCTACAGATATCCAAATACATGCTAAAGAAATTTTGTCTTTAAAGGAAAGACTTAATAAAATATATTCTAAACATACTGGAAAATCTGTAGACCAAATATCCGATGCATTAGAGAGAGATAATTTCATGACTGCCGAAGAGGCTAAAAAATTTGGCTTAATAGACTCAGTTGTGGAGAAAAGAAAATAAAACACAATATATAGGCAAGTTCACAACTTCAACTTGATATGCAAATTCCAGCAATTTATAATAGTGTAAGTTGATTCGATATGACTGAAAAAAATAATAAAAATATTTTATATTGTTCCTTTTGTGGAAAAAGTCAGCATGAAGTAAGAAAGTTGATTGCTGGCCCAACCGTTTTCATTTGTGATGAATGTGTTGAACTTTGCATGGACATTATTAAAGAAGAAAACAAAAGTTCACTTGTTAAACATCAAGATGGAGTTCCGTCACCAAAAGAAATTTGTAACGTGTTGGATGATTATGTTATCGGTCAAAAACTTGCTAAAGAGATACTCTCAGTAGCAGTACATAACCACTATAAAAGATTAAATCACGAGACTAAAAATAATAAAGACATTGAGCTCTCCAAATCTAATATATTATTAGTAGGTCCAACAGGATGTGGAAAAACTTTGTTAGCTCAAACATTAGCAAGAATACTAGATGTACCTTTTACGATGGCCGACGCAACAACTTTGACAGAAGCAGGTTATGTTGGTGAAGATGTAGAAAATATTATTTTAAAATTATTACAAGCAGCAGACTACAATGTTGACAAAGCCCAAAGGGGTATAGTTTATATTGATGAGGTAGACAAAATAAGTAGAAAATCTGAAAATCCGTCTATAACAAGAGACGTATCAGGTGAGGGAGTACAACAAGCCTTATTAAAAATAATGGAAGGTACTGTAGCAAGCGTTCCTCCACAAGGAGGAAGAAAACACCCACAACAAGAATTTTTACAAGTAGACACAACAAATATATTATTTATTTGTGGTGGAGCCTTTGCTGGACTTGATAAATTAATCGAGAGCAGAGGAAAAGGGAGTTCTATTGGCTTTGGAGCAAAAGTAAAAAATTTTAAAGAGCAAACATTTTCCCAAGTAATGAAACTTTTAGAGCCTGAAGATTTGATTAAATATGGATTAATTCCAGAGTTTATTGGAAGAATGCCTATAATAGCCACTCTCGATGATTTAAATGAAAGTTCTTTAGTTAAAATTTTAAAAGAACCTAAAAATTCTCTAATAAAACAATATCAAAGATTATTTGAATTTGAAGATGTGACATTAGAATTTAAAGACGAAGCTATTTCTGAAATAGCAAAAAAAGCTATAAGTAAAAAAACAGGAGCAAGAGGATTAAGATCTATTTTAGAAAATATTCTTTTAAAAACTATGTTTGAGTTACCAGATATGGAAAATGTAATCAAAGTTACTGTGGATAGTTCTGCTGTTAAAGGTAAATCTGAGCCCATTGTGACATATGGAAACAAATCATCAACATCAGTAGCGTAGAAAAAAATTATTCTTGAAATTAACAAATTAATTGCCATATAGTGTAAGTATGAAGACAACTTACGTAAAACCACTTTTACCATTAAGAGACATAGTGATATTTCCTTCTATGATAGTTCCACTTTTTGTTGGAAGAGATAGATCAATTAAAGCTTTACAAGAAGCTATGAAGTCGGACAAATCAATAATTTTAGTGACCCAAAAAAACTCAGAAGTAGATGATCCTACTAGTAAAGATTTATTTCAGTTTGGTTGCTTAAGTAAAATTTTACAATTATTAAAATTACCTGACGGAACAGTAAAAGTTTTAGTAGAGGGCGATAAAAGAGTTAAAGTTCAAAAATTTAATGAAAGTTCTGACAATTACTTAACCTGTGAAGTTGAAGTCGCAGAAGATACAAATATATCAAAAGATTTGGATCAACTAGCTTTAGGTCTGGTAAAAAAATTTGAAAGATTACAAGTTTTAAATAAAAAAGATTTGAACGATAGCTCAAATAATGTCAAAAAACTAAAAGATCCCTCACAGATCGCTCACAATATATCTGCAAATCTTAACATTCAAATTTTTGAGAAGCAGGAATTATTAGAAATAACAGACCTTAAAAAAAGATTAGAGAAAATTCACTCTTTTATTGAAAAAGAAACAAGCGTCATTTCAGTAGAAAAGAAAATTAGAGGCAGGGTTAAAAATCAAATGGAAAAAACTCAAAGAGAGTATTATCTTAATGAGCAACTAAAAGCTATTCAAAAAGAACTTGGAGAAATTGACGAAGGTAAGGATGAACTAGGCAATTTATCTAAAGCTATTTCCGAGGCTAAAATGCCAAAGCTAGCAAAAGATAAATGTCTATCTGAATTAAAAAAATTAAAATCAATGAGCCCTATGTCTGCCGAAGCGACAGTGGTAAGAAATTATTTAGATTGGATGACAGAATTACCATGGTCAAACAAATCAAAAATTAATACTGATTTAAATAACGCTCAAAAAATTTTAGATGAAGATCACTATGGCTTAGAAAAAGTTAAAGAAAGAATTATAGAATTTTTAGCAGTACAGAAAAGAATTCAAAAAATGAAAGGCCCGATATTATGTTTAGTAGGTCCTCCAGGTGTTGGTAAAACATCTCTTGGTAAATCAATAGCCAAAGCCACTAACAGAAAATTTATAAGAATCTCTTTAGGTGGAATTAGAGATGAGGCTGAGATTAGAGGTCATAGAAGAACTTATATAGGTTCATTACCAGGAAAAATAATTCAAATGATGAAAAAAGCTGGTACTAAAAATCCACTTTTTCTATTGGATGAAATAGACAAAGTTGGAACAGATTACAGAGGAGATCCTTCTTCAGCACTTTTAGAAGCATTAGATCCTGAACAAAATAAAGAATTTAACGATCATTATCTAGAAGTTGATTATGATTTATCAGATGTGATGTTTGTAACAACTGCAAACACTCTTAACATTCTACCACCACTTCTTGATAGAATGGAAGTAATAAGATTATCAGGTTACACAGAAGATGAAAAAGTGAATATATCTCAAAAGTTCCTTATACCCAATCAGAGTAATAATAATGGTTTGAAAAAAGAAGAATGGAATATAGATGAAGACATTATAAGAAAAATTGTAAGACACTATACAAGAGAGTCTGGTGTTAGAAATTTAGAAAGAGAAATATCTAAAATTGCAAGAAAATTGGTTAAAAAAATAGATAATAAAGAAAAAATTAATAATCCTATCAACGATAAAGATTTAAAAGAATTATTAGGGGTTCAAAAGTTTAATTACGGAGAGATAGAAGAAGAGAACAGAGTGGGAGTAGTAACAGGGCTTGCATGGACAGAAGTTGGTGGAGAAATTTTAAAAATAGAGTCTGTGATTATGCCCGGAAAAGGAAAAATGCAAATTACTGGTAAACTTGGAGATGTAATGCAAGAGTCAGTAAAAGCTGCTAAATCGTATATTAGATCCAAAAGTTTAGAATTTGGAATTATACCCCCTATATTTGATAAAAAAGATTTTCATATACATGTTCCCGAGGGAGCTACTCCTAAAGATGGTCCTTCAGCTGGTGTAGGAATGGTAACATCAATAATCTCGGCAATCACTGAAATTCCAGTAGATAAAAACGTAGCAATGACAGGAGAGATAACTTTAAGAGGTTTAGTTTTACCTATAGGTGGGTTAAAAGAAAAATTACTAGCTGCACATAGAGCAGGTATTAAAAAAGTATTAATACCAATTGAAAATAAAAAAGATTTGATTGAAGTTCCTAAAACTGTTTTAGACTCAATAGAAATAATCACTGTTAAAAATGTTGATGAAGTTTTAAAAATTGCTCTTACTAAACCTTTAAAAAGAGTGGATTGGGTTGACATGGACAATGTTAAAAAAGTTAAAGGCGCGAAATCTGAAGTTACAAGCAGACATTAAAAATTAAATTCTTCTTTAAAATGAAAATTTATGATTGTTTTCTTTATTTTGATGAAGAATTATTACTAGATTTAAGATTAAACTGTTTAAATAGATTTGTTGACAAATTTGTAATAGTTGAAAGTAAATTTAGTCACAGAGGTGAAAAAAGAAAACCAACATTTGACATAAAAAAATTTTCTAAATTTAGAGATAAGATAATATATATTTTATTAGAAAATGAACCTAATAACCTTAGCAAAATACATAAGGATGATAGTAAAATATCAGAAAAAATAATACTTAATGGTAATCTAAGAGAGTTTTATCAACGGAATTCAATAGCCAAAGGTCTTAAAAACGCAAATGGAGAGGATTTAATTATAATCTCCGATGTTGATGAAATACCAGATCTTGGAAAATTGGATCTTAATAATATCAAAAACCAAATGATTTTTTTTAACCAAATTTTTTGTTGTTATAAATTTAATTTATTTACTTCTATGGATTGGTATGGATCTAGATTAATAAAAAAAAAAAATTTGATCAGTCCACAATGGCTTAGAAATATTAAAAGTAAGATCTATCCCTTCTGGAGACTAGATACGTTCTTCTCAAAGAACAAATACAGAAATATAAAATTCGTAGATAACGGAGGATGGCATTTTTCTTATTTAAAAGATCCTATTGGTGTAGAGAAAAAATTAAAGTCTATTAGACATCATATAGAATATGATTTGAATCCCATAGGGGTTAACAAAATTACAGATTTAATAAAGAATAGAAAATTAATTTATAACTACAAAGCAGATCAAAGAACAAAAAATAAGTTTGAAAATAATGAAACATTAGAAAGGTTGGAGTTGGAATATCTACCGAAATATCTTCAAAATAATTTAATTAAATATTCTGAATGGATAGATAAAAATTAATTTTCTAACCAGTCTTTGTATTTTACCTTATTAAGAATTAGGTATTCTGGCAAAAATTTATGATCAATAGTTTTTAATTCCTCTTCACTGATCCATTTACTAGTACTAGTTTTATCTTGCCTATGATCATATAGCGCTTTTTTACTTTTCATTCTATCTTGTAAATCTTTAATAGATAATTTAGCGCTCTCGTAATCGTGGTGATGAGAGTAGGCTAACAATTTTTTATGGACATCCTCAGGTTTTTTTATGCAAGTAAAATGCCAACCACCATTATTTATGAATCTAATATTATTATATCTCTTTCTATCAAATAAAATATCTAATCGCCAAATCGGATATGATTTATTTTTAATACTCCTTATCCATTGAGGAGATATAAAGTTTTTCTTTTTAGTAGCTTTAGAACCAAACCAATCATAATTCTGATAGTATAAATCAAATTTGTAGTAAAACATTTTTTGTTTAAAGATAAGAATTTCATCTCCAATTTTTTGTTCCCTTAAATCTTTTAAATTTGGTATTTCGTCCGAGTCACTAATGATGATTAAGTCATCTTTATCAGCTTCTTTTAAACCTTCTAATAATTTTTCTCTTTGGTAAACTTCTCTTAATTGTCCATTAATTAGTTTTTCCTCACTTTCGGATATTTTGTTTTTCTTAGATGAAACCAAGTTAGGTGGTAAATCTTTAACAACAATATACTCAATCTTTTTTTTAAATTTTGAAAAATTTGAAATATTAAAATTAAGCTTTTTAGGTAAACCGTTATGAAGGTATGTTGACTCGGTAATTACAAATTTATCTACATAATCATTTAAAACGTTAAATCTTAAGTCTAAAAGCATTGATTCATCGTGAAACAAGAAGCAATCATAAATCTTCATAAATCTTTACTCTCTTTTTTAAAAATAAATTTTACTATATACATTATAAATGAAAAAAATAGTAATAACAGGTGGTCTTGGTTACATAGGTTTTGAACTTTGTAAAATATATTCAGGCTATAGCTGGAACGACAAAATTACTGTCATTGATAATAAATTCAGTTCTGAAAGAGTAAATCAATTAAGAAAATGGAATATGAATTTTATACATGGCGATATCAGAGATGTTAAAACAATAAACGACATCTGTAAAAACGCAGATGTAATTCATCACTTAGCCGGTATAACAGATGTTCCAAGGGTAAAAAGTGAGAGCAATAATTCTCAAGATGAACTTATAAAAGAAATAGCCGAAGTCGGCACAAAGAATATTTTAGATGCTATGAGTAATGATTGTAAAATTATTATGCCATCAACTCATGTTATTTACGAAGGTTTAGAAAAAGTTTCTAAAAATATAGAGGAAGATGAACCAGCTAAACCAATGCTCTCATATGGTAATTCGAAATTTATTAATGAAAATCAATTAAAACAATCAGGTAAAAATTATATTATTTTAAGATTAGGTTCTGTTTACGGCTACTCTCACGATAATACCAGAACAGATATTATGGTTAACTTTTTTGCCAAAGCAACTTCTCAAAATAGCACTTTAAGATTATTTGCTGGAGGAAGACAAATTAAAAGCTTAGTACCTTTGATTGATGTTGCTAGGTGTTTTAAGTTTATGGAAGAAAGAGAAGATATTGCATCTCAAGTTTTTAATCTTACTAAGGATGCGAAAACTGTAAAAGAAGTTGCGCTAATCTGCAAAACTATCAACCCAAAAGTATCTATTATAGAAACAAATAATGAAATACCAAATTTAGGTTTTTCTCTATCTAATAAAAAACTTTTAAATACAGGATTTAAATTTCTTTACAATATCAATCAAAGTCTTAGTGAAATGATATTTAAATGGTCGAAGCAAGATTTAATAAAAGATCTTGAATTCGTTAAAAATGGAGAAAATGAATATGTAGACACTAGAGGTAAAATTAGTAATCACGAGTTGACAGAACCAATTAATTTAATTGGTTTAATTAACTCAAAAAAAGGAACTATTAGAGCCAACCACTATCATCCTCAACAAGAACAAAAATGTTTATTCACAAAGGGTCAAATTATAGAAATATATAAAGATATTTTAAATCCTAATTCACCAAAAATAACTCAAGTGGTTAACGAAGGACAGTTATCAATAATAAAACCTAATGTTGCGCATACTATGGTCTTCACAAAGGATACTACATTTTTAAATTTGGTACGTGGAGAAAGAGAGCATGACAACTATGGCATCACTCATACTATTAAACACCTATTCGTAGATGAAGAAGAAAAGAATTTATTGTTAGAATGTTATAAGTTTGATTGTAGATCCTGTGGTAATACAAATTTAAAAAGAGTTGTATCACTTGGTTATCAACCTCTTGCAAATAATCTTTTAAAAAAAGAGAATGAGAAATGTGAATTATATCCATTAGAGATGAATTATTGTGATAGATGTCATAATTGCCAATTATCAGTTGCAGTTAATCCAAAAAAAATGTTTTCTAATTATTTATACACTTCTTCTACCTCTAAAGTATTTAGAGATCACTTTGTAAAAGCCTCGAAAAAATATATTAAAGATTTTAAGTTAAATAAAAAAAAATCTTATATAATTGATATAGGCAGCAATGATGGAGTTGCATTAAAACCTTTTCTAGATCAAGGCTTTAAGAAAATTCTTGGAATTGAGCCAGCGAAAAATTTAGCTAAATTGGCTAATAAAAACAAGATTAAAACTTTCAACGGTTTTTTGAATAAAAAAAATATAAAAAATTTAAAAAAAAATGCAGATCTAATTCTAGCCTCAAATGTTTTTGCTCATTCAGATAAACTAAACGAGATGGCTGAATGTATGTTTAAACTATTAAGTAAAAAAGGAACTATAGTTATAGAGGTACAGTATTTAATGAATACTTTGAAAGACCTTACTTTTGATAACATTTATCATGAGCATTATAACTATTGGTCACTTACCTCTTTAGTTAATTTTTTTAACCGATTAAACGGAAAAATATTTAGATCAGAAAAAGTAAATACTCATGGAGGCTCAATAAGAGTTTATATTAAAAAGGATAAAAAAGTAAAAGTTGAACAATCAGTAAAACAAATGCTCAAAGAAGAAGATAAATTTGGAATTAAAAATTTTGGAACTTATAAAGAATTTGGAGAAAAAGTTTATAAAATCAGGGAAAATGTAAGAAAAAATATTAAAAAACTAAAAAATAATAATAATATAATTATTGGCTACGGAGCTCCTGCAAAAGCGACAACTGCACTCAATTTTTTTGGAATTTCAAAAGAAATTGATTTTATAGTCGAAGATAATAAATTAAAACATAACAAATTTATACCTGGAATGAAAATACCTATTAAAGATAAATCTAAAATTAAAAATAAGAAAAATACACTAGTTGTTTTAGCATGGAATTTTTATAATGATATTAAAAAAAATAACTCTCACTTATCAGAAAGTTTTATAAATATTAAAGATCTAGAGCTTAGTAATTAATAATTAGACTCTTCCAAATTTCAAAAATATTTCTAATACTTTCAAAGAAATAGTTTAAATAATATTCAGATGCTGGTATGTTTGTTATTATAAATTCCTGTGAAAAATATAAAATACGCGACAAAGTTATCACAAAGAAAATAAATACAAGTAGTGAATTATAAAATCCAAAAGAAACTTTACTTTTTTCCTGTTTGTTAATTTTTTTTTCAGGCTGTGCGTCGTTGATTTTGATACCATGCTTTTTTGCTAAATATTCAGGTGAGTACAAACTGATTTCTCTTGTTTGTTTTGGAGCAGTCCTTTTTATTTTTTTTGGTTTTTGTATTTTTGGTTGGACAGGCTGAGTTCTTGAAACCACCTTTTTTGGACGAGCGATTGATTGTGTTTTTTCCACATCTCCCACAGGGAATTGTTTCCATTTTAATCCACAAAAACCACACTGAACCATTCTTCCAGCTGCAGGTATGGAATTATCTGGAAGCGTAAATTTCTTTTCACCACAGTTACAAGTTATAATCATAGATTTACAATAATACTGCTATTTATATAAATTACACTAGAAATTAAATACTTTTTTACTTTATAAAGTTTTTATTGTATATCTCGATTTTATTTAATTTGGGCGGTTAGCTCAGTTGGTAGAGCATCTCGTTTACACCGAGAGGGTCATAGGTTCGAGTCCTTTACCGCCCACCAAAAGCCCTCGGGGGTGTAGCTCAGTTTGGTTAGAGCGCCTGCCTGTCACGCAGGAGGTCGCGGGTTCGAGTCCCGTCACTCCCGCCACTAGTTGATAATGATTTTCATCTAAAAAGTTATAAATCAACATTTATTAGTCAACAAAAATGCTTCCTTCTGTCCTGTACTCTTTAAAAATAAATGCTATAAAAGACAATCATTAATATAAGAATCTTCAAACTACGGTATTGAAGTAGGTATTAATAAACAAAATGATTTATAACTTTTTAACAGATTATCTCTCAATAATAATTTTCTTATTTATTGCTCTATTTTTGAGTATAGGATTTATATTAGCAAATTTTTTAGCGTCCCCTTCTAATCCAGATCCAGAAAAATTATCTGCTTATGAATGTGGATTTGATGCTTTTGATGACTCTAGAATGGAGTTTGACGTAAGATTTTATCTAGTGGCAATATTATTTATCATTTTTGATTTAGAAATCGCATTCCTTTTTCCTTGGGCAATATCTCTTGGCAGTCTAGGCGCTCTTGGCTTTTGGTCTATGATGATCTTTTTAGCAATTTTAACCATTGGTTTTATATATGAGTGGAAAAAAGGAGCTTTAGAATGGGAGTAAAATTTGATCTTAACGCGGACAAACAAAAACAGATACCTGAAGAATTTAAAGATTTAGCAAAAGATTTTGCGGAAAAAGGTTTTATAACAACTTCATCTGAAAATTTAATTAATTGGGCTAGAACAGGATCATTACACTGGATGACATTTGGTTTAGCGTGTTGCGCTGTTGAGATGATGCAGACTTCAATGCCAAGATATGATTTAGAAAGATTTGGAGCAGCTCCTAGAGCATCACCAAGACAATCCGATGTAATGATTGTTGCTGGAACATTAACTAATAAAATGGCTCCAGCTTTAAGAAAAGTCTATGATCAAATGCCAGAACCTAGATACGTAGTATCAATGGGTAGTTGTGCTAATGGAGGAGGTTATTATCATTACTCATATTCTGTTGTTAGAGGTTGTGATAAAATCGTGCCAGTAGATATTTATATCCCAGGCTGTCCTCCTTCTGCCGAAGCACTACTTTATGGCATCTTACAATTACAAAAAAAAATCAGAAGAGAAGGAAACTTACAGAGATAATTTATGTCAAAAAGTCTAATAAGTTTAGAAAAATTAATTAATTCGGAACTTTCTAGCAAGATTCAAAATTCATCAATTGAATACGATGAATTATTAATAGAAATTAACGAGAATGATTTAATTGAGGTGATTCAATTTTTAAAATCAGATGAGAATTGCAAATTTAGACAATTAATTGATATCGCTGGGGTAGATTATCCTGACGAAGAAAAACGTTTTAAACTTGTATACCTTTTATTATCTCATGAGAATAACAACAGAATTAAGCTTTCTATAAAATTTGAAACCAATCAAACTATTAATTCAATCACAAAAATATTTCCATCAGCTAATTGGATGGAAAGAGAAGTATTCGATATGTATGGAATTAAGTTTAAAAATCATCCAGATTTAAGAAGAATATTGACAGATTATGGATTTAAAGGACATCCATTAAGAAAAGATTTCCCTCTAACTGGTTTTAATGAAGTTAGATATAGTGAAAAAGAAAAAAAAGTTATCTATGAACCAGTTAAATTAGAGCAAAATTATAGAAATTTCGATTTTGAAAGCCCATGGGAAGGAACAAAATATTTAAAAACAATTAATAAATTTGAAAAAGATGGTAAAAAAAACTAAATCATTAAATTTAAATTTTGGCCCTCAACACCCCGCAGCTCACGGTGTTTTGAGACTGATATTAGAACTCGATGGAGAGGTTGTTGAAAAAGCAGACCCTCACATTGGATTGCTTCATAGAGGAACTGAAAAACTTATTGAACAGAAAACTTACACTCAAGCCCTACCTTATTTTGATAGACTGGATTATGTCGCTCCAATGAATCAAGAGCATGCTTTCGCTTTAGCTGCGGAAAAATTACTTGAAATTGAGGTTCCGATACGTGCAAAGTATATAAGAGTTATTTTTTGTGAGATTGGTAGAATACTAAGTCATATATTAAATGTTACTACTCAAGCATTAGATGTTGGAGCATTAACCCCCTCGCTTTGGGGCTTCGAGGAAAGAGAAACTTTAATGACATTCTATGAAAGGGCATCTGGTTCAAGACTTCATGCTAATTATTTTAGAACCGGGGGTGTACACCAAGATATACCTACTAAATTAGTTGAAGATATTGAAAAGTTTTGTAGATCTTTTCCTAAGATTATTGATGATTTGGAGAGTTTGCTCACTGATAATCGAATTTTTAAACAACGAAATGTTGATATAGGATTAGTAACCAAAAAAGAGGCATTAGATCATAGTTTTTCAGGAGTAATGTTAAGAGGTTCAGGTGTCCCCTGGGATTTAAGAAGATCTCAGCCTTATGAGATATATAAAGACTTAGATTTTAAAATTCCAGTTGGTAAAAACGGTGATTGCTACGATCGTTATCTCTGCAGAATAGAAGAGATGAGAGAGAGCGTAAAAATAATTTTACAATGTATTGAAAAGCTTCCTAAAGGACCCGTCAAGTCAATTGACGGAAAAATTTCACCTCCAAAAAGAGATGATCTAAAACAATCCATGGAAGCTTTAATTCATCATTTTAAGTTATTTACCGAGGGGTATAGAGTGCCCAAAGGAGAAGTGTATACTGCAGTAGAAGCTCCAAAGGGGGAGTTTGGAGTTTACCTGATTTCTGATGGAAGTAATAAGCCTTACAGATGCAAGATTAGAGCGCCAGGTTTTTCTCATCTTCAAGCGATGGATTATTTAATTCGTGGTCATATGCTTGCTGATGTGCCAGCTGTACTAGGGTCTTTAGATATTGTTTTTGGAGAAGTTGACAGATGAGTTTAAAAAAAGTTCATGATTCACAACCAAAGGATTTTAAATTTTCGGGTGAAAATTTAAAAAAAGCAGAAGAAATTTTGAAAAGATATCCAGAAAAAAACAAAAAAAGCGCTGTGATGCCTTTTCTTTATTTGGCTCAAAAACAAAATAATAACTGGATACCGTTAGCAGCTATGAAATATATCGCAAATTACTTATCCATGCCTTATATCTCCGTTTATGAAGTTGCAACATTTTATACAATGTACAACTTAGCACCGGTTGGAAATCATTTTGTACAAGTTTGTACTACAACTCCATGCTTAATTCGTGGTGCTGACAAAATTGTCAAACTTTGCAAAGAAGTAATATCACCTAATGAAAATGAGGTTTCAAAAAATGGAAATTGTTCATGGATGGAAGTCGAGTGTTTAGGTGCATGTGTTAGTGCTCCAATGATACAAATTAATGACGATTACTATGAGGATTTAGATGAAAAAAGCACCAAAGAGATTTTAAGTTCACTCATTAACAATAAGCCATTAAAACCTGGATCTTATAGAGGGCGTAAAAATACTTCACCGGAAAAAAAACTGTCAATTAATGGAGAAAATCATGCTTAAACCAGAGAACAAAATATTTAAAAATCTTTACAATGATCATGGGTGGGAAATTGAAAGCGCGATTAAAAGAGATGATTGGAAAGATACTAAAAATATAATCTCTAAAGGAAGAGAATGGATAATAAACGAAATAAAAACTTCTGAACTAAGAGGAAGAGGAGGAGCAGGTTTTTCCACTGGTCTTAAATGGTCTTTTGCTCCAAAAGAAGTTGGTTCTAGACCACATTATCTAGTAATTAATGCAGATGAGTCTGAACCTGGAACTTGTAAAGATAGAGATATACTAAGATTTGAACCCCAGAAATTAATAGAGGGTTGTTTAATAGCTGGTTACGCAGTAAATGCTCACGTTTGTTACATCTATATTAGGGGAGAATATTTTAATGAAGGTAAAAGATTACAAAATGCAATTGATCAAGCATATGAAAAAAAATATTTAGGAAAAAATGCTTGTGGATCGGACTGGGATTTTGACATTCATATACATTATGGAGCTGGAGCCTACATATGCGGTGAAGAAACTGCTTTATTAGAAAGTATAGAGGGGAATAAAGGCCAACCAAGGTTAAAACCTCCTTTCCCTGCTTTAGTAGGTCTGTATGGCTGTCCAACTATTGTAAATAATGTTGAGACTATTGCTGTAGTGCCAACTATTTTAAGAAGAGGTGGAAAGTGGTTTGCATCATTGGGTAAACCAAAAAACACTGGAACAAAAATATTTTGTATATCTGGAAATGTTAATTCACCTTGTAATGTCGAAGAAGAAATGGGCATCTCTCTTCGTGAACTAATAGAAAAACATGCAGGAGGTGTAATTGGTGGATGGGAAAATCTCCAAGCTGTTATACCAGGTGGCTCTTCAATGCCTTTACTACCTAAAAAGATTTGCGATACGATCACTATGGATTTCGACTCACTGCAAGAAAATAAAAGTGGACTTGGGACAGCAGGAATAATCGTAATAAATAAAGATCAAGATATTGTTGCATGCATGGCTAGAATAGCAAGATTTTACAAACACGAGAGCTGTGGTCAATGTACTCCTTGCCGAGAAGGCGCTGGATGGATGTGGAGAATTTTGGATAGAGTTGTAAAAAGAAAAGCTACTTTTAGTGATATCAATTTATTGTCAGACGTTACTAAACAAATTGAAGGACACACAATTTGTGCTTTTGGTGAAGGATCTGCATGGCCTGTTCAAGGTTTGTTAAGGCATTTCAAAAAAGAGATTGAAAGCCGATGTAGAGAAGAGCCATTAATAAAAAAGAAAGTGGATAATCCTTATCTAGTTGACCAGCATCTTTTGGAAAATAAAAATGCCTAAAATAACTATTAACGGAAAAGAAATAGAATTTGAGAATGGAATGACAGTTTTACAGGCCTGTGAACTTGCAGATGTCGAAATTCCAAGATTTTGTTATCACGAGAAGTTGTCAATAGCGGGAAATTGTAGAATGTGTTTAGTCGAAATGGAAAAATCACCTAAACCTATTGCATCTTGCGCAATGCCTGCAGCGGAGGGGATGAATATAAAAACTAATACAGCATCTGTTGAAAAAGCAAGAAAAGGTGTGATGGAGTTTTTATTAGCCAACCATCCTCTAGATTGCCCAGTTTGTGATCAGGGAGGTGAATGTGATTTACAAGATCAGTCCATGTATTATGGAGTAGATAAGTCTAGATTTATTGAGAACAAAAGACAAGTGAAAGAAAAGTACATGGGTCCTTTAATAAAAACTCAGATGACCCGGTGTATCCACTGCACGAGATGTGTGAGGTTTGCCACAGAGGTAGCTGGTGTGCCTGAAATTGGTGCCATTGGACGCGGGGAGAATATGGAAATTACAACTTATTTAGAGAAAGCAATGGAGTCCGAACTTTCAGCTAATGTTATAGATTTGTGCCCGGTGGGAGCTCTTACTTCTAAACCTTATGCTTTTGAGGCAAGACCATGGGAACTCAAAAAAACTGAGAGTATTGATGTGATGGATGCTGTTGGCTCAAATATTAGAGTTGATACTTATAACTGGGAAGTAAAAAGAATATTACCCAGATTAAACAATGATATCAACGAGGAGTGGATTTCTGACAAAACAAGATATTCTTGCGATGGTTTACTTAAACAGAGGTTAGATGTTCCGTATATTAAAAAAGATAATAAACTTCAAAAATCTTCCTGGGACGAAGCAATAGAACTTTTGATTAATAAAATAAAATCTTGTGAGCCTTATGAGATAGGTGGCCATATAGGAGATTTGGTCAATTTAGAAAATTCATTGGGTTTTAAAAAATTATTTAGTGCTTTAAAAATTAAAGATTTAGAATTTAGAGAAAGAGAATTTTACATTAATTCTGCAGAAAAAATTAATTATTTATTCAACTCATCTATAAAAGGTATAGAACAATCTGATCTTATTCTTTTAATAGGTACAAACCCCAGACATGAAGCCACTATGTTGAATGTAAGGATTAGAAAAATATTCGCTCAAAAACGTATTCCAATTTTCTCAATAGGTGATCCTGGAGATCTTACATATGAATATACTAAAATTGGTAATAAAACAGATGATTTAAAAGATATAATAAATGAAAAGGGAGAATTTTATAATAAATTTTCTTC
This sequence comes from uncultured Pelagibacteraceae bacterium, assembly GCA_902592655.1. GTDB lineage: Bacteria > Pseudomonadota > Alphaproteobacteria > Pelagibacterales > Pelagibacteraceae > Pelagilacustribacter. The sequence continues at coordinate 8,995 of CACJFE010000005.1, read as the reverse complement.
TGCAAAAAAACCAATTATAATAATAGGAGAATCAGCCCTAGAATTAAAAAGTGGTGAATTTATACTGGAGGAATTAAAAAACCTTTTAATAAAAAAAAATCTTATTACAAAAGAGTGGAATGCTTTGAACTTTCTTCCTCAAAATGCATCCACAGTTGGTTTAATAGATCTAAAAATTTTATCTAAAGAACAAGAAAAAGAGAGCTCTTTTTTTAAAAAATTAAGAGATAATAAATTCAAATTAATTTATCTTTTGGGTTCAGATAACTTGGAATTAAAGAAAAATCATGAGTTTATTATATATCAAGGAAGTCATGGTGATAAAGGAGCTGAAATAGCTGATTTAGTGCTTCCGAGTGCAGCATACACGGAGCAAGATGGTTTATATGAAAATCTAGAGGGTAGAGTTCAAGAGTGTAAGAAAGCCTCTTATCCTATAGGCGAGGCCCTAGAGGATTGGAAAATATTTAATTTAATAATTAAGAAAACTGGTATGAATCATGGTTTATTGAATTTTGAGAAGTTAAGAAAAGAAGTTTTAAATTTAATACCTAATTTTACGAAATTAAGTGATCTTCCTAGTTTTAAGGAAAGCAAAATAAGTCATAACAAGTCAAACTTTTTTAGTGAGCAAATTGATATAAAAGAAATAGATTATTTTTATTCTAATTCAATTTCAAGGGCATCAAAGACAATGAGCGAGTGTAGGCAAATTAGACAAAATTTAAAAAAAACTGGCACTAATAATAGATGATGGAATATTTGCAAATATTAGGACAAGAAATTTATAAAATCATTTTCTTACTGGTACCAATTCTTGTATCCGTTGCAATGATAGTCTGGTTAGATAGAAGAGTGTGGGGACTGGTACAAAAGAGAAGAGGCCCAAATGTTGTAGGTCCTTTTGGACTTTTTCAAACTTTAGCAGATGCTTTAAAATATATTTTCAAGGAGATTATAATTCCTGCAAGCGCTAATAAAGTAGTATTTATACTTGCCCCTATAGTAACTATGACTTTGGCATTGGTAGCTTGGGCCGTTATTCCCATGAGCGAACATCTAGTACTATCAGATATCAATGTTGGAATTTTGTATTTATTTGCAGTCTCCTCATTAGGAGTTTACGGAATAATAATGGGAGGCTGGGCCTCAAATTCAAAATACCCTTTCTTAGGTGCCATCAGGTCAGCCGCTCAAATGGTTTCATACGAAGTTTCAATTGGTATAATAATAATTAATGTTCTTTTGTGCGTTGGCTCCTTAAATTTGAATGACATTGTAATTGCACAAAGAGAATTATGGTATGTCATTCCACTATTTCCAATGTTTGTAATTTTTTTTATTTCTGCATTAGCTGAAACTAATAGACCTCCTTTCGATTTACCAGAAGCAGAAGCAGAGCTAGTAGCAGGATACCAAACTGAGTATTCGGGTATGATGTATGCAATGTTTTGGCTGGGTGAGTATGCTAATATTTTATTAATGTGTGCTATGGGGTCCGTACTTTTTTTAGGTGGATGGCTACCGATTGTAGACATATACCCAATTAATCTAGTTCCGGCGCCAATCTGGATGATATTAAAAATTTTATTTTTATTTTTTCTATTTGCATTAATTAAGGCCATTGTGCCAAGATATAGATATGATCAACTTATGAGGTTGGGCTGGAAAATATTTTTACCGTTCTCATTAGTTTATTTAGTTTTAACTGCAAGTTTCTTGTTTTATTTTGACAAGCTACCAAAAGGAAATTTTTAATGAACCTTAACAGAGTTTTAAGAACTATATTTCTTGTAGAATTTATTTCTGGGCTATACATGGCAGTAAAAGAAATATTTAAAAAGTCAAAAACTATAAATTATCCTTTCGAAAAAGGTCCAATCAGCCCAAGAATGAGAGGAGAACATGCTCTTCGTAGATACCCAAATGGTGAAGAAAGATGTATTGCATGCAAATTATGCGAAGCTGTCTGTCCTGCTCAAGCTATCACAATCGAGTCAACAGAAAGATCTGATGGAAGCAGAAAGACCACTCGATATGATATTGATATGCTTAAATGTATCTATTGTGGTTTATGCCAGGAGTCTTGTCCTGTGGATGCAATTGTGCAAGGACCGAACTTTGAATTTGCAACAGAAACTAGGGAAGAACTTTATTATAATAAAGAAAAACTTTTGGAAAATGGTGACAGATGGGAGCCCGTAATAGCGAAAAATATTAAGTTAGATAAACCCTATAGATAAATGATAGTTCATTCAATTTTTTTTTACTTTTTTTCAATTATTGCAATTTTTTCCTCTTTAATGGTAATTACATCTAGAAGTACAATAAATTCAGTTTTCTTTTTAATTTTAGATTTTATTTCAGTAGGTTGTTTGTTCATCATGGTTGGTGCTGAATTTTTAGGTATGATATTATTAATAGTTTATGTGGGTGCTGTTGCAGTATTATTTTTGTTTGTAGTAATGATGCTTAACGTTGCTGAACAAAAACAGTCTTGGTTTATTGGAAGAAAATCAACCCATATACCTACAGGTTTGATTGTAAGTGTATTAATTTTATTAGAGCTATTAGTTGTTGTTGGTGGATGGAAATATAAGGAAGATGTAATGTCTAGTAGCACTTTAATAATTTCCGATATATCTAATACTCACCAATTGGGTTTAGTTATGTATACTGATTATATATTATATTTTCAGTTAGCTGGTGTAGTTCTTCTTTTATCAATGATTGGAGCAATTCTTTTAACGTTTAGAGAAAGAGTGGGAGTAAAAAAACAAAGTTATTTAAAACAAGTTTCCAGAAGTCCTGTTACTGCTGTAGAACTTGTTGAAGTAAAGTCTGACCAAGGAGTTAAGATAGATGATTGAGATTGGTTTAGGACATTATCTATCACTAGGTGCCATAATTTTTTTCTTGGGTGTAATTGGAATTTTTCTGAATAGAAAAAATATCATTGTAATTTTAATGTCTATTGAACTAATATTATTAGCAGTAAATATAAACTTGATATCATTTTCTATTTTTTCTGGCGATATTGTCGGTCAAATTTTTACAATGTTAATCTTGACTGTAGCTGCAGCTGAAGCAGCAATAGGTCTTGCTATTATAGTGGTTTACTACAGAAATAGGGGATCTATCAGAGTAGAAGATATTCATGGCATGAAAGGTTAAATGGAATACGCTATAATATTCTTACCACTGATTGGTTCTCTCTTAGGATATTTTGGAAAGTCATTAACAAAATATTTTTCAGAAATCACAACTAGTTTATTTGTGACTATATCCGCAATCATGTCAATTATAGTTTTTTGGAATGGTTTTCAAAACAACATATATGGTAATTACAAAATTTTTGAATGGATATCTTCAGGTGGTTTTATAGCAAATTGGTCTATTAATATTGATCCATTAAGTTCGGTAATGCTAGTGGTAGTTACTTTTGTTTCTGCACTAGTTCACATTTATTCAATCGGTTACATGAGCCACGACCCACATAAACCAAGATTTATGTCTTACCTTTCACTCTTCACTTTTTCAATGTTGGCCTTAGTGGTTTCGGACAATTTCTTACAGTTATTCTTTGGATGGGAAGGAGTAGGTTTATGCTCATATCTTTTAATTGGTTTTTGGTATAAAAAAGAGTCAGCAAATAATGCTGCCATTAAAGCCTTTATAGTGAACAGAATAGGTGATTTTGGCCTTGCGATTGGAATATTTCTCATATTTTTCTTTTTTGGGACAATTAATTTTGAGGAAACATTTAATATTGCATCACAATATTCTGAAAAAACTTTAGTTTTTTTTGGTATTGAAGCTAATTTAATAACTTTAATATGTTTATTCTTATTTATTGGAGCAATGGGAAAGTCTGCACAATTTTTACTTCACACTTGGTTACCCGATGCAATGGAAGGTCCCACTCCTGTCTCTGCTTTAATACACGCTGCCACTATGGTTACAGCGGGTGTTTTCCTTGTAGTTAGATGTTCTCCAATATTTGAGTATTCTCAAGTTGCATTAAACTTAGTCACAATAATAGGTATGATAACTGCTATATTTGCAGCATCTGTAGCTTTAGTTCAAAACGATATTAAAAAAATAGTTGCCTACTCAACATGTAGTCAATTAGGTTATATGTTTTTCGCTGCTGGAGTTGGAGCATATCATGTAGCTATGTTTCATTTATTTACTCATGCATTTTTTAAAGCTTTATTATTTTTAGGCGCTGGGTCAGTTATTCATGCATTTAAAGATGAGCAAGACATTAGAAATATGGGAGGAGTTAGAAAAAAATTACCATATACTTACACTTTTATGCTGATAGGTACTTTAGCATTAACGGGATTTCCATTTCTTTCAGGCTTTTATTCTAAAGATGCAATTATTGAATTTGCATATTTAAAAAATTCATCTTTAGGTAATTATGCTGCTTCAATAGGTATTTTTACTGCCTTCCTAACTTCAATTTACTCTTGGAGATTATTTTTTAAGACGTTTCATGGGCCTTATAATAATAAAAAAATATCAATAGATGAAACACATGAGTCTCCTCTTGTTATGCTATTGCCATTGATGTTGTTAAGCATTGGCGCCATATTTTCAGGTTACTTTTTCAAAAATATATTTATTGGGAGTAGTAACAATGATTTTTGGCAACTTTCTATCTTTTTTCTAAACGAAATAAAGTATGAGGCTATCCCTCTCTGGTTTTTATTGACAACACCAATTTTAGTTTTAATAGCTATACCAACCTCATTTTACCTTTATATTATTAATCCAAAAACTTTAGAGGATTTTAAAAATACTAATATTCCTTTATATAATTTTTTACTTAACAAATGGTACATCGATGAACTTTATGAAAAAGTTTTTGTCGTTACAGCAAAAAAAATTGGATCTTTTTTTTGGAAAAAAGGCGACATTGGCATCATTGATAAATTTGGACCTGACGGTATTTCAAAATTAGTAAAAATTATTTCTAATAAAACAGGACGATTACAAACAGGATTTATTTATGACTACGCTTTTGTAATGCTATTAGGTTTATCTGTTCTATTAACTTATTTAATCTTAAAATAAAATGAATTTTCCAATACTATCGACTTTAATATTTTTACCTTTAATTAGTTCTCTTTTTATTTTTTTATCAAAAAGTAAAACTAATAACTTTGGTGTAATTTCTATATCTTTATTTGGAAGTATTGCTACATTTTTTCTATCATTATTTTTATGGTATTCCTTAGACACAAGTATTCCAGATTTTCAGTTTGTAGAAGATCAATCCTGGATAAATAATTTCATCAAATTCAAATTAGGTATCGATGGTATTTCAATATTATTTATTGTTTTAACAACTTTCATTACACCAATTTGTATTGTTTCGTGCATAAATAGCGTGAGGATCCGAGTTAAAGAGTTTTTAATAGCTATTTTAATTTTAGAAACTTTTATGATTGGAGTTTTTTGTTCTCTTGATCTTGTAATATTCTATTTATTTTTTGAGGCTGGTTTAATACCAATGTTTTTAATTATTGGTGTTTGGGGAGGTCCAAGAAGAGTTTATTCTGCCTTTAAATTCTTTTTATTCACTTTGCTTGGATCTGTTTTAATGTTGGTTGCAATAATAGTAATTTATTGGATAACTGGAACCACTGATATTACTCAAATTTATGAAATAAAAATACCAAAAGAATACCAAAATTTATTGTGGTTAGCATTTCTGAGTTCTTTCGCTGTAAAAATGCCGATGTGGCCTGTTCATACTTGGTTGCCAGATGCTCATGTTGAGGCACCTACAGCCGGTTCAGTAATACTTGCTGCAATTTTATTAAAAATGGCTGGTTATGGTTTTTTAAGATTCTCAATACCAATGTTTCCAAATGCATCAGAATTTTTTACACCACTAATTTATACATTAAGTATTATAGCAATTATTTATACTTCTTTAGTTGCATTGATGCAGGATGATATGAAAAAATTGATTGCATATTCATCCGTAGCTCACATGGGTTATGTAACTTTAGGAATTTTTACCTTAACAAAACAAGGAATAGAGGGAAGTATTTATCAAATGATAAGTCACGGTCTAATTTCAGCAGCTTTGTTTTTGTGTGTTGGAGTGGTGTATGACAGACTCCATTCCAGAATGATAAGTAACTATGGCGGATTAGTTAATTACTTGCCAAAATACTCATTTCTTTTTTTAGTTTTTGCTTTAGCTGCTCTTGGTTTACCTGGAACATCTGGTTTTTTAGGAGAATTTTTAGTTTTGACTGGAACGTTTCAAAAAAGTTATTTAGCAGCTATGCTAGCTACATTTGGAGTAGTGCTAGGTGCAGCTTATATGTTGTGGTTAACCAAAAGAGTGATCTTCGGATCTACTAATAATTCTGAAATAAAAAAAATAAATGATGTAAACAAATCTGAATTGATTATGCTAACTGTATTAGCTTTTTTTATAATTTTCTTTGGTTTTTACCCTATGCCATTAATGGAAACATTTGATATTTCTATAAATAGTTTAATTGATAATTATCAAAATGATTTAAATGCAAATCAATTATGATTAATAATTTAAACATACTATTTCCTGAAATTTTCCTTTCTTTATCAATTTTTACAATTCTTATGTTAGGTGTTTTTATAAAAAAAAGTTTTAACATTATTTTTAATTTAACCTTACTAATCATAGTAGCAACAGTCATGATAATCTTGAGTAATCCTGATAATGAGGTAAAAATATTTTTGAATAGTTTTACAAGAGATGCATTTTCTAATTATTTTAAAATATTAATACTTATTTCTTCTTTCTTTGTTCTTAATTCATCTAAAAATTTTATTTTAGATAATAAATTAGACAAATTTGAGTATCCAATCATAGTTCTTATGTCGATCCTCGGTATGTTTTTTATGGTAAGTTCCAATGATTTAATACTTTTTTACTTAGGTTTAGAGCTTCAGTCTTTATCTCTTTATATTTTAGCTACAATCGACAGGGATAATCTAAGATCTACAGAGTCAGGTATAAAATATTTTGTCTTAAGCGCACTATCCTCAGGTTTGTTATTGTACGGTTGTTCTTTACTTTATGGTTTTACCGGTTCTACAAATTTTGATTTGATAGCCGATAAACTAACCAAAGAAAATACCGGAGCGGTTTTTGCAATGGTATTTATTCTAGTAGGTCTTGCATTTAAAGTTTCGGCAGTTCCTTTTCATATGTGGACACCTGATGTATATGAAGGCGCTCCTACATCTATCACCAGTTATTTTGCAGTGGTTCCAAAAGTTGCTGGTCTTGCTTTATTAATAAAATTTATGTTTATTCCTTTTTCAAATATTTTACTTGAGTGGCAGACTATTATTATATTTATTTCAATCGGATCAATGATTTTAGGTGCAGTAGCTGCAATGGTCCAAAAAAATTTCAAAAGACTGTTGGCTTACAGCTCAATAGGTCATATTGGTTATGCTTTAGCTGGCGTCGCCACTGGTGTTGTCTCAGGCTATCAAAGCGCAATAATATATATTTCAATTTACGTAATAATGAATATTGGAGCTTTTTCTTGCCTTTATTTAATTAAAAAAGATGGTCAGTATAAGGAAAGTATATCTGACTTGTCAGGAATTTCAAAAAAACATCCAATTTTAGCAATTTCATTATTAATAATTTTATTTTCTTTGGCTGGAATTCCGCCACTTGGAGGTTTCTTTGCTAAATTTTATGTTTTTGTTTCAGTGCTTGAACAAGAAATGTACACGTTAGCGATCATAGGATTATTAACAACTGTGATGTCTGCTTTTTATTATCTCAAAATTATAAAGACTATTTATTTTGATGACAGCGCAATTACATTTGATTTAACAAAGAATAAAAAGGCTCAATTTTCTATTTTTGCAAGCTGTATTTTTTTAGTGACATTCTTTTTATATCCTTCAATATTTAATAATATGGTGACTGCTTTATTTGTAAGTTGATGAAAATAAAACTCAAAAAATATAAGATTGTAAAAAGTACAAATGACGTTGCAATTAAACTAATAAAAAAAAACGTTGTTGACCCTACCTTAATTATATCTAAAAAACAAACAGCAGGTAGAGGAAGAGTTGGAAAAAAATGGGATTCAAAAGAGGGAAATTTATTTATGACCATATTTTTCAAATTAGATCAAAACAAAATTAATTTTAAACAATTTGCCGTATTAAATGCATTTTTACTAAGAAAGTTGATTTCTAAAAAAACTTCAAAAAATATAATGATAAAATGGCCAAATGATCTACTGTATCAAGGATTAAAATTTTGTGGAATTTTGCAAGAGGTAATCAAATTTAATCAATTTGATTACTTATTAATTGGTATCGGATTGAATACAAACATAGCTCCAAAAAACAAAAACTTTAAATCTACCTGTTTAAAAAATATAACTAATAGAAGAGTTGATAATCAGAAAATAGTAAAAAATATCTTAACAGTGTATGAGAAATTTTTAAATCAAACTCAAAGAATGTCTTTTTCTGAAATAAGAAGAAAGTATAAATAAAAATGTATTACTTAGTAGGAGATATTGGAAATACTTCAACCAGAATTTGTTTATTAAATAAAAAATTCAAAATCTATAATATTTGATACTAAAAATATTTTTACAAGAGGATACATTAAAAAAATCTTAAAAAAAACATTAAAAAGAAATATTAAAAAAGAGATTTTATTTTCTTGTGTTGTGCCAAAAGCTTATAGAAAAATTAGCAAAGATTTTAAAGAATTGAGATTTAAAACAATAGACGTAAAAAAACTCAATTTAAAAAGATTGATCAAAATTAATTTGAAAAATATTAAACAACTAGGCTCAGATCGGATAGTTAATTCTATAGAAGGAAAAAAATTTAGAAACTGTCTAATTATTGATTTCGGAACCGCGACTACTTTTGACATAGTTAAAAATGGAGTTTATGAGGGTGGAGTAATTGCGCCGGGAGTGAAACTTTCAATGAA
>CACJFE010000004.1:17500-89095 GCA_902592655.1 uncultured Pelagibacteraceae bacterium | reverse complement strand
AATCCAGGGGGAACAGGTAAACCTAATCTACCCATCTCACCAAGGTTTGCTCCTTTCCCGCCCAAAATATTTTTTTTGTTCTTTAACTTCTTGGCAGATTTATCATCAAAGCTAAATATAACTTTTGCCATTACAGTCCTTCTAATTTTGAAAAATCGATAAAATTATCAAACGTGTTACAAAACAATTTGAGTAACTCTAAACGATTATTTTTAATGTCTTGATTTTCATCATTTACCACTACATTGTCAAAAAAATTGTCTGTAGACTCCTTAGTATGTGACAATTTTATTAACAAGTCCTCATAATCTTTATTGCTGTCTTTTACAGTAAAAGCTTTTCTAATCTCATTAATTTTTTCATAAAGCTGCTTTTCTTCATTCTTCCTGAAAAGCACCGCATCAGGTCTTCCTGAAATAGATTTATCCTCTTTATCTAAAATATTTGCAGCTCTTTTATATGAGTTGACCGCATTCATTCCAACATCTTTTTTTATGTGTTTGTTCATCAAAAGAGTTTTTTTATAAAGATCTAAAAAATTATCTCCAGAGTGTGAACTTATAGAAGCTTCAATAATATCAGTCTTAATTTTTCTTTGTTTTAAAATATTTCTCATTCGTTCTTTAATAAAACTAAGGACTTGTAGCTCTACTTTATCATTTTTTATTTGTACACCTTGATGCTCATATAGTTTGGTTGAATAGTTTATTAAATCTCTTAATTTAAAGATAAGTTTATTCTCAATAATTATTCTAAGTAAGCCAATAGCCGATCTTCTTAAGGCGAAAGGGTCTTTTGAACTTGTAGGTTTTTCATCAATTATAAAAAAACCTACAAGGGTATCAATCTTATCCACGATTGATATTGAGTAGCTGAATGGTTTTTTTGGAAGATTTGAGGTCAATCCTATTGGAAGATAATGTTCACTTACTGAATTAGCTACATCCTCCTCAAAGCCTTGTGATAAAGCAAAATATTTTCCCATAACCCCCTGTAGTTCTGGGTATTCACCAACTAAATCTGAACATAAATCTGCTTTCGATATAGAAGCTGCGATTTGAACTTTTTCTTTATTTATATTTAGATCATCAGATAAAAAAGCAGCTAGTTGTCTTATTCTTTGTGTTTTGTCATAAATTGTTCCAAGTTTCTCGTAAAACATTATAGCTTTTAGGTTTGCAATTTGTTTTATTAAATTCTTTGATCTATCTTTATCCCAGAAAAATTTAGCATCCGATAATCTAGCTTCTACCACTCTTTTGTTCCCTTCTTTTATTAATTTTTTTTCATCTTTCTTATTGGCTACAACAAAAAAATTATTTGTAAGTCTTCCTTTATTATCAAATACAGGAAAATATCTTTGATGTTTTTCTAGTGTAGAAATAATAATTTCTTGAGGGATCTCTAAATATTCCTTGTTAAAATTAACTAGTAGAATATTCGGGTCCTCCACTATATTAACAACTTCTTCTAGTAAAGTATGACTAATTTTTTCTTTATAATCTTTTGATTTGGCCACTGATTTAATTCTATTAATAATTAATCTTTCTCTTTCATTATGATCTAAAAGAATTTTATTATTTTTAAGAAAAGTAATATAATTTTTAAAATTTTTAATTTTAGAAGACTTCATCGTAAGTTCTTGCTGAACGATAATTCTATCTGTTGTCTCTAAATGATCAAATTTGAAAATTAGTTTTTTACTATTAAACAATGCTAAAATTGACCTTAATGGCCTTCCCCAAATTAAATCATAATGCGACCATTTCATAGATTTTTTCCAACTTATTGACGCTAAAGTTTTTGGTAAAATTTCTTTTAGTAAATCCTCAACTGAAAAACTCTTGGCATTTGTTTTAATAAAATAAAATTTCCCTTTATCGGTATTTTTTTCAAACAAGTCTTTTGTAGTAAGATTTTTTGCTTTAGCAAATCTTTCCAAAACCTTATCTGGTGATCCAACTTTAGGCCCTCTGATTTCTTGAGAGGCAATTTTAATACTATCAGGAAGATTGTTAGCAAATAATGTTAATCTTGTAGGTGTTGAAAAAACCTCAATTTTCTCAAATTTGATACCTTTTTCCTTAAAAGAACTCTCTATTAATATTTTTAGTTGATTTCTTGCGTTGATTTGCAATTGCGGGGGTATTTCTTCACTATAAAGTTCTATTAAAAATTCAGCCATAAATTATTTTTGTGAACTTAACCAAAGTGATCCACAGCCTTTTGCTAGCTCTCTAATTCTGGTTATATATCCAGTTCTTTCAGCCACACCAATTACGCCTCTAGCATCTAGCAAGTTAAAAATATGACTTGCCTTTAAACATTGATCGTAAGCAGGAAGAGATAAATTTTTTTCAAGTAAAGCTTTGCATTCTTTTTCTAAGGCCTCGAAATTCTTTAAAAGACCTGCTGTGTTAGCAAATTCAAAATTATAAGCGGAAAATTCTTTTTCAGCTTGAAAAAAAACTTCTTTATATTTAACTCCCTCACTATTCCATTCTAAATCGAAGACATTGCTTTTTCCTTGAACAAACATACATAATCTCTCAAGCCCATAGGTAATCTCAACAGGAACAGGTTTACATTCTATTCCTGTCATTTGTTGAAAATAGGTGAACTGAGTTATCTCCATTCCATCACACCAAACTTCCCAACCTAGTCCTGCAGCTCCAAGAGTTGGGCTTTCCCAATCATCTTCAACAAATCGTATATCGTGATTTTTTATATCGATACCAATTGCTGATAAGCTTTTAAGATAAGTTTGTTTAATATTATTTGGAGATGGTTTTATTATAACTTGATATTGATAATAATGTTGCAAGCGATTAGGATTTTCTCCGTATCTACCATCTGTGGGCCTTCTTGAAGGTTGCACGTAAGCTGCTTTCCATGGTTTAGGTCCTAAAGATCTTAATGTTGTAGCGGGATGAAAAGTACCGGCACCGACTTCCAAATCATAAGGTTGTAAAATTATACAGCCATTTTTTCCCCAAAATTTTTGAAGATTCATAATTATTTCCTGAAAAGATAGAAAGTTTATTTTTTTTTTAACTTTTTTTTTAGCTGGCATTTACAAACCAAATCTTTGCCACATCGATTTTTCTTCTATAATATTAGTGAGTTTTTCGATAGGATCTTGAATAGATGAAGACAATTTTCTCGCTATAAATCCTTTTGGTTTTTCAAAAGTTTTTATAATTACTTTATCTCCAAATTTTTCTTTTAAAATTTGATCAGCGTTTCCGATTCCGTCTACTAACCCTAGTTTAAGAGATGTTTTTCCAGTCCAGAACTCTCCCGTAAAAATATTATTTTTTTCGGGATCTTTTAGTTTGGATCCTCTACTTCTTTCTACAACTTTGATGAAATCTTCGTGTAACTCTAATTGAATAGTTTTTAACCTTTTAATATCTTCCTCTTTTTCATCTTTAAAAGGATCTAAAGTGCTTTTATTTTTTCCAGCAGTATATACTCTTCTTTCAACTCCAATTTTTTGGATTAAATCTTTAAAACCGAATGAAGCTGATATCACTCCTATCGATCCAATAATGGAGCTTGAGTTTGCAAAAATTTCATCTCCGGCGCAGGCAATAAAGTAACCCCCGGATGCTGCAACATCCTCGGCAAATACTATTACCTTCACTTTATTACTTTCAGCAAGTTGCCTTATATAACTATAAATTAAATGAGATTGAACAGGTGAACCACCGGGTGAATTAATAGAGATAGCTACATGTGAAATTTTTTTAACTGAAAAAGCTTTTTTTAAAATATCTCTTTGATTAGCTAATTCCATTCCTTGTTTAAATCTGCCTCCTGAACCAATTATTCCGGTCAGTCTAACATGTGGAACTATCTTTTTTTTCTTAAAAATCGAAAACATATTTTTACGAAGATTGCTAATATTCTTATAGCAGTAAAAATTTAAAATTTAATTAATAATTACGCTACTTCTAGTTGAATTGTGGGTGCGTCACCACGTGACCATTTAAAAATTTATTATTAATTAAAAACAAATATAAATGACGTTTATGGGATCAGTTGTACCTCTAAAAAAATCAGCAAATTCTGCTTATCTAGAACTAAAAACTCTTTTAAACAAGAAACTCGAAAAAGTTGAGGAGCTTATTCAATTAAAACTAAAAAGTGAGGTAAATTTAATAGAAAAGATGAGCGATCATCATCTTAAATCTGGAGGAAAAAGATTAAGAGCGTTGTTAACTTTAGGATCTGCAAAATTAACTGGTTATAAAGAAGATAACAGAGATATTAATTTAGCTGCTTGCGTAGAACTTATTCATTCGGCGACACTTCTCCACGACGACGTCATTGATAAGAGTGAGCTTAGAAGAGGAGCTAAAACAACAAATTCAATTTGGGGTAACCAATCTTCAATACTAGTTGGTGACTATCTTTTAAGTAGATGTTTTGAAATGATGGTTACAGATGGAGACTTAGAAGTTTTAAAATTGTTATCTTCAACTTCTGCTAAAATTGCTCAAGGTGAAGTATTACAGCTTCAGCATAAAGGTGAAGCAGACCTTCTCGAGGAAACTTATATAGATATAATTAATCTGAAAACAGCTTCACTTTTTTCAGCCTCTACTAAGACTGGGGCTTGTTTATCCGGTAGTAATGACAAAGAGAAAAAAGCTTTAGAGTCATACGGAAGAAATTTAGGTTTAGCTTTTCAAATTGCGGATGATGCGCTCGATTATTATGCGAAGGAAAAATTATTTGGTAAAGAGATAGGCAAGGATTTTTTTGAAGGTAAAGTGACACTACCTTTAATAACAGTTTTTCAAAAAGGTAATGAAAAAGAAAAAAAATTTTTAAATGAAATAATGAGAAAAGCAAAAAGAAGTGACCATGATTTTCACGAAACCTTATCACTTATTAATAAATATAAAGCAGTTGAGACGACTTTAAAAAAAGCTGAATTTTTTGTAAATTTTTCTTATGATGCTTTAGCTATATTCCCAGATAGTGAAGATAAAAAAATCTTGCAAAACTTAACAAGCTTCAGTTTAAATAGATCTTTTTAAGGATATAATAATTCCTTTAGCCATTGCCCATTATTTTTTTTATAATTTAGTCTTTCGTGAATCCTTCCCTCTCCGTCTAACCAGAATTCAATTTCTTTTGGTATCACCCTCCAGCCAGACCAATGTGGTGGTCTAGGTACGTTACTTTCATTAGGATATTTTTTTTCAAATTCTTTTATTTTGTTTAAAAAAGTTTCTCGACTATCTAGAATTTTAGATTGAGTTGATGCCCAAGCACCAATTCTATTTTTATAGGGTCTTGAGTTAAAATAATCGTCAGCTTCTTTTTGTGAGACCTCCTCAACTATACCCAAAACTCTAACCTGGCGCCTTAAGCTTTTCCAATGAAAACACATTGATGCTTTTTGGTTTTCTTTGAGCTCTGTACCTTTTTTACTATTTAAATTAGTGTAAAAAACAAATCCTCTATCACTTAAACCTTTTAATAGTACCATTCTAACGTTTGGCTGATGATTTTTATTTGCGGTAGCAATTGCAACAGCATTTGGATCATTTATCTCAGTTTCTTTTGCTTTGGTGAACCACTTTTTGAACAATTCTATAGGATTGCCTAGATCTTCAAAGCAAATATCTATTCCAAGTGAATTTTTGCCATTTTTTTGATTCATAAATTCTCTAAAATAATTTATACATTAAATATCTATGTCTTTTAATACTTTTGGAAAAATATTTAGATTTACTACATGGGGAGAATCTCATGGTCCTGCAATAGGTTGTGTAATTGACGGTTGTCCGCCAAATATAGCTTTATCAGAGAATGATATTCAAAAAGATATGGATAGGAGGCGCCCAGGTCAATCTAAGTTCACAACTCAAAGGAAGGAGTCGGATAAAGTATCAATTCTATCAGGTATATTTGAGGGTAAAACTACAGGTACACCTATCTCAATGATAATTTATAATGAAGATAAACGCTCTCGAGATTACGAAACTATTAAAAATAAGTTTAGACCAGGCCACGCTGATTACACTTATTTTAAGAAATACGGCATAAGAGATTATAGGGGTGGTGGTAGACAATCAGCTAGGGAAACGGCTAGTAGGGTTGCCGCTGGGGCTGTTGCTAAAGTTGTTTTAAAAAAAATAATAGGTTCGAAATTCAATGTCATTGGAGCAGTCACTCAATTAGGCTTAATGTCATGTGATAAAACAAATTGGAGTGATAGCGAAATAAGAAAAAATCCTTTTTACTGTCCCGACAAAAAATCAGTAAAACTTTGGGAGAAATATCTTTTGGCTGTCAGAAAAGCTGGATCATCGTGTGGAGCTATTATTGAGTTAAGGGCATCTGGAATACCTGTAGGTTTAGGTGCTCCTATTTATGCAAAATTAGATACTGATATTGCAGCGGCACTAATGAGTATCAATGCAGTGAAAGGAGTAAATATTGGTGCAGGAATGAACGCAGCTTTTTTAAGTGGTGAAGAAAACTCAGATGAAATGAGTTCAGGTTCCGGTAAATTAAGGTTTAAATCAAATCAAGCTGGTGGAATTTTAGGTGGTATCTCTTCGGGTCAAGATATTATAGCTTCATTTGCTGTCAAACCTACTTCTTCGATACTAACAAGTAGAAATACTATAGACAAGAAAGGTAACAATACGAAAATTTCTGTAAAAGGAAGACACGACCCTTGTGTAGGGATCCGAGCTGTTCCTATTGGAGAAGCAATGATGAACTGTGTTTTACTAGATCATTTATTGATGCACAGGGCACAATGTAATTAATTAGTAATTTTATTTTTATTTTTTGCTACTATTATGTTTGAGTTCAAAGTTTCTAATACTTTATTAAAAATTGATAGGTTGTCTAAACCTGCAGCCTCATACATTTTCTCTGGAGTATCTTGATCGATAAATATATCTGGTAGTATCATTGATCTAAACTTAAGACCTGTATCAAAAACTCCCCGATCTGATAATAACTGCATAACATGCGATCCAAAGCCTCCGATTGATCCTTCTTCAATTGTAATCAAAACCTCATGGTTAGTTGCAACTTCCATTATTAATTTTTCATCTAAAGGTTTGGCGAACCTTGCGTCTATTATGGAGCAATTAATCCCTCTAGAATAAAGTTTTTCTGAAGCCTTTTTGCATTCCTCAAGTCTTGCGCCAAAGTTTAAAATTGCTACTTTTTTACCCTCTTTTATAATTCTTGCTTTACCAATTTTTAAAACCTCTTTTGTTGAAGGTAAACTTATACCTATTCCATTGCCTCGAGGATATCTAAAAGCTGAAGGCCGATCATTAATTTCTATTGTAGTATTAATCATTTTAACAAGTTCTGCCTCGTCACTTGCTGCCATCACAACAAAATTAGGTAAAGTTGACAAGTAAGTTACATCGAAGGATCCTGCGTGGGTAGGCCCATCAGCTCCGACTAGCCCTGCTCGATCGATAGCAAACCTAACCGGTAATGATTGTAAAGCTACATCATGTACTACTTGATCGTATGCTCTTTGTAAAAATGTGGAATAAATAGCGGCGTATGGCTTATATCCCTCTGTAGCTAGACCTGCTGCAAAAGTTACAGCATGTTGCTCGGCTATTCCTACGTCGAATGTTCGATCTGGAAATTTTTTTTCAAAAATATTAAGCCCTGTTCCAGACGGCATTGCACCAGTAATGCCTATAATTTTAGTATCTTGTTCAGCGTGTTTTATTAATGTTTCTGCAAAAACCTTTGTATATGATGGTGCGCTTGACTTAGATTTAGACTGTTCTCCAGTTGATACATTAAATTTTGAAACACCATGATATTTGTCACCAGACTCCTCTGCAGGTCTATAGCCTTTACCTTTTTGAGTTCTGACATGAATTAAAACTGGACCATTATGATTAGAATTTTTAACATTTTCAAGAATTTCTACTAGATTTTCGACATCATGGCCATCAATGGGTCCTACATAATAAAATCCTAATTCATTAAAAAGAGTACCGCCAGTTACAATGTTTCTCAATAAATCCTCTGCTTTGCCGGCTTTTTGACTAAATCTTTTTGAAAAAGATGAAATTATCATCTTTATTGTCTCTCTTAAACTGAAGTATAATTTTCCTGAGAGCAGCTTTGCTAAATATTTGCTCATTGCGCCTACTGGTCTAGCAATAGACATGTCGTTATCATTCAAAATAACAATTAAGTTTGATTTAAGAGCTCCTGCATTATTCATTGCTTCATAAGCCATACCGGCGCTCATTGCACCATCTCCAATAACTGCAATAACATTGTTATTATTATTAGAAAGTTTTTTTGCAACAGCCATACCTAATGTTGAGGAAATGGAGGTTGAACTATGGGCTGCACCAAAAGGATCATACTCGCTTTCAGATCTTTTGGTAAATCCAGATAGACCTCCTCCTTTTCTCAAAGTTTTAATCCTATCTCTTCTACCTGTTATAATTTTATGAGGGTAACATTGATGACTTACATCCCAAACAAGTTTATCTTTTGGCGTATCAAAAACATAATGCAAAGCTACAGTAAGCTCAACTACGCCTAAACCTGCTCCTAAATGTCCTCCTGTTTCAGAAACTACGTCAATGAGCTCCTCTCTTAATTCATCTGATATTTGTTTTAAATCTTTTTTTTTAAATTTCCTTAAATCCGATGGAAAATTTATTTGTTTTATTATTTTCATTAAAAATTTCTTCCTAATATAAATTCTATAGTTTCAATTAAATCATTTGCATTTGTTCCATGTTTTTTTAATTTAAGCAATATTTTTCTCTTTAAACTGTTAGCGAATAGAAAAGCTTTGCCATAACCCATTAGGTTTATTAGTGTAGATTTTCCTTTTTTTTTGTCTTTTTTTAGAGGTTTTCCTACAACTTCTTTTGCTCCTTTTACGTCTAAAAAATCATCCGCCAATTGAAATAATAAACCAATATCCTCTCCAAGATTACCCAGAAAAAATTTGTCTTTTTCATCTCTCTCTGAAACTATTGCTACTGCTGTTAAACAAAAATTAAATAATTTACCTGTTTTTTTCTTTTGCATATCTATGATTTGGTTAATATTTTTTCTTTTATTCTCAAATTTAAGATCAAGTTGTTGCCCCCCAGCTATTCCTGTATGACCAGAACATTCAGCTAGTGATTTAATTAATTCATTTTTTTGGGAAGTTTTTATCTGATAATTTTTATCTGTGATTAGCTCAAACGCTAAAGTTAACAAAGAGTTTCCTGCTAAAACTGCTGTAGCTTCACCAAACTTTTTATGTGTTGCCAATTTTCCTCTTCTAATATTATCATTATCCATGCATGGTAAATCATCGTGAATTAAAGAGTAAGAGTGGATACACTCTACAGCGGCACAAACATTAATTAATTTTTTTTCTTTAACATTAAACAATTTTCCAGCGTTTAAAATAATTGTTGATCTTATTTTTTTTCCACCAGAGATAACTCCGTATTTCATTGGATATAAGAGTAATGATTTTTCCTGCTTGTTAAGAAAGGTCAACAAAAATCGATCAATCTTTTTTGCATTTTTTGATAATCTAGTTTTTATCATCTTTTTTAATCGTTTGTTGACTTGAAATATCTTTGAATTTTTTTTTAAAGAGATTTTCCATATGTTTATTCAAATATATTAATCTTTTATAATCATCTTGATTATCATTTAAATTTAGATTTTTATCCTCAAGTCTAGCCAAAATAAGCTCGATTTCATTTTTAGCTTCTTTTAAAGATTTACTTTTAATATCAGCTGGAATATTTTCAAATTTCATTAAAATAATAATTATATTATGAAAAGTGACTATTCAAACATATATTCTTTTAATAAGAAGACGTTAACAAAGACTTTAAGGTATCTTAATAAAGGAGAAATAGCAGGTTTACCTACAGAAACAGTATATGGATTAGCTGGAAATGCTTATTCTTCAAAAGCCGTTAAAAAAATTTTTGGTCTTAAAAAAAGACCAAAAAAAAACCCTTTGATAATTCATTACTATAACATTAATTCAATAAAGAAAGACGTAATAATAAGTAAAAATTTTGTTAAACTATATAAAAAGTTTTGTCCAGGTCCGCTTACTTTTATTTTAAAAAAGAGTAAAAACTCTAAAATTGTAAAGAAGGCAACAGCGGGATTAAAAACTATAGCTATTAGATTTCCAAGTCATAAAATAATAAGGTCAATACTAAAATATTCTAATTTTCCGCTTGCCATGCCAAGTGCAAATATTTCAACTAGGCTAAGCCCGGTTAATGCTATTGATGTATTTGAAGACTTCGGAAAAAAAATAAATATAATTATAGATGGCGGTAAATCTAAAATTGGGATTGAGTCAACGGTAATTGACTTAACAGGAAAACCAAAAATTCTTAGACCTGGAGTACTTGGGTATCACGACTTTAAAAAGATTTTAAAGGTTAATTCTTTTAAAAAAAGTAAATTAATAAAATCTCCAGGTATGCTAGAAAAACACTATTCTCCAGGTATACCTATTATTTTAAATAAAAATCCAAAAAATAAAAGTGACGCACACGTCATATTCGGTAATAAATTTAAAGGAAAAAAAAATAAATTTAATTTAAGCAAAAAAGCTAACTTGAATGAAGCTGCATCTAATTTATATAAGACATTAAGAGATATAAAAAATAAAGGATATAAAAAAATTTATGTATCAAAAATACCAAATACAGGAGCAGGAACCGCAATCAATGACAGGCTTCGAAAGGCAGCTAAATAATGCTTATTGAAGTTAATAACCTTACTAAAATTTACAATAACTATGTAGCTGTCAACAAAGTGAATTTTAAAATTGAAAAAAATAAAACAATTGGTTTATTGGGTCCTAATGGATGTGGGAAGACCACCTCGATTGGAATGCTTTTAGGGCTAATAACACCAACAGAGGGTAAAATTTTAATAAATAACAAAAATCTTAATGATTATAAAAGAGACGATATTCTATCTCAATTAAATTTTGCCTCCCCTTACGTTGAACTTCCAAAAAAACTTACAGTAAAACAAAATCTTCAGATTTACGGAAGATTGTACGGAGTAAAAAATTTAGATAAATGTATAAACGAAGTTTCTTGTGATTTAGACATAAAAAAGTTTTTTGAGAGAAAAACAGGTGAGCTTTCTTCTGGTCAAAAAAATAGAGTCGCATTAGCAAAATCTTTAATAAATAAACCTAAAATACTTTTATTAGATGAGCCTACTGCAAGTTTGGATCCTGATATAGGCGATTTTATAAGAAGTTATTTACAAGAATATAAATCTAAAAATGAAGTTACTATTTTATTAGCCTCACATAATATGAATGAAGTTGAAAGACTTTGCGACTCCATCATTATGATGAAGAGTGGAAAAATTGTTGATCGAGGGACTTGCGAGCAACTAACAAAAAAACACGGAAGAAATAATTTAGAAGAGACTTTCTTGAAATTGGTAAGAGGTTCAGATGAATTTCAATAAGATATACGCATTAGGTTTAAGACATCTTTACTTAATAATGAATTCATTTCCCAGAGTTCTTGACTTGATTTATTGGCCAACTGTTCAGATATTTTTATGGGGTTTTATCTCAAAATTCTTTACTTTAAGTTCAGATTATTACAGTAATACAGTTGGTATTATTCTAACTGCAGCAATTTTGTACGATTTTTTATTTAGAGCTAGCATTAGTTTTAATATGATGTTTCTTGAGGAAATTTGGAGTAGAAATTTTACGAATTTATTTATTGCTCCTATTAAGATTAGAGAAATTATCGCTTCGCTAACTTTGACAGCTATTTTAAGAACTTTAATAGGATTAGTTCCTGCAGTATTAATATCTATACCCTTATTCGGTGTTTCTATTTTGAAGCTAGGCTTCCCTTTAATCTTTCTATTAATTTCATTATATTTATTTGGAATTAGCTTAGGTTTATTTGTTACCTCAGGATTGCTTAGATTTGGACCATCATTTGAAAATATCGCTTGGGCAAGCTTATTTTTTTTAGCACCTTTGGGATGTATATATTACCCAATTGAAATTTTACCTCATATCCTACAAATTTTTGCAAAAGGGCTGCCTTTAGTTCATATTTTTGAAGAAATGAGGAATATGCTGATTAATGAACAAGTTAACTATTATAATATTTATAAATCTATATTAATTTCCTTAGTATATTTTGTTTTAGGTGTAATAGTTTTTTATGCTTCATATTATGGTGCAAAAAAAAGGGGTACTCTCATAAATATGGGAGAATAATTAAAATGAAAATAATAGATTGTTTTATGTATTTTGATGAAGATCTAATTTTAGAAATTAGGTTAAATACTTTAAATAAATTTGTCGACAAATTTATATTATGTGAAGCCACAAAAGATCACGCTGGAAATGAAAAAGAATTGAAATTTAATAAGGATTATTTTCCAGATTTTAAAAACAAAATTGAGTATATAGTAGTTAATGATATGCCATCAAACGTTAAGTCTTTGAAAAAAAATTGGCATGAAAGTCATATTAGGGATCAATTTCAAAGAAACGCCTTACAAAGAGGAATAGCTAAATACGATCCTGAAGATTTGATAATGATATCTGATATTGATGAAATTCCAGATCCACAAAAAATTAAAGAATTTGATATTAAAAATAAATATGCTTGTTTTTTGCAAAGAAACTTTCAATCAAAAATAAATCTACTAAATATAACTAATGAGTATTGGGTTGGTACAAAAATATGTCAAAAAAGATACTTAAAATCTCCTCAATGGCTTAGAAATATCAAGATTAAAAAGCAACCTTTTTGGAAGATATTTTCTGAAAAACAGCCTCAACTTATAAAGAACGGGGGATGGCATTTCAGTTTTTTAAAAAACCCAGAGTCAATAAAAAGGAAAATTAATTCTTTTGCCCATCAAGAATTTAACATACCAAAATTTAATAATATTAAAGAAATAGAAAAAAAAATAGCCAAAGGAGAAGATTTATTTGAGAGAAATATTAATTACAAAGTTATAGATTTAGATAATAGTTTCCCAAATTATATAATAAATAACAAAAATAAATTTAAAAACTGGATTGCATGATTGATGGTGCGCCGGATAGGAGTCGAACCCATAACCTCCGGAGCCGAAATCCGGCGCTCTATCCAGTTGAAGCTACCGGCGCAATAATTTTATTTTAAATTAATTTATGAATAAAACAATAAAATTCTTAGTAAACAAATCTAATGATGGTAAAAGGATTGACATTTTTTTATCCGATAATTTAAATTTATACACTAGATCTCATATTAAAAGACTTATCGACAAAAGAAAACTTAAAATTAATGGTGAATACATATTTAAATCTTCAACAAAGATTAAAGCCGATGATAAAATTCAATTTAATATATCTGAGGTCAATAAAAACAATATATCTTCAAATAAAATTGAACTAGATATAATACACGAAGATAATGACTTACTTGTAATTAACAAGCCAAAAGGATTAGTAGTACATCCGGGCGCAGGAAATTATAAAAATACCTTAGCAAATGGCTTAGTTTATAAATATCAGAAAAATTTATCAGACATTAATGGCTCTCTTCGTCCAGGTATAGTTCACAGAATTGATAAAGAAACTAGTGGTTTATTAGTAGTTGCAAAAAATAATTTTGCTCACTCAAATTTAAGTAAACAATTTAGCGATCATACTATAAAAAGGAGATACCAGTGTTTAATATGGGGCGTAATAAGACCACTTAGGGGTCGTATTGAAACGTTAATAACACGAGATAAAAAAAACAGGCAAATAATGACTGTTTCAGATTTCAAGGGTAAAAAAGCAATAACAAATTACAAAACAATTAAAACTTTTAATCTAAAAGATATACCAAAAATAAGTTTTGTAGAATGTGAATTAGAAACTGGAAGAACTCACCAAATCAGAGTCCACTTAAAATATAAAGACACCTCTATTCTTGGAGATGCTAAATATGGAAAAAAAAAAAATAAATTTAAAAAAATTAATCAAATTTTTTTAAAAAAACTAAATGATATTAAAGGTCAGGCTTTACATGCTCAAACTCTTGAATTTACACATCCAAAAAATAATAAACGGTTACATTTCAAGAGTGATTTACCGAGAGACTTCAAAAAAATGCTAGATTTTCTAAAAAATCTTGAAAATTAAAAAAAAAAATTTAATATATATTTTTAAATGAGCAAAAATAGAAATATTAGTAATTTACCAACCCCATCAGCTGGTGGTTTATCTGTTTACTTAACTCAGATTAAAAAATTTCCAATGTTAGATGCTGAAGAGGAATATATGCTTGCAAAAAATTGGAGAGAAAATGGCAACTTACAGTCAGCTCATAAATTAGTTACAAGTCATTTAAGATTAGTTGCAAAAATTGCTATGGGATACAGAGGATATGGGCTTCCAGTTAATGAACTAATTTCAGAAGGAAACTTGGGATTAATGCAAGCTGTTAAAAAGTTTGACCCAGATAAAGGATTTAGATTGGCAACATACGCTATGTGGTGGATCAAAGCAGCTATTCAAGAATATGTTTTAAGATCTTGGAGCTTAGTGAAAATGGGCACTACCACAGCTCAAAAAAAACTTTTTTTTAATCTAAAAAAGATTAAAAATCAAATTGCACCAGAGCAGGATGGTGACCTTAAAGATGAACATGTAAAAGAAATTTCAAAAAGATTAGACGTGGACTCTACTGAAGTTATTAATATGAATAGAAGAATGATGGGACAAGAAAAATCGCTTAACGATCCTATTAAAAGCGGTGAAAAAGACGAATGGCAGGACTGGTTGGTAGATGATAGTTTAGATCAAGAATTAGTAATCTCGCAAAAACAGGAATACGACGATAAAAAAGAACTTTTAAAAAGTGCAATGGAAATTTTAAACGATAGAGAAAAAGAAATTATTAATCACAGGAGATTAAAAGAAAATCCCACTACTCTTGAGGAGTTAAGTAAAAAGTATAAAATTAGTAGAGAAAGAATTAGACAAATTGAAACAAAAGCTTTTGAAAAATTACAAAAATCTATGATCTCCGCAAGCAAATCAAAGAATTTATTACCAGTAAACTAAACTTTAAAAGGATCTTCAATTAAAATTGTATCAGCTCGTTCAGGACTGGTCGAAATACTAGAAATTTTAGCACCAATAAAGTCTTCTAAAGCAAATATATATTTTTTCGCATTTTCTGGTAAATCTCTGATATTTCTTACTCCTTTGGTATTGCTTTTCCAACCTGAAAAGGTTTTATAAACTGGTTTAATTTTAAATTGATCTTCTGTTGCAGCGGGTAGATAGTCTAGTTTTTTTCCGTTAAGATCGTATTTGATACACATTTTAATTTCATCAAGTTCATCTAAAACATCAAGTTTTGTAAGGGCTATACCATTAATACCAGAAATTTTTATAGTTTGCCTCACTAAAACTCCATCAAACCAACCACACCTCCTTTTTCTAGCAGTTACCGTTCCAAATTCTTTTCCTCTACGTCCAAGGGTATCGCCAATCTTATTTTTTAATTCTGTTGGGAATGGTCCACTACCAACTCTAGTTGTATAGGCCTTAGTAATTCCCAAAATATATCCTATTTTATCTGGACTTAATCCAGATCCTGTTGCTGCCATAGCTGGAACAGTATTTGATGATGTGACATAAGGATATGTGCCATGGTCAACATCTAAAAGAATTCCTTGAGCTCCTTCAAAAAGGATTTTTTTTCTATCTTTTTTAAATTCCTCTAATTTTAACCATATAGGTTTAGCATATTTAAGAATTTCAGGTGCAATTTTCATAAGTTTTTTTTTAATATCAATTTTTTTATAAACTTTTTTTTTTAATCCTCTTCTAATTGTATTATGGTGTAGCAAAACATTTTCGAGTCTACTATCAAGGTTACTCTCTGATCTAAGGTCCATTACTCTTATAGATCTTCTTCCAACTTTGTCCTCATAACATGGCCCAATACCTCTTCTTGTAGTGCCAATTTTTTCTTTTCCAGCTGCGTCCTCTCTAATTTCATCCATTTCTTGGTGAAAAGGAAGTATTAGAGAAGCTGTTTCAGAAATCATAAAATTTTTAGAATCTACATTAATGCCTTTTTTTTTAATTTCAGAAATTTCATCCAAAAGAGACCAGGGATCTATAACAACTCCATTACCAAGAATTGAAATTTTTCCACTTCTAACTATACCTGAGGGAAGCAACCTCAATTTAAATACTTTTTTGTCGATCACAAGTGTGTGTCCAGCATTATGTCCTCCTTGAAAGCGGACTACAACATCTGCTTCGCTTGACAACCAGTCAACAATTTTTCCTTTACCTTCATCTCCCCACTGTGAACCTACAACTACTACATTTTTCATTATAAAAATTTTTTTTTTAAATTAAATGAATTTAAGTGATTTATTGGACCATGCCCTTTTCCATAATTTAGATTTGATCTTATTGCATGATTAACATATTTAATTCCCAACTCACAGGATTTGTTTATGGGTTTTCCACACGATAAATAAGTTGCTATAGCACTAGATAATGTACACCCTGTGCCATGAGTATTTTTTGTATTAATTCTTTTATGATTGAATATTTTATATTTTTTTTGACTTAAAAAAATATCCTGAATGTAATTAGATTTACTATGACCTCCTTTTATTAAAACATTTTTAACACCAAGTTCTAATAGGATTTTGCCAGCTTTTAAAACATCGCTTAAATTTTTAATCTTTATTTTTGTTAAAACTTCTGCCTCAGGTATGTTTGGGGTCACCAAGAAAGTTTTAACCAGTAATTTTTTTTTTAAGGTTGATATAGCTTTTGTATTTATAAGTCTAGCTCCACTTTTGGCAACCATAACAGGATCTACTATAAGATATTTTGTTGAAATTTTTTTCAATGAATTAACTACTGAAGAGATAACATCAGATGAATGTAGCATGCCTATTTTTACTGCATCGGGCTTAATATCTTCACACGTAAATAAAATCTGTTTTGCTATGTCATTTGGATTTAAAGGAATTACAGATTTAACACCTTCTGTGTTTTGAGATGTTATAGCAGTAACTGCGGTCATTGCATAACTGCCTAAAGCAGTCACAGTTTTTATATCAGCTTGAATACCTGCTCCTCCAGATGAGTCCGAACCTGCAATAATCAAAATTTTAGATCTTGGTTTCAATTTATTTTATTGATCTTTTAATTAATTTAATACATTTGGTAATTAAAATTCTATCATGTGACTCGGCCATTACTCTTATTTTTGGTTCAGTCCCAGATTTTCTAACAAGTATTCTTCCATTACTGCCCATTAATCTTTTAGATTTTATAATTGCTTCTTTGCATTTAGTTTTATTTATTATCTCTTTGTCTTTTACAACAATATTCTCAAGAACCTGTGGTAAAGGTTTAAAAACGTTTAAAAGCTTACTTGCCTTTTTTATCTTTCTTAGAGAAAACAATACTTCTAAGGCAACTAGTAAGCCATCTCCAGTTGTGGCAAATTTACCAAGAATAATGTGCCCTGATTGTTCTCCTCCTAAATTAAAGTTCATTTTTTTCATTTTTTCTTTAACATATCTGTCTCCGACTTTAGATCTATAAAACCTAATTTTTCTATTTTTAAGAAATTTTTCTAATCCATAGTTAGACATTAGTGTGCCAATTACACCTCCTTTTAAAATCTTTTTCAGTTTCCATCTTTTAGCTATCATTGCTATAATTTGATCACCATTTACGATTTTTCCGTTTTCATCTGACATTATTATTCTGTCTGCGTCTCCATCAAATGAAATTCCAAGGTGCGCTTTATGCTTTTTAACTGCTAATTTCATTTTTTTGGGTTGGGTCGAGCCACATTTATAATTGATATTCAAACCATTGGGGTTTACACCAATAGCTATAACCTTTGCGCCGAGATCCTTAAGCAGCTTAGGAGCTGCTTTGTAGCAAGCACCATGAGCGCAATCTAAGACTATTTTCAAACCTTTTAAATTAAAGTTTTTAGGAAAATTTTCTTTAAGAATATTTATATATTTATCATTACCATCTTCTAATCTTTTAACTCTTCCTAAAGATTTAGGGTTAGTTAATTGTTTAGTATTTTTTGCATCTATTAATCTCTCTATTTTTTTTTCAATTTTATCTGATAGTTTTAGTCCATCTGGTCCAAATAGTTTTAAACCATTGTCATAATATGGATTATGAGATGCCGTAATCATTATACCCATATTCGCTTTCATAGACTTAGTTAACATCGCAAGACCATTAGTAGGTAATGGTCCAAGAGTAAAAACATGCATACCACCTGAAACCAAACCTGAAACAAGAGCAGGTTCAAGAGTATAACCTGATAATCTAGTATCTTTAGCTATAATTGCAATTTGTTTTCTTTTTTTTTGATTTTTGAAATATGTTCCTGAAGCAAGCCCAAATTTAAAAAATTTTTCTCCAGTAATATTACCTTTGTTTACAGTGCCTCTTATTCCATCAGTTCCAAAATATTTATTTCTCATTAACTATTAATAATTTTATCGAAAACCAAAATTCCTTGTTTAACATCGATAACGTTGTGAACTCTAAATATTTGCACTCCCTGCGATAATAAAAAAAGAATTGATGCAACTGTTCCACCGGTCCTATCTATGCTATCATATTTACCTGATATTTGATTTATAAACTTTTTTCTCGATGTTCCAACCAAAATTGGCAATCCTAAACTATGAAACAAAGAAATCTTAGAAATTAAAGTCAAATTATGTTTCAAAGTTTTACCAAACCCAATACCCGGATCAATAATTACTTTACTTTTAAATTTATTGTCTTTGATTTTTTTTTCAAAAAAATCGTAAATGTCTAGCAAAACATTTTTATAATTCGGATTATTTTGCATTGTTTGAGGTGTACCCTTCATATGGTGTAATACTTTTGAAATATTCGACTTTTTTATTATAGGTATCGAATTTTTATCGTAATCAAATCCTGATACATCGTTTATTAGATTTGTACCGTATTTAATACTTTTAATCATTAATTCAGATTTTCGTGTATCTACAGACAAGCAAATTTTATTAAACCTTTTTTTAAAATTTTTAATTACTTTTTCAATTCTTTTCCACTCGATTTTTGGATCTACTGTATTTGAGCCTGGCCTAGTTGACTCACCGCCTACATCAATTATGTTGGCTCCAGCATTTATCATATCCATTATGTGTTTTAGAGATTTTGTATAACTGTTATATTTTCCACCGTCAGAAAAACTATCGGGTGTCAAATTTAAAATCCCCATTATAGAAGGTCTTTTAAAATTAATATTTTTTAAAAAATTCTTCCTTTTAGATGTAATATTTTTTAAATGACTTTTAATTATTTTTTGTTTTTTTTTATTAAATTTTTTTACGTCTTTTATATTTACGAAGTTACTCTTAATTTTGTTTTTTTTTCGAGTAAATATCTCTATTTTATCAAAAGCAATTTTATTTTCGCCGCAAAGTGGTAGTGCTTGTTTTTTTTTAATTAGAGTTTTTGCTTGAGTTCCGTAATAAAAATTACACGCTCTAGTGTAATATTTATTCATTTTTAAATTGCTGGTTTTGGTTTCAATCCCAGCGAACCTAGAGCGGATGAAGATTTACCGTCATTATCTTCTTCCTCTTTAAAAGATCTAGTAGGTTTTATGTCTTTAAGTATTAAATCTCTAATTTCGTCTCCTGATAAAGTTTCATAAATGAGTAAAGCCTTAGCAATTTTATGTAAATCATCTATCTTTTCATTAAGAACTTTTTTTGCTCTCTCGTAACCTTTATCAACAATCTTTTTAACTTCAGCATCAATTTTTTTAGCAGTTTCTTCTGACATATTTTGTTGTTTTGTCACTGATCTTCCTAAAAATACTTCTTCTTCGTTCTCGCCGTAAGCAATCGTACCTAATTCAGTAGTCATTCCATATTTCGTAACCATATTTTTTGCCATTTTAGTTACCATCTCAATGTCGGAAGAAGCTCCAGATGTAACTTTATCATGACCAAATATAATCTCCTCTGCTATTCTTCCTCCCATCGCTACAGCTATGTCTGCATGCATTTTTTCTCTTGTTACTGACAATTGGTCTCTTTCTGGAAGCCTCATAACCATTCCAAGAGCTCTACCTCTAGGAATAATAGTAGCTTTATGTATAGGGTCAGAAGCTTCTTCATTTAATGCAACTATTGCATGACCGCCTTCGTGATATGCAGTTAATTTTTTCTCGTCTTCGGACATTACCATAGATCTTCTCTCTGCGCCCATCATTACTTTATCTTTTGCCTCTTCAATGTCAGACATTGTAACAACTCTTTTATTTTTTCTTGCAGCTAACAAAGCTGACTCGTTAATTAAATTTGCTAAATCTGCACCTGAGAATCCTGGCGTACCTCTAGCAATAGTCCTTAGTTTTACATCTGGGCCAGTATTAATTTTTTTCACATGAACTTTTAAAATTTGTTCTCTGCCAATAATATCAGGGTTCCCAACAACTACTTGTCTATCAAATCTACCAGGTCTTAAGAGTGCTGGGTCAAGCACATCAGGTCTATTAGTAGCTGCAATTAAAATTATTCCCTCATTCGTATCAAAACCGTCCATTTCTACAAGTAATTGATTTAGGGTTTGTTCTCTTTCATCATTCCCACCTCCCAAACCTGCGCCTCTACTTCTTCCAACGGCGTCAATTTCATCAATAAAAATTATGCATGGAGAATGTTTTTTACCTTGTTCAAACATATCTCGTACTCTTGAAGCTCCCACTCCTACAAACATTTCAACAAAATCTGAACCCGAAATTGAAAAGAAAGGAACGTTTGCTTCTCCAGCTATAGCCTTAGCTAATAAAGTTTTTCCAGTACCAGGAGGTCCAATTAGTAAAGCTCCTTTTGGAATTTTACCTCCTAATCTGCTAAATTTTTTTGGATCTTTTAAGAATTCAACAATTTCTTCTACTTCCTCTTTAGCCTCCTCAACCCCAGCAACATCGTTAAATGTAACTTTGCCTTGCGCCTCGTTTAGAAGTTTAGCTTTAGATCTGCCAAATCCCATAGCACCACCTTTACCACCTTGCATTTGACGCATAAAGAATATCCACACACCTATAAGTAAAAGCATTGGGAACCAAGAAAGTAGTATGCCCAAAAGTGACGGCATCTTATCTTCTTGTGGTGAAGCTACAATGCTTACACCGTTGCTTGAAAGTTTTTCAACAAGTTCAGGATAGTTTGGCGAGTAAGTTTTAAAAGAGCTTCCATCAGCTAGCGTGCCATTTATATTGTTCCCTTGAATTTGAACTTCAACAACTCTTCCTGCTTCAACCTCGTCTAAAAAATTAGAAAAAGCTAAATTGTTTTTTTCAGAGTTAATCTTATTTGGATCCTGAAACATATTAAACAGTCCTACTGAAAGTAAGACTATTATGACCCACATTATTAAATTTTTAATATTCATAGTTTCTAGATAATTACTAAATCTTATTAAACAAGTATTATTTAAGTTTAATTCAGTTGTAAATAAGACAAATTATAACTAAATCTCCTTAAAATAACGTTTTTTCTCTTTTTTTATTGATAATTGATCTTTTTGTCTCTCAAAAACACACTTGCTTAGGGTCCCTTTTTTAAACGCTCTATCTTTAATATTTTTAATCAAATTTACAACTTTCTTTGATCTTGGGTTGTAATAGTTATTATGTAATTTTCTTATTACATCATTTATTACTCTAATTCGGATTTCTTCATTTAATCTATTGAATTTTTTTAAATCTAAGTAAATGCTACCATTTTTTTTTTTTTTAATAAATTCTTTTGATTTTTTAATCATGAAATTCTCTAAAGTGACTTTGCTAGATGCTAGGTTATTAATCGATTTAATTATTTGATCATAACTTATTCCACTATTCATTAATGGCTTCTTTAACTTTCTAATTTTGACTCTTAGGTATTTTGTATTTCTGTTTGAAGGATCTCTTATGTATTCACCAAATATTTTTTTTGAAATTTTCGTTAAATCTCTCTTTTTAATCTCTAATAAAGGTCGGTATAATCTTAAATATTTGTGTATTTTGGTTGAAGATTGCATCGCTGATAATCCCCTTAGACCACTTCCTCTTGACAGTCTGATAAAAAATGTTTCAACTTGATCCTCTAAATTGTGAGCTGTTAATATTGTTGCAATTTTTTTTTTTTCACAAAATTTAGAGAGTAACTTATATCTAATAATTCTAGCGGTACTTTGAACGTTTTTCTCAATTTTTAGGTAATTTATCAAAATATCCAGTTTAATATTAAATTTTCTTAAAATTTTTTTTACTTTTAAAGCTTCTTTGGAAGAGTTTTTTCTTATTCTGTGATCAACTAACACATAATAAAATTTTGTTTTTTTTTCTAAACTATAATTTTTAGCAAGAGCAGCTAAAGCTAAGCTATCAGGTCCACCAGATATAGCTATTGCTATACGCTCTTTATAAATATTTTTTATTTGTCCTTTAAATTTTAAGTAAATTTTTGAAAGCTCTTTGTGCTCTTTAAATTTAACCTTAAGACTTACACTTGAATTTTTTTTGCTCATACTGAGCTTTTTGTAACACAGACTTGCTTGCTTTTGGGTATTCTTTTTTTAAACCGATTATCATTTTACAACCTTGGTCTTTTTCTCCTAGTTGCACCATAGTGATGCCAAGTTTAAGTAGGTTATCCGGTGCTTTTTTGCTTTTAGGATAATTTTGATATCCATCTAAATATGCTGTTGCTGCATCTGAATATAATTGTCTTATACGAAAAGTTTCGCCATACCAATACTGTGCACTACCTGCTAAATCGTGATCTTTATTTTTATCAATAAACTCTTTTAAAGCTGCTTCAGCAGTTTCATAATCTCCAATTTTCATAAAGCTTACAGCAAACTCGTATTGCTCTTTAGGACTTTTATTTGGTAGTAAAGATTTTTGATTTTCTGGTTGTTCTGAAATTACAGTTTGGGCTCCCTCTACTGAATTAATTGATTGTTGTTTTGGTAGGCTAGAAGTTTGGTAAGCTGGGCTTGCACCAAAATCTTGTGGTTTGCTTGAACCAGGTAAAACTAATTTCTCATCTTTTTTTACTAATGTATTTCCGGTTTCTAAGTCAGAAAATCGTAATTGTGTATCTGATTGAATTTTAGTAACTCTTGTAGATAATTTGTCTAATTTAAAATTTACTTCTTCAAATTTGTTTGTGAGCTCTCTAAATTGGTTCTCAATTTCATTTAATTTCAGCAAATGTTTAGTTAAGATATCCTCGTTTAAACCATCAGAAGAAATATTTGTAGATATTGAAGCAACATCTGATTTTTGATAAACCGCCTTTTCTAAAGTTTTTAGATCTTTAGTAATTACTTGAATTTGATCAGAGATGGACTTTAAATAAATTTCCTCTTCTTCGGCTTGTAGCATCGATTGAGTAGAAAAAATAAAAGCAGTTGATAATAAAATATTTATAAATTTTCTATAAACACTCATGCTAATTATTTATTGATACAAAATGGCAAAAAAAAGACCCTTTAATATTTAGTATTAAAGGGTCTTATAAATTTAATTTATTAATTTACTTTAACAGTAACAGATCTTCTATTTTGAGACCAAGCAACTGGTGAAGATTTAGGATTAACAGGTTTCTCTTTTCCGTAGCTTATTACAGAAATTCTCTTCCCAGATATCCCATAGGTCATCAAATAATCTCTTGCAGCATTCGCTCTTCTTTCGCCTAATGCCAAGTTATATTCTCTAGTACCTCTTTCATCAGCATGTCCTTCAATAACTACATTAAGATTTTTATTTTTTCTTAGAAAAGTAGCTTGTTTTCTTAAAGTTGCTCTAGATGCTGTCGTCAATGATGATTTGTTTGTTGCAAAGAATACTCTGTCTGGAACACCTGCAGCTAAATACTCAACTGTCTCTGAGCCTGTATAAACGTCACCCTCTATAATTCCAGATTTTTTTGCCGTAGAACACGCGCTTAATATTAAAGTCGTGAAAACTACAAGTAATATGTTTTTTAAATTCGTGTTTAATGTCATTTTTTCCCCTAGGTTCAATGAATTTATTTCAAATTATTTGAAATTATTCAAGCTTATTTTGCATAAAAATTATGGTCACTTTGATAATAAAGAGGACCAAGATGGGTCTGAGGCGTCTGTTTTCGTTAAAAGCCTTCTCTCATTATAGCCTGTAATATCTATAGACCATAATTTTGCAGAAAATCCTTTACCTTTATCTCCGGCTTTAGTTTCTCTGTAAAAAACTAAAACTCTTCCATTAGGCGACCATGAAGGAGCCTCTTGATAATAGTTTTCCGTAAGCAACCTCTCACCAGTCCCGTCTATCCTCATGACCCCTATATAAAATTTACCTTTATGCATTTTTGTAAATGCAATTAAATCACCCCTTGGTGACCAAACAGGTGTCCCGTAAATTCCTTTTCCAAAGGTAATTCTTTTAACATTACTACCATCACTTCTCATTACATAAATTTGTTGCAACCCACTTCTATCTGAATTAAATGCGATGAATTTACCATCAGGAGAAAATGACGGAGATGTATCAATAGAAGAGTGGTCGGTAATTCTCTCAACAACTCTTGTATCTAGATTCATTGTGTAAATATCTGAATTTCCATCCTTTGCAAAACTCATTATTATTTTTTTTCCATCAGGTGAAAATCTTGGAGCAAAAGTCATGCCTGGAAAATTACCCACTATCTCTTGAGTGCCTGTTTCGATATCTAAAAGATATACTCTTGGCATATTCCTAAAATATGACATGTACGTTACCATTTGACTGGTTGGATTGAATCTTGGGGTCAATACTAATTCGTTCCCTAAAGTTAGATATTTTGTGTTTTCTCCATCTTGATCCATAATTGCTAATTTTTTAACTCTCTGGTTTTTTGGACCAGTTTCCGAAACATAAATTATTCTTGTGTCAAAGTATCCTTCTTCACCGGTTAATCGCTCGTAAATTTTATCTGATATTATATGTGCAACTCTTCTCCAGTTAGAGGGTGTAGTAGTAAAAGCTAAAGCGGTCATTTCCTGGGCTGCTGCTAAATCCCATAATCTAAATTCAACTTTTAATTTTCCACCAGTTATTAAAAGTTTTCCAGTAACTAATGCCTGAGCTTTAATAAGTCTCCAATCCTCAAATCGAGGCTTTAGGTGAGCGATATCAGGTTTTTGTACAAATGCATCTTTTTTAAGCGGATTAAAAAGACCAGTATTTTTGAAATTATTCTCTATGATCTCTGAAATTTTCGCTCCTAATTCTTTTGTTTTAAGATTTTTAGTTTCCTCTGACTTAATATCAACATGTAGTGGAGAAACTGCTATTGGCAATGGATCTAAGTTTCCTCTAGTTATGTCTACCTCTATTAAAGCAAATAATTTTGAAAAGCTTAAGATGAAAAAAAAGTTCAATAAGAATAATCTGATCATATTAGCCTTTCAACATTTCCATTGGATTAAAATTTAGTTGAAGATCTTTCCATTTTTCATATCCAGTTGGTGGCACTTTAAGTGGTTGACATAATCTAACAGCTCTTAAAGCGCTTTCTGCTAAAACTTTATAAAATTTTTGACCTGGTTTATTCATCCTTTCATGGTCTAATATTTCGGATTTCATTATCGTCCCATCTTTTTTTAATTGCAGCTTTACTCTTACTAATAAATCTTGATCATAAGGTAAACCTAAAGGAACACTCCAACAACCAAATATTTGAGCTCTTAAAGCATCTTCTTCTGACAAAGTAAGTGCAGTAGCAAAGGAGTTTTTCTTATTACTTTGAGTAATTTTATTGCTATCCTTTTTCTTAACTGCCTCAACTTCTTTTGCTTTATCTATTAAAGCTGCAATTTGATTTGTATCAATTATCTCTTTTTTTTCAAATTCTGAAGACTGTCTGATTTGAGGCTTAACTTCTTCTGGGTTTTGCTTTTTTTTCACTATTTTTTTTTGTTCATCTTTTTCGTCAGGTAGAGGTATCCTATCTGGCTTTTCTTTTTCTTTAGCAGCAGGTGGCGCCTGCTCTGAGACTATTCTTTCCTCTTTTTTTTTAGTTTCCTCTATTATTTTTCTTGCTTTTGGAGCGTAAGGGATATTCGTTTTATCTGAAATTTGAATTAATTCTACTGAAACTATCGGAGGTAGATCTACAGGTTCTCTAAGCATGAAAGGAAAGCTTAATATTGTTACTATAATCATTATAGTATGAAAGGTAATTGAGTAAAATAAACTTTTTATCATATTCCATCCTAATTTTTATATGGTTCTGAAATTAAAGCCACTTTGGAAAATCCTGCACCAGATAATGTACCCATTACTTCAAGAACTCTACCATAGTTAATATTTTTATCCCCCCTTACATAAATTCTTGTATCAGTTCTATTCTTAGCTATAGCTAAAAGTTTTGGAACCATTTTTTGATAAGAAACTTGATGTTCTTGAATATATATTTCACCCTTTGCGTTAATACTTATTGTTAGAGGTTCCTGATCGTCGGGTAGAGAGTCTGCTGCAGATTCTGGTAAATCAACTTGAACGCCTACGGTCAATAAAGGTGCTGTAACCATAAAAATAATTAAAAGAACTAACATCACATCTACAAATGGTGTAACATTAATTTCACTCATTGGTTCGTTTCTTGAGCGATTAATTTTGAAAGCCATTATTAAATTATTGATAAAAATCTTTTTGAAAAATTATCTATTTTTGAAAAATATCTTCTAGAGTCGCTATTAAATTTATTATATGCAACAACTGCGGGTATTGCAGCTAATAATCCTAAAGCAGTAGCAAATAACGCCTCGGCTATGCCGGGAGCTACTATAGCCAAACTTGTATTTCTCGAAATAGCTATAGATTGGAATGAGTTCATAATTCCCCAAACTGTTCCAAATAAACCAATAAATGGTGCTGTTGATCCGATGGTTGCTAAAAATGTAAAATTTTTCTCAACTTTTTTAACTTCGTTATCAGTTGCAATTTCTAAGATTCTTTCAACTCTTGCAGCCTGAACAGCAGACGACTGTCTTTTTGTTTTAAGCAGCTCTGTCATTGCAGCTTTAAAAATTAAAGTTGCTGGATCCTTAGTGCTTACAGGAAGGTTACTATTAAAACTCTCTGCAGACTTAGCTTTCCAAAATTTTTTTTCAAAATCTTCCGTTGATTTATTTATACTTTTAAATAATTTAAATTTATCGAAAATTAATGCCCATGAAAAAATAGAGCAAGCGATTAATAAAATAATTACAAATTTTACTACAAAATCAGCTCGCAAAAAAAGGCTCCATAGTGAAAAGTCCGATGATCCACCTAAACCTACAACTTGGGCTGCAATATCTTGTTCCATTGAGTTTGATTACTTTTAGATTGTGTCATGAATTTGGCGCTTTTTGATAATTTAATACTTAATTGCTATCTTTTAATCGTGTGTCACTAAAAAATCTAGCTATTAAAATAGCGTCAGATTTATTTACGTCTTTTTTTTTTGATAATTGATTTGCAATTGATGGGTACATCTCTATAGCTTTAGTTCTGCTGGAGTCTTTAGATGAATTAATTAATTCAAAATATTTTTTCCATTTTGAAGGCCTTATAAAAAAGATAGGTAAATTTAGAGCAGCACAAACGCCTTTTATAGCTCCAAAGGTTTGTCCAAAATTGAACATACTAGTGACTCCCTGGCCTGGCATTGCATTAACTTGCTCTACCACTACATTTATTTCTTCATGTTTTTCAATATTTTCTTTGATAATGTTTACAAGTTGAGCACTGTTTAATTGTCTTTTATTTTTCTTACCCTCTGACATGACTGGCATATCATATATTTTTAAAACTTTATTATTATGGAGAACTGCAATTGCACCGCTTAACCCAGGGTCTATACCTATTATTCTCATTTCAATTTTCTAAATTTGCATTAGTAAAAATATTTTGAACATCATCTAATTCCTCTAAAGCGGACAAAACTTCTACCATTTTTATTGTTTGATCTTTATTTAAATCTAAATAATTTAAAGCTCTCCACTCTATAGACGAATAAACAAAACTATCTACTTTCTTTTCAAGAATTGTTTTTATTTTATAGAAATCCTCCTTTTCAGTGATTATCTCATAAATTTCTTCAATTTTGCTACAATCTTTTGCTCCAGCGTTTATGGCGATTTCAAATGCATCATTCTCGGTAATTTTATTTTTTTCAAGGTGGATAACTCCACAATTATTAAACATGTGTGTTGTAGATCCCGACTCTCCCAATATACCTCCATTTTTTTGAAGAATTGTTCTTATACTTGATGCTGATCTATTTTTATTATCTGTTAAGGTCTCAATTATTAAAGCTGTATTATAAGGTCCAAAACCCTCATATCTTAAATTTTCATAATTTTTTACGTTTGATATTTCTGATTTACTAATTGCTCTTTTAATATTCTCCTTTGGCATGTTTGCTTGTTTTGCTGCTTGAACAGCTGCTCTTAATCTGGGGTTCATATCAGGACTTTTATCTCCAAGTTTAGCCGCTACTGTTATCTCCCTTGAAAGCTTTGAGAATATTCTAGATCTCTCTTTATCTACTCTACCCTTTTTATGTTTTATTCCAGCCCAATGAGAGTGTCCTGCCATAACTATTTTTTTAAAGTTCCACCAACAATCAATCTAGAAACTTTAATTGCAAGACCAGTGTTTTCATCTGCTTCAACTATTACTCCAGATATTGTGCCTTCGCCATTTGAAGGAAAATGTTTTACTGAATTTTTATCTTTAAAAAATTTTTTTAAAGAGTTTTCTTTGTTCATCCCTATAACAGAATTATAATCACCACACATGCCAATATCAGTTTGATAAGCCGTACCTTTTTCAAGTATTCTGGTATCTGCAGTTGGCACATGTGTGTGCGTTCCAACAACACATGTTATTGACCCATCTAAAAAATGTGCAATTGCCATTTTTTCACTCGTGATCTCACCGTGAAAGTCTACTATAGAAAAATCTACTTCTTTTTTTAAAGTAATTTTTTTCATAATTTCTTTTGCTGTTTTAAATACATCATCGGATTTTCTCATAAAGACATTTCCCATTAAATTTATAACACCAATTCTAAATTTTTTATCTTTTGATAAAAATATTCCATATCCTTTACCTGGAGATCCCTCTGCTAAGTTTGCAGGTCTTAAAAGCCTACTTTCTTTTTCTATATATTTTATAGTTTCTTCTTTATCCCATATATGATTTCCAGATGTGATAACGTCTATGCCTAGTGAAAAAAGTTCTTCTGCTATTTCTTTAGTAATTCCTTTACCGTCGTCAGCAGCGTTCTCACCATTAATTATAGAGAAATTTATTTGATTTTTCTTTAAAATTTCATAAAGATTTTTTTTTATTGCATTCCTACCAGATAGAGCCATCACATCTCCTAAAACTAAAATTTTCATTATAAAACCCCTTTTTCGGTAATAATATAATCTAATTTAAAATCACTTTTATTAGTTGGTAGTTTATTATATTTCTGAAAATAAAATGCAATACCAATGACTAAGCTCCTTTTCTTTTTTCTTTTTAGACTGTTAAGATATCTATCGTAAAATCCTTTTCCATAACCAAGTCTATTTTTATTCTTATCAAAAGCTAAAATTGGAACCAAAATAATATCTGGTATAATAATTTTAGACTTTACAGGCTCTGGTATTCCTAAAGAATTCAATCTTAAAATGTCATTTTTTCTCCATTCACAAAAATACATTGAATAATTTTTTTTTATAATCGGCAGAAGGAATTTAAAATTTTTAAAAAATTTAATGTTAACAATATTTAATATATTTAGCTCATGAGAAATGGGATAATATAATGAGATATTTTTTTTTTTATATTTATATTTTTTAATTATTTTACTAAGAGGATTGAAGAAGCTTTTATCGACCTTAAAGAACTTTTTTTCTCGTATTGAATAAA
This sequence comes from uncultured Pelagibacteraceae bacterium, assembly GCA_902592655.1. Classification (GTDB taxonomy): domain Bacteria; phylum Pseudomonadota; class Alphaproteobacteria; order Pelagibacterales; family Pelagibacteraceae; genus Pelagilacustribacter. Next base: position 59,063 of record CACJFE010000004.1, on the reverse strand, counting down.
ATTTTTTCCTAATAAAATATTTTTTTTTCATCTACTGTATCTTAGACAGTGACTCTGTATTAGAAATTATCTTTTCAAGTGATTGGGTCGTCTTATCTAACATTTCCTCGTAATGATTATTGTTATCTTCAATTGTTTTTTTAAACTCATCTAATTGATCATTGAGATACTTAATTTCTTTATCTTTATCTTTTTTATACTCAATAGCTAAAGATCTTATTTCACGAAATTTATTGGATATTTCATTAAGTCTTTGTTTTTGATTAGTAATCTTTTGTTTTAGATCAAAATATTCATCTATTAGTTTTATCGTTGTAATTAGTAAAAGTTTATTTTCTCCAATATTACCAAGCCTGTCTTTTAATTCTGAATATTTTTTATCAAGAAATTTTGTTAATTTTTTTAAAGACTCCTCTTGCCCGTCATCACATGAAAGAAGATAGTCTTTGTTATTAAATTTAATATTTACGTTTGCCATTTTTCAATATCTGAAACTAAATTTTCAGTTTCCTGGGTTAATTCATCAATTTCCTTATTGAAGTTTTCCTCAATTTCTAATTTATTTTTAACTTCTAGTTGTAATTTTTTAATTTTATCTTTTAAATATTTGTGCTCTCTCATTAAATCTAGATTTTTTTTTTCTATCTGAAGTTTTTTTCTTAAGATTTCTTCTCTTTCAGTTTTAATTTTTTCAATTTCATAATTTGGCTGTGAATAAGTTAAGGATAATGAGTTCAACTTATCTATTAGTCCGATTAGATTTTTTTCTTTTTTTTCTATCAAGCTCATAAATTATTATATCATATTATTGATATACTTAGTTTAAGTCTATATAGGTTATTAAAAGTGAGCGTAAATATAAATCAATTATCAAATGCAGTAAGATTTTTATCGATCGACGCTGTACAAAAAGCAAATTCGGGTCATCCTGGAATGCCTATGGGAATGGCAGACGTAGCAACAGTTTTATTCAAATACCACTTGAGGTTTAATCCAAAGAATCCAAATTGGATAAATAGAGATAGGTTTATTTTATCAGCAGGACATGGTTCGATGCTTCTTTATTCTTTACTTTACTTAACTGGTTACAAAAGTATCTCCATTGAAGATATAAAAAATTTTCGACAGCTAAATTCTATCTGTGCTGGACATCCTGAATATAAAAAAGGAACTGGAATTGAAACAACAACTGGACCATTAGGGCAAGGTTTAGGGAACGCTGTAGGTATGGCGGTAGCTGAGGAAATTTACAGAAAAAAATTTGGGGCAAATATTATTAATAATAAAACTTATGTTATTGCGAGCGATGGTGACCTTATGGAAGGTATCAGTCATGAAGCAATGAGTTTGGCGGGTCATCTTAAGTTAAAAAATTTGATAGTTTTTTTTGATAACAATAAAATATCAATAGATGGTTCAACTTCCTTAAGCGTCTCAGATAATTACAAAAAAAGATTTGAAGCATATGGTTGGAATTATTTGGATATTAACGGACATAATGAAAAACAAATTTCAAAAGCAATTTCAAAAGCATCTAAATCCAATAAACCTACTATTATATCTTGTAAAACAGTAATTGGTTTTGGATCGCCTAATAAATCTGGAAAAGCTTCATCACACGGTTCTCCTTTAGGAGATGAAGAGATCGCGTTAGTCAGAAAGAAACTTAAATGGTCTAATAAGCCATTCGAAATTCCTCAAGAAATACTAAGTGAATGGAAAAAAATTGGTGAAAAAGGGGAAATATTAGAAAAAAAATGGGAAGGAAATTTTAATAAAAAAAATGATAAAATAAAAAACAATTTTAAGAGTAGCTATGTAAACTCTGATTTAAAAAATTTAGAAAGTTTAATACAAAAAGAAAAAACTAAATATTTTGAATCTAAGCCAAGTTTAGCTACTCGTCAGTGTTCGATGGCATCAATTGAGAGTATTTCATCTATACTTCCTCAGCTAATTGGTGGTTCGGCTGATTTAAGCGGTTCTAATAATACAAAAACTAATAATTCTAAAATTGTAAATGCTAAAAATTTTGATGGAAATTATATACATTATGGAGTTAGAGAGCACGGTATGTCTGCGGTGATGAATGGTTTGGCACTTTACGGGGGATTAATACCTTATGGTGGTACATTTTTAATTTTTTCTGATTATAGCAAACCTTCTATTAGATTATCTGCTTTAATGGGTTTAAGAGTAATATATATTTTTTCACATGACTCTATTGGTTTAGGTGAAGACGGTCCCACTCACCAACCTGTAGAACAGCTTGCTGGACTTAGAGCTATTCCAAATTTAAATGTTTTTAGACCTGCAGATATAAATGAAACTCTAGAGTGTTGGGAAATTGCTTTAAAAAATCCAAACACTCCTAGTGCTATAGCCTTATCAAGACAAAAAGTTCCATACATTAATCCGAAAAATACGAAAGAAAATAAATGTGAAAAAGGAGCGTATGTCGTAAATATTACCTCCCATGAGAGCAATGTTACCATTATTGCTTCAGGAACTGAGGTAGATCTAGCCCTTAAGGTTCAAGAAAAATTAAAACAAAGTAATATTCACTCAAAAGTAGTTTCAATGCCATGTATGGAGCTTTTTGATAAACAGCCACAGGAGTTTCGTAAAGACATTATAGAAGAAAATTCATTTGTTTTTACAATAGAGGCTGGAAGTATTATGTCATGGCAAAAATATATTGGAAATAATGGAATGAATTTTGGTATAGACCGATTTGGTGAAAGTGCTCCTTACAAAGATGTTTATAATCATTTTGAATTATCAGAAGAAAAGATAAGTGGTTTCATTCAAAAAAAATTAAGAGAATAATTTAAATTAATGGATAAAATAAATTTTTTTCCTGATAACTTTAATGTTCAAAATCAAACAATAATTTTGAGATTAGATTTTAATGTGCCAATTAAAGATAGAATAATTACTGATGATACTAGAATAAGTTTGTGCTTACCATTTATTAAAAAATTAATTGATAAAAAAGCTAAAATAATAATTATCAGCCATCTGGGTCGGCCAAAAGGAATGAGGGATCCTAATTTGTCTTTATCACCAATTTATAAATACCTTAAAAAAAAACTGGAAACTAACGTTTATTTCTTTATGGGCGATCTTGATAACGATGTAAAAAATAAATTTTCTTATTTGAAAGATGGAGAAGTAATATTAATTGAAAATATAAGATATTTTAAGGAGGAAACTAATGACGATGAAAATTTTTCAAAAAAATTAGCATCTTTAGGAGATGTTTATATTAATGATGCTTTTTCATGCTCTCACAGGAAACAGTCATCTATTCATAAAATTACTAAGTTTATGAAAAAAAAATTTGGTGGCCCTTTGTTAAAAAAAGAGTTAGATGCAATAAATTTAATAATAAATACCAAGAAAAGGCCAGTTACATGTATTATCGGTGGTTCAAAGATTTCTTCAAAAATAGACGTAATCATAAGCCTAATTGAGAAAATTAATAATCTGGTAATTGTAGGTGCGATGGCTAACAATTTTTTTATTTATAAAAAACTTAACGTTGGGAAATCTTTAATTGAAAAAAATAAAGAAGAAATCATTAAACAAATTTATGATAAGGCCAAAAAAAGTAATTGTGAAATAATAATTCCAGAGGATTGTATGGTTAGTACTAGTTTAAATGGTGAAGGTAAAAATAAAAATTTAAATCAAATTGAAGATAACGAAATTATTTTAGATGTTGGAATAAATACATTAAAAAATATTAAAAAGATAATAGATCAATCTAACACTATATTATGGAATGGGCCCGCAGGTTATTTTGAGAATAAAAATTTTCTTAATGGAACAATGTCTATAGCTGAAATAATTTCAGAAAATACTCACAAAAAAACTTTGATTTCAGTTATAGGTGGAGGAGATACTCTAGCTGCAATCAATAAAAGCAAAAATAAACTTTATTTTTCTCACTTATCAACAGCAGGTGGTGCGTTTTTAGAGTACTTGGAAGGAAAAGACTTGCCTGGCCTAAGTGTTTTAAAATAAATAATTCTTTATGAATTTAAATGAAATAGCGAAAAAAATGTGTGCTAAAGGTAAAGGTATTCTTGCCGCTGATGAGAGTACTGGCACAATCGCTAAAAGATTTAAAAGTATTAATGTAGAAAATTTGGAGAAAAATAGACTAAATTTTCGGCAAACTCTATTTAATTCGAAAGCTATGAAAGAATTCATAGGCGGTGTAATTTTATTCGATGAAACAATAAGACAAAAAACAACCTTAGGACCATCTATACCTGAATTAATTTCTAAACATGGTGCAGTTCCTGGTATAAAAGTTGACAAAGGAGCTAAACCTTTAGCAGGATCAAGTGATGAAACAATTACAGAGGGTTTAGATGGTTTAAGAGAAAGATTAAACGAATATTATAATTTAGGGGCTAGGTTTACCAAGTGGAGAGCTGTATACAAAATTTCAGAAAAATTTCCCTCAATCCAGTCAATCAAATCTAATGCCCAGGCGCTAGCAAGATATGCGGCATTGGTCCAAGAAGCAAAAATGGTTCCAATAATTGAGCCAGAAGTTTTAATGGATGGCTCACATAATATTGATAAATGTTATGCAGTAACAACTGATGTTTTAAACGAATGCTACAATGAACTGGAAGTTCATAAAATTGATCTAAAAGGAACCGTACTAAAACCTAATATGATTGTACCTGGTACCAAATGTAAAGATAAATCTAGTTCAGATGAAATTGCAAAAAAAACGTTAGATTGTCTAAAAAAAAACGTGCCAAACGAAGTACCTGCAATAGCTTTTTTATCAGGAGGGCAGTCTGAAATAGAAGCTAGTAAAAACTTAAATGCAATAAATAAGATAAACGATACTAACTTTCTAATTACCTTTTCTTATGGTAGAGGGTTGCAAGCTAGCGCTTTAAAAGAATTTGGAAAAAACCAAAATAATATTTTAAATATCCAGCAAGCCTTCAATCATAGAGCTAAAATGAATGGTTTATCATCAAAAGGGGAATGGTCTGAGGACTTAGAGAAAGGACCTGTAGCTTAAAACCATTGAAGAGATTTATATATCTAATTTCACCGTCAAACATAGATCATAATTTTTATAAAGACCTAGATAATGTTTTATCATTCAAAAACGTTAAGTATTTTCAATTGAGATTAAAAAAGGAAAAAAAAAATAATCTTTTAAAAATTGCAAGGAAAATCAAAAAAATTACAGAGAAACATAAAGTAAAATTTATATTAAATGATAAGTTTCTTTTAGTTAATAAGATTAAAGCAGATGGTTGCCATATGGGGCAACTTGATGGATCTTTTATAATTGCAAGAAAAAAACTTAAAAATAAGATTTTGGGAATAACTTGTCATAATTCAAAAAATCTTGCAAAAAATGCCGTAAAATTAAAAGCAAACTACATTGCCTTTGGATCATTTTTTAAATCAAAATTGAAGCCAAATGCAATAAAAGCAAATCTTAAAGTATTAAAATGGTCAAAAAAGAACATTAAAAAGCCAATTGTAGCGATTGGTGGAATCAATAGTGTTAACTATAAAAAATTATTAAATGCTGGGGCAAAATATATTGCAATATCAAGTTTTATTTGGGATAACCCGAAACTTAAACCTGAATTAGCAATAAGGATGTTCAAATGAAAATAAATGCGAATGAGATAAAGCCTGGAATGATAATAGAGCATAAAAATGATTATTGGAATGTTTTAAAAACTCAACATGTAAAACCAGGTAAAGGTGGAGCATTCAATCAAGTTGAATTAAAAAGTGTTTTAAAAGGCACAAAACTTAATGAGAGATTTAGATCAAGTGAAACGGTTGAAAAAGCAGAGGTCGACGAAAGAAAATTTAATTTCTTATATGTTGATGGAGATAATTGTTATTTTATGGACAATAATAGTTTTGAGCAAGTTGAAATTTCTAAATCGGTTACAGGTGAACAATATAAACTTTTAAAAGAAAATCTAGAGGTGACAATTTCTTTCATGGAAGATAAGCCAATTTCTATGGAGCTACCTAATAATATTGAATGCATTATAGAAAGTACGGATGTTGCCATTAAAAATCAAACTGCGTCTTCGTCATACAAACCAGCTCTATTAGATTGTGGTATAAAGATTAATGTACCACCTTTTATTGAAAGTGGTGAGAAAGTAATAGTTGATACTAGAACTTTAGAGTATGTAAAAAGAGTTAATTAATGAGGTTAAACTCTCCGCAAACTAATGTGATTATCAAAGCTTGTATGAAAGCTTCAAGATCATTAATTAGAGATTTTGGAGAAATTGAGAATCTACAAGTTTCAACAAAAGCTCCTGGAGACTTTGTTTCATCAGCAGATAAAAGAACCGAAAAAATTTTAATAGAAGAATTGCAAAAAGCTCATCCAGAATATGGAATAATTACAGAAGAAAGTGGAATAATAAATCGATCAAATTTAGATAATAGATGGATCATTGATCCTATTGATGGAACCATGAATTTTTTAAATGGAGTTCCCCAGTTTGCTATTTCTGTCGGTTATGAGGAAAACAATGAGATAAAGTGCGGAGTTATTATAAATCCTATTACAAATGAGATGTTTTGTGCTGAAAAAGGTAATGGAGCATATTTAAATAATTCAAGAATAAGAGTTTCAAATAAAAAAAAGTTAGAGGATGCATTACTAGTCACAGGTGGTCCAAAACAAAATAGTAATATTAAAGATAAAATTTTCTCAGAATATATCAATGTCTCGAAAAAAGTTTCTAACGTAAGAAAATTTGGAAGCGCAGCTTTAGATATGGCTTTTGTTGCATCAGGAAGATTTGATGGATATTGGCAAAGAGAGCTAAATTATTGGGATGTCGCTGCAGGTATTATAATTGTTAAAGAGGCAGGAGGCTTTGTGAGCTTTTTTGAAGATGATAAAAATAATCAGTTAAAAAAGAATATTATTGCCAGTAATTCTAATGTTCATGATAAATTAAGAGACCTAATTGATAAAAAAGATATTGAATAAAAAATATTAATCGTATAAAACTCCGTTCATGAAAAAAAACATACATCCTGAGTATCACAAAATTAAAGTTGTAATGACCGACGGGACGGAATTCGAAACTCGTTCCACTTGGGGTAAAGAAAATGATGTTCTAAAATTAGATATAGATCCTAAATCTCACTTCGCTTGGACTGGTGGGGCTCAGAAAATTTTAGATAAGGGTAGAGTAAGCAAATACAATAAAAAGTTTAGTAACTTAAGATCAAAAAAATAATAATTTATGAGTGAAGCACCATTTATGCCAAAAGCTACAGCTGTTTGGCTTGTAGAGAACACCACTTTAACTTTTAAACAAATTGCCGAATTTTGTAATTTGCATGAGCTAGAGGTAAAAGGTATTGCAGATGGAGATGTTGCTAAAGGTATAAAAGCTTATAATCCAATTTTAGCTGGACAGCTATCAAGAGAAGAAATTGAAAAATGTTCAAAAGATAAGACGAAAAAATTAAGTCTCTTAAAAAAAATTGAGGAAGTTGAGATAAAAGAGAGAAAAAAACCAAAGTATACTCCTTTATCAAAAAGACAAGACAGACCAGATGCAATATTATGGCTGTGTAAAAACGCATCAGAGTTGACTGATGGACAAATTTCAAAATTAGTTGGTAGCACTAAAGGAACTGTTTCTTTAATTAGAAAAAGAAGTTATTGGAACTTTTCAAACTTGAAGCCAAGAGACCCAGTAATCTTAGCTTTATGTACTCAAGAAGCCTTTCAAAAAAGTTTAGATAAGGCCAAAAGGAGAATTGAAAGAGAAAAAAAAGCTAAGTTAAGAGAGGAAAAAAAGGCTCAAGCAGCTTCGCTATAGACAAATAATATATCAAATGATAACTACCAGTAAAATTAACCGGAGGTTTTTATTAAAATAGATGTAAAAGATAACAACGTAGAACAAGCTATAAGAGTTCTAAAAAGAAAGCTTCAAAAAGAAGGTTTTTTTAAAGTGATGAAGATGAAAAGCACTTATGAAAAACCATCTGAGAAAAAAAAACGAGTTCAGACGGAAAACTTAAAAAGAATAAAAAAACTCCAAAAACTTAAAAATAGATATTAATAATAAAATGAGAGGATTACAAATGCCATCAGGTAAGCTTAAGTGGTTTAACGCCAAAAAAGGATATGGATTTATAACTGATGATGAAACAAAAAAAGATATTTTTCTTCATGTTTCAGCTTTAGAGGAATCGAAATTAAGAGTTTTAAAAGAGGACCAAAAAATAATTTACGATATTAAAGAAGAAAAAAATAAACTTCAGGCTATTAATATAAAAAAAAAGTAATTTAACGCGGGGTGGAGCAGTCTGGTAGCTCGTCAGGCTCATAACCTGAAGGTCGCTGGTTCAAATCCAGCCCCCGCAACCAAATCATTATTATAAATAGAATTTTGATTTCTTGCTGTCTTTAAGAAAACCTTTAACAGTATCTAAGGTCATTTTATTAAAACTTTTTCCAAAAGTATTGATTTGATTAATAATTTTTGGTGGCATAGTAATAATATTACATTTAATTTGTTTTGCCTGAATATAATTATATGCTTCTCTAGTACTTGCCCATAAAATTTCAATATTTTTATTTTTTTTTGTTAAAAAAAGACTTTTTTTAAATATTGGGACAGGATCTTTTCCTTTATCTGCCATTCGTCCAGCAAATATAGAAATTATCGACTTAGTTTTTTTATTCAATTTTTTATAAATTTTTTTAGTTTGCTCAAATGTATAAACTGCTGTTATATTCAATTTTATTCCCTTGTCGCTTAATTCTTTAATTATAGATCCCATAAATATTCCTTTGGAGTTTACTACTGGTATTTTAACATAAACGTTTTTACCCCAGGAATTAATCTCATAAGCTTGTTTTAACATGTTTTTAGAATTATCTGCAAACACCTCAAAAGAAATTGGTTTTTTTTTACAAACCTTAAGAATTTTTAGGGAATAATCTCTATAATTTTTTGCTCCAGCTAATCTCATTAGACTTGGATTAGTGGTAAAACCATCTACCAAAGATTTTTTATTAAATAATTTAATTGTTTCATAATCAGCAATGTCACAAAATACTTTCGTTTTCATCAATCCAAATTCTTTACAATATCTTCTGTCATTTTTTTCGCATCAGCGAATAACATTAATGTATTGTCTTTATAAAATAGTTCATTATCTATTCCAGCATATCCAGGTGATAAGCTTCTTTTAACAAATAAAACTGATTTACATTTCTCTACATCAAGAACTGGCATACCAAATATTGGGCTTTTGGGATCTGTTTTAGCAACAGGATTTGTTACATCATTAGCACCAATTACAAATGCAACATCTGAATTTGCAAAATCGTTATTGATATCCTCTAATTCAAAAACCTCATCATATGGAACATTTGCCTCTGCTAATAAGACATTCATGTGACCCGGCATTCTTCCGGCGACCGGGTGTATAGCATATGTAACTTTGATATCATTCTTTTTTAATTTATCTACCATCTCTCTTAGAGCGTGTTGAGCTTGAGCCACGGCCATACCATAACCTGGAACAATTATAACTGATGATGCATTTTTCATTAAAAAGGCAGCATCCTCTGCATTACCACTTTTTACAGGTTTTTGATCTTGCTTATCTTTTTTACTGTCAGTTGAATTATCAGCGCCAAAACCGCCAAGTATCACGCTCACAAAAGACCTATTCATTGCCTTACACATTATGTATGAAAGTATCGCGCCTGATGAACCTACAAGTGCTCCAGTTATAATTAAAGCTGTATTTTCTAATGTAAAACCTATTCCAGCTGCTGCCCAACCAGAATAAGAATTAAGCATTGAAATCACTACTGGCATATCGGCTCCACCAATTGGTATGATTAATAAAATTCCTACTAAAAATGAAATTAAAACTAAAATCCAAAAGATATTGGTAGATTGAGTTTTACATAAATAAAAAATTAAAACAAAGATACCAATACCAAGTAATAAATTTAAAAAGTGCTGACCGCCAAAAGTAATTGGAGAGCCAGACATTATCCCTCTTAATTTTAAAAAAGCTATTATAGAACCGGAAAAAGTTATTGCACCTACTGCAGCACCGATTGACATTTCTATCAAACTCGCTAGTTTTATATCTCCAACAATTCCTAAATTAAAAGCTTCTGGATTTAAGAAAGCTGCTATTGCAACAAAGACAGCGGCTAATCCAACTAAACTGTGAAAACCCGCAACTAATTCAGGCATTGCTGTCATTGGAATTTTAAAAGCAATAAAAGCGCCCAGCGCACCTCCAATTAACAAAAAAATTATCACATATGATAAAGACGTAGAAAAATTACCTATAGATAAGAATGTTACAACTATTGCAATTATCATTCCTGCAATACCGAAGTAATTACCTTTTCTTGACGTATCTGGTGAAGATAAGCCTCTCAGTGCAAGAATAAACAATATACCCGATACTAAATAAAAAACTGCTGACAAATTCGCGGATATCATTTCTTTTTATCTTTCTTTTTTTTATACATTTGGAGCATTCTTTGAGTTACTAGGAAACCTCCGAAGATATTAATTGCTGCTAAGACAATTGCGATATATCCAAAAATACTTGATACATCAAAAATATCTCCCGATGATCCAGCTAGAGCTGCTATTATAGCTCCAACAATGATAACTGATGAAATAGCATTGGTGACGGACATTAAAGGTGTGTGAAGAGACGGTGTTACGCTCCACACTACATAATAACCAATAAATATTGATAAAATAAATATGCTTAATCTAAATATAAACGGATCTATTTCCATAATTAAATCTCTTTTATCATTGATTTTTCAATAATTTCATCTTCAAAATTAATATTGAAAATCTTCTTTTCTCTACTATACAAATTTCTAATGAAGCTAAATAAGTTTTTAGCGTATAAACTCGAGGCAGTAAGAGGCAAACTATTCATTAAACTTTTTACACCTATTATCTTTATTCCATCAATTGTATTAATTTTCCCAGGTTCTGAAAAGGCAGAGTTACCACCTTGTTCAGCGGCTAAATCATAAACAATAGAACCTGGTTTCATTAATTTTACTAATTCCTCAGTTAAAATTCTTGGGGCTGGCTTACCAGGTATTAATGCAGTACATATCACAATATCATTTTTTTTTAGTGCTTCTTTCATCATTTCTGCTTGTTTTTTTTTGTAGTCCTCTGATACTTCTTTAGCGTAACCTCCTTTGGTTTCCATATCCTCATATTGTTCAACCATTAAAAACTTTCCACCTAAACTTTCTACCTGTTCTTTTGATGCCACTCTCACATCTGTGGCTGAAACGATTGCTCCTAGTCTTTTTGCTGTAGCAATAGCCTGTAATCCTGCTACGCCTGCTCCGATAACTAAAACTTTTGCAGCTGGAACTGTTCCTGCAGCTGTCATCATCATTGGTATAGATTTTTCAAATTCTGCAACACAATCAATAACTGCTCTATAACCGGCTAAATTTGATTGAGATGATAATACATCCATTGATTGAGCTCTAGTTATTCGAGGTAGTAATTCAAGTGAAAAAATTTTAATTTTTTTATTCATTATTTTATCAATTTGATTTTTATTTTTTGATGGATTCATCATTCCAACTAATATTGTATTTTCTTTCAAAATATTAATTTCATTTTCAGACGGGCAATTCACCTTTATAATTAAATCACTAGTTTTTGAAACTTCATTTGCTGAAGACTTTATTTCGACACCCACATCTCTATATTTGCTGTCATCTAAGCCTAAATGATTAGCATAATCTTTCTCAATGTGTACTCTTAACCCTAATCCCATCAAATTTTTTGCTGTTTCAGGAGTAATTGAAATTCTTTTCTCTAATGCTAAATCTTCTTTTATTGAACCCACTATCATTTAATTGTTCTCTTTGATTTTTAAAGTAAAGTAATTGCAAGGATAACTAAAATAGCTAAAACAGCAATTGTTCCCCATAATACAAATTTAGTGAACCCATCATAAGTTTTTTTGAAGTCATTTTTACTCATATTAACCCTGACGAGCTTTAAACCTTGGGTTTTTTTTATTAATAACGTACAGCTTACCTCTTCGCTTAACCAACTTAGAATTAAGATCTCTTTTTTTTAGTGACTTTAAAGAACTAGCTATTTTCATAATTTTGTGAGCCTGGCAATGTCCTACTCTTCCATGTCTTAAGACAAAGTACCATTGGCGCTGAAGGACTTAACTTCCGAGTTCGGAATGGGATCGGGTGTAACCCCTTCGCAATAATCACCAGGCAGCGATTTATAATATTTTTAGTTGATCATGTAAATAGCAGATTATTGGCTAATTTTGCAATTAAAAGTAAGTATTATCTAGATGCCCACCAAGTATTAGCATTTTATTTTCTGCCTTTAGAATTATAAAAGACTCTTTCTGATCTATCTTTTTCAATTTTATTTTGTGGAGTATAAAATCTATCACCTACTTTTAAATCAGAAATAATGTTTTTTTTATTTTTATCAAGAACTTCCTCTATAACAATCATATGTTTTCCTTTTGTTGACACAATAATCCAATCTTTATCATGTCTTACAATAATACCTTGCATATAGGGATGGTTTGGAGTTTCTCCTCCATGTAATTGAGCTTTTTTTATGAATAGTCTTTTATATTTTTTGTTATTTATAAAAGTGCTTGCTCCATCGTAAGGTTTATCGAATGCATTTATAAAACTTATCAAGTCATAAGACTCTAGACCCCAGTCAATCCAACCACTTTGGTCGGTGCTTAATCTTGGATTATATCTGCCGATATATTTTGACTGGTGACTTAAAGGTAATTTTTCTTTATTCTTTAATTTTCTTAAAAATTCTTCGTACATTATTACAAATTTTTCATTACAAAATGTTTGTAAATCAATTGGAGTTCTGCAATAACTAGGATACAACATTGTTTTTTGCATGATTATAGGACCACTGTCTATACTTTCATCGATCATGTGTATAGTAAGTGCAGCTATTCTATCTTCTTTTAAAATTTGCCATGAATAGACTGCTCCGCCAGCATCATAAGGTAATCTACTTCCATGTAAATTAATTAGATTATTATTAAAATATTTAATTGTTTCTTTCCTGAAAATATTTCTAGCCGAAATAGAGAAAAACAGAGTATTATTTGAGTCTAATTTGCTTTTAATTAAATAGGATTTAAATTCTTTATCAATTTTGTCGAAAATTCTGAATTTGATGTGTTTTGGAAAATTTTTTGATTGGTCTGAGCTAGTTATCACTTCAGTGTTAATCTTAAGTTTGTCATTTATTTTAATAAGCTCATCAACTTTTTCGTGAAAACCTATAATTACAATATTCTTTATATCTTCAACTTTGAAGTTGTTATTAATTATCATAAATTAAAAAGTTATTCTTTTTAGAGTAGAATGTTTTATTGGCCCCTTAAGTGGAAATTTAATTTTTTTTTGATTAATCAAATTAATTTTATTAAAAACAACATTTACAGCTGTGAAATATTTCTTAATTATCTTATCATTATAAACATAAGTCATTGCAAGTGCTTCTTTTGCTAGAAAACCAAGTTTTAACATTTCTTGCGTAAAAAAAGTAGATATTTCCTTATTATTATCATATTCAAATCTAAAATTTGGTAAAGAGTCTAGACCACCAACAGAAATTTTGATCTTATTTTTATTTGCAGCTAGTACCCAACCCTTTTTAATTTTTCTACCAATATTTACAAGTTTTTTTTGCACTTTTAATTTTTTCATTTTTTTTAATGCAGATAGACCAGCGATAAAACCCAGTCTATCAGTCCACATCGTCGAGCTTATGAATGTCCTTTGAGCGAAATCCATTATATTTTTTTTTCCAATAACTGCAGAAATTGGATATCCATTTCCTAAGGCTTTACCAAATATTGCCATATCAGGACTCACTTTAAATTTAAGATGTAAACCACCGTAGTTTTCGTGGAAACCAGATGTAATTTCATCAAATATTAAAATTGCTCCGTTTTTTTTCGATAAATCCTTAACTTTTTTTAAAAAATTATCTTTTGGTCGAGTAAATCTCATAGGTTCCATAATAACAACACCAATTTTATTTTTTTGTTTTTTAAATATTTTTTTCAAAGATTCTATATTGTTATATTCGAAAGCAAAAATAGAGTTTTTAAATGATTTAGAAATTCCTTTGTTGCCAAGTCCAGGTAATAATTGATTATCAAGGCTCTTTTTATTTTCTAAATTTGCTGACATATACCAGTCATGCCATCCATGATATCCACAAAAAGCAATCTTTTCTTTGTTTGAAAATGCTCTTGCAATTCTTATTGCAATTAAACAAGCTTCTCCGCCTGACTTTGAAAACCTTACCATATCTGCCCATTTATGAATTTCAATCAATTTTTTTGCTAAATCAAATTCTTCTGGGGCATTTAAAGTTGACATTGATCCTTTTTTTAAACCATTAATAACTGCTCTATTAATGTCCTTGTCTGCGTATCCTAAAATACATGAAGTTACCCCCATTCCTGCAAAATCATAATACTTTTTTTTATTTAAATCTTTAACTAAACATCCAACTGAAGAACTATAATATGTTGGCCATAAGCCAGGTAAAAACATCTCACTTCTTTTAGAAAGAAGCTGGTTTCCACCCGGAATTATTTTTTGAGCTTTTTTAAGTAATTTCTGTCCTAAATTATTCATAAAATTTTTTTTTATTTTTAAATAAAGCTTCTGCTGCAACAAAATCTATAATGTCATCTATTTCAATAGATTTCCACTTTTCTGTTATAAAAGCCAAAGTTCTTGAATGATAAAAAGTTTTTTTTTCCACTAATTTTTTTGTTTTTGAAATATATATACTCCCATCATAAAAAAAAAGCTTAGTTAAATTTTGTCTACGTAAATTATAAAGTTTTTTTTCTAAAGGTTTAATAAAACCAGATTTATTCACTTTTACATTAAATGACGGATGATGACTAATATTCTCAGAAATACCTACTATGGAGTCGGCTTTATCTCTTTTATTATGTAATTTTAATAAAGCTTTATCAATATCTTCATTTGTAGTTAATGGCGATGTTGGTTCTAAAAGAATAACATAATCAAATGACTCATTTTTTCTTTTTAAAAATTTTAAAGTATGTAGAATAAATTCTATACTTTTAGAATTATCTTTTGAGATTTTTTTTGGTCTTAAAAAAGGGACTTCAATTTTCATTGATTTGCAGTAACTTTGTATCTTTTTTGAATCAGTGGAAACTATAAGTTTGTTAATGTATTTAGATTTTTTTGCAGATCTGAGAGACCAATAAATTAAGGGTTTACCTGCAAATTTTTTTATGTTCTTATCTTTTAAGCCTTTGCTCCCCTCACGTGCGGGAATAATTGCTAGTATTTTTTTATTACTAAGGCTCATATTTTAATTATGGTGGACCGTGTAGGTAACGCTCCTACTACCCCTCCCATGTCAAGGGAGTACTCTACTTTTGAGCTAACGGTCCAAATTATAATATTTGAGTTCTTTTATATAATTTTCAATTGAATCGGAAGATATTTCGAAAACTTTTTTTGGATTTTTATAAAATTTTCTATACCAATCAATGGTAAATTTTAGTGCCATATCTAAATTTAAACTAGTTTTCCATCTTAATTTTTTTAAAGCTTTACTACTATTTAACTTTAATAGTTTACTTTCGTTAAAAGAGTAATTTTTTTTTATTTTCCATTTGATTTCTGGCCAGATTTTTTTTACAATTTTTAAAACTTCTATTACCTTATAATTCTTTTTATAATTTGGGCCAAAATTAAATACTTCACCATTGATCTTTTTTTTTTTCGATAGAAGGTAACCTAAAATTAAATAACCATAGAGTACATCAAGAACATGCTGCCATGGCCTCGTGGATACCGGATTCCTTACCGTCAAAGATTTGTTTAATATCCAAGATTTAATAGCATCGGGTAAGAGTCTATTAGCTGTCCAGTCCCCTCCGCCAATTACGTTTCCAGCTCTAGCAACTGCTAATTTAATCTTTTTATCTTTAACTAAAAATGACTTAAAATATGATTGGATCGCAAGTTCTGCTGAAGATTTTGATGCACTGTAAGGATCTTCACCACCAATTAAATCTGTCTCTTTGTAACCTCTTTTAATTTCAAGATTTTTATAACTTTTATCACTCGTTATGATTATTAAACTACATTTTTTATTATTTTTTCTTAAGCACTCTAAAATATTAATTGTCCCTAGCGAATTAGTTTTCCAAGTTTCTAAAGGGTTTAAAAAAGATTTTTTAACCATAGACTGTCCTGCTAAGTGGAAAACAATGTCTGGATTGCTTTTCTTGATAACTCTACTTAATAATCCTATTTTAGAAATATCTAAACTTAAGTGTTTAATTTTTTTTTTTAATTTCAATGATTTAAAGTGTGAAGGTTTTGTATAAAAACTATTAGATATTCCTGTTATTTTAGCTCCTAATATAAACAGCCAAAGTGTAAGCCATGTTCCTTTAAAGCCAGTATGTCCAGTAATCAAAATTCTTTTATTTTTATAAAAATTATTAAACATTTTAATAGTTTATCAATTTTTTTAAAAGAGTGTTTGGAATAAAAAAGAACATAAAAAACTTAATCTTTTTAAGAGACGAAGGATAAGTTTTGATACTTTTTAATGCTTCTTTGTAATTTTTTTCAAGAAAAAATTTAGTAATTTCTAATTCTAAAATTTTAAATTTAAAATTATCATATCCATTAATTTTTGAAAGTTCATTTTTTTTATTTTCATTAAACCAAATTTTTAATTCCCTAATGTGTCTCTCACGATTTAAAAGGGACTCATTCTTATCGTGCATTCTATAATAAACTAACGGTTCTCTTACTACTGCAAACCTACTTAATAGTGACTCATTTAAAACGAAATCAAAATCTCCTATAATGTGAAATCTTTCATCAAATGTTTTACTTGTAAAAATATTTTTTTTAAACATAAGTGTAGATATTGCGGTGCAATAAAATTTAAACAAATCTTCTGTGATCAGTCCCTCGGGTAGCTTCTTGCTATTCGTATATTTCTTTTTCATTTTTAATTTTTCATTTAATATAAAGTAATTAGTATAAACGATTGAGATTTCTTTATCAGTTTCAAATTTTTTAAGTTGTTTTTCTATTTTATCATTTTCCCAGTAGTCATCTGTATCGAGAAAACAAATAAAATCCCCAGATGTTTTTTTTAAAGCTAAATTTCTTGCTTTATAAAGAATAGTATGTTCATCAGCCTTATGATACTTTATTCTATCATCATTGAAGCTTTCTAATATTTTTCTTGAATCATCAATTGACATATTATCCCAAAAAATAAGCTCCCAATTTTTGTGAGATTGAGAAATAACACTATTTATTGATTGTCTTAGGTATTTTGCTCCATTAAAACAATTCATTATTATACTGACTTTAGGATTATTTAATTCCATTTATAAAAATTTATCGTTTTTTTAAGACCGGTATCTAGATTTATATTAGCTTTCCATCGAAGTAATTTTTTTGTAATTGAGATATCAGGAAACATATTAATATTTTCCTCTTTTCTCATTTTAATTTTTCCATATAGAGGTTTTCCACCTCTGCTAATATGTACAATTTTTTCGATTATTTCTTTAATACTTACCCTATTACCGCTTCCTACATTAATTATTTTTCCCTTAACTTTTTTTGATTTAATTACCTTTAAAGTCATTCGAACTAAATCATCAATATATAAAAAATCTCTTTTTTGTCTTCCATCCGTACAATTAAATTTTTTATTTTTTAAAGACTTAGTAATTATAATTGGGATTAATCTATTTTTTGTTTGGTTGGGGCCATAGGCTTGATAAAGTCTTAAAATTACTGCCGGAAAGTTTTTATTTTTATGAAGTGACATTAAGTATTTTGATGAAAAATATTTTGCTCTAGCATAATTAGAATTGGGGCTTGCGTTCAAGCTTGCCTTATGTGGGACTTTTTTCCTTCCGTATTCTAAACCACTTCCAAACTGAATAAATGATTTAAGAGGTTTTTTTAAAAAAATATTAGCTAGATTTTTGCATCCAACATAGTGACTAAGAAAAGTTTTTTTTTTATTACTATGATTTACGTAACCACTTAAATTTATTACATGATCAAATATTTTTTTTTTTAGAATTTTTTGAAGTTTTTTTTTAAAAGTAACATCACAAATTACATATTTTACTTTTTCTACTTTTCTTTCAGCTTTAACTTTTTGTGAGGACAAAATAGTAATATCATAATTTTTTTTTAGTTTTTTTGTTAAGTGAAATCCAATAAAGCCAGTTCCACCTGCAATTAGAATTTTTTCTTTCACTTATTTAATTCCTTTTTTTAAAATTTTTTCAATTATAACTTTGTCTCTTTTTGTATCCATGCATTGCCAAAAACCATGGTGTTTAAAGGCCATTAACTGTTTTTTTTTACTAAGTTGTTCCAGTGGTTCTTTTTCAAAATAAGTCATATCATCTTTTATTAATTTTATTATTTTTGACTCGAGACAAAAAAATCCTCCATTTATCCAACCTTCATCGATTTTTGACTTCTCCTTAAAAACTTTTACGGTATTTTTTGAAATTTTAATTGCTCCAAATCGCGCTGGAGGCCTTACTGCTGTAAGAGTAGCTAATTTTTTGTTTTTTTTGTGAAATTTAATTAGTTTAGTGATATTAACATTTGATATTCCATCACCATATGTAAGTAAAAAAGTTTCATTATTTAGGTATTTTTTGAGTTTTTTTATTCTTCCACCAGTCATGGTTTTTAATCCGGTGTTAATAACTTTAATATCAAGATCTTTAAGTTTCTTTTTAAAGTATTTTTTGATTATCTTAGCTTTGTATCCACTAGCAATAATGAAACTTCTTAAACCAAATTTTTTATAATGAAGTATAATATGATGAATGATTGGTAGACCTCCAACTTTTATCATAGGTTTAGGAATAGATTTAGTATATTCAGCTAGCCTGGTGCCTAAACCACCAGCAAGAATAATAACTTTCATATTATTTAATCGTAAAAATTAAAATTTGTTTTTAATTTGCTTTTATTATCTATTAAAGGATTTCTTTTGTTTAGTACTGTGTATGCACCATAAAGAAAATGCCTTTCCTGATTTTCATCTTTGATTTTTTTTACCGCGTGATAACTATCATTAGAGTTTAGAAAAATAATTAACTTACCTTCTTTTGGACTAATGCTTTTAATGAGTTCACACGATTTTTCATCAGGCTGTGATAGGTTTTTATCATCTTTAATTCTTTTATAAATCATAAGGTTGCCTTCATTATCCTTGGATTCCTTAAAAGAGTTTAAATATAATAAAAATACTATCAGTCTATTATCGCTATCTCTGTGTATTTCTCTGAAATAACCTTTTTTGGCAACTGAATAGTCAAAAAGAAGTTCTAAGGCAAATTTATTTTTTAAAGTATATTTTAATAAATATCCAAACTTATGAATTTTTCTTAGAATCCTTTTTAAAATATATTCAATAATCGATAAAATAGATAAATTTTTAATTAACAAGTTTGATTTATTTTTGTGCTTTTGATATTTTTTATTAATTTTCTCATTATTATAAAAATTTACAACTGAAGTCTTATTTTTAAGCTCAACGCATTCCAAATTCTTTAAACAAAAATCTAAAAATTCTTCGGAGTTAATCTTTTTATAAAGTTTTTGCCAATTTTCCGATGTCTCTAAAAGCTTTGAAAATAGTTTGCTTGAAGAAGTAATAGACTTTCTATTAGTATTAATTACATCTAAGTTGTTGTTAAGTATTATGTTTCTTGAATGATTAATCAATTCTTCACATGTTTCTTTGTCTATAAAGTTTTCTATGACTTTATACTTCATTTACTCTCCTCCTGAAATGTTAATTTTTTCACAAGAAATTAATTTATTATTACCGTTAAGGAAAAAGTTTATATAAGCAACGACTTCTGATGGTTTAGCCATCCTTGACAAAGGTATTAGATTAATTCTCTTTTGAAATTTTTTCTTTTTTAATTTTAAATTCAATTTTGTATCTGTAAGGCCTATTTGTAGAACATTTATATAAATATTTTTTTTTACAAGCTTTCTATACTCATTTGGAATGAATTCATTTAAATGTTTAGATAAAGAATACGCGTAAGTTCTAGAACCACCTCCAAATTTTGTACCTATGCTAGAGGACAAAACTACATCACCTCCAGATTTTCTTTTTTTCATGCCTTCAATAACTTCTCGCAAAATAAAAAAACCGCTCAAGAAATTTGCGTTAATATGATCATAAAAATTTTTAACATTTAAATCTTTTATTAAATTTGGTTTTAAATATCCTGTTAAATTTACATAAGCGTCAAAACCTCTAAAATATTTTCTATTTTTTCTTGTGAACTTAAGAATTTTTTCTGCGTTAATAAAATTATTTTTAATAATTCTATCTAGATGCATTTTTTTTAATCTTGATAGGTTGCTATTACAGTGGGCATGTATTTCCCATTTTTTTTTTGATCTCAAAACTTTAATTAATTCTACACCTATATCTGAGGATGCACCCAATATTAATATTTTTTTTTTACTCATAGTAATTTAGTTTTAATTTCACTTTTAGTTAACATAAATGTTTTTTTTCTAGTTTGGGTGTAAATAAAGGTATTTTTTAATATTTCCTTATGTTTTAAGTTTTTCCACAACTTAGTATCATACATTTGAAATTCTTTATCGTCACATATGTGGTAAGTATCTATTCCTTTCTCTAAGGACAAAGCAATTCCTGTAGTTTTTCCTATGAATATACTTGAGTTTTTATTTCTTAATTTTTTTGTATTTGTTTTTAAATTAATCATATTTTTAAGTTTTTTTTGAATTAAAAATTCTTTTTTTTTATGTATGGAGTTTGGGTGAATCAATATTTCTTTTAAAAATAAACCTTTTTTTTGGATAAGTTTATTACATGTATCGCTTATTTGTTTTAAATTTTGCTCTTTAAGATCATGTGGAAAAAATATCTTATTTATAAAATCTTTTTTATTTGTTTTTGAAAATCTTAATGTATGAGTGAGATAAATCTTTTTTTTTGGCCACATAAGTTTTTTTGAATAAAATTCCTTTTGAGAAGATCCAGTAACATATAATTTATCTGGGGAATTTTTGGTATAAAATAAATTCACAGGTAAGTTTTGTGGTGGTGTATGATCGTAACCGATAATTTTTAGACTTTTAGAATTCTGTTTTAAATAGCAAATTATTTTTTTTTGAAATGGTTGGCCTTCATAAGGGAAAATAACAGAGTCAATCTTTTTTAAATTCAGATTATTGAATATTGTTTTTATATTAAAATATAATCCATCAAAATGATTAGGACTATTATAACTTTTCTTAAAAGAAAAAATATTTTCAACAAAATTAATTGTAAAAAAAGTTATTTTTTTCATAAAGTTCTCCTCTTTAAAGTAAACTAAGACAACATTTTTAGGTAATTTATTAGGTAAAAACTTATCTAAATAAATAACTATCCATAAAATTTTAGAATTGTAACTATCCTCATTAAAAAATTTGTCAAAATATTTTTGATTTTTAAAACTTTTTTTAAAACCAAAAGTTATAATAACATTGGTATAATCAATCTTATTGTATAATTTTGAAGTCTTTATTAATTTATGCTTAAAATATAAAAAATTTTTTACCCTTTCTAAAAAGTAATTTTTAAATGAGGATCTAAAGAATTTTCTTTTCAAAAATAAAGTTCCAGGAGTGTCTACAAATAATGGTGCATAACCTAAAATATGATCATTATTAAATAATTTATATTGTTTTTTTGCAGTTTTCAAAATTTCTGATTGGTTGAGCATTTAATCTTTTATCTTTTAAACAGAGACTATTTTAGATTTTCCCATGCTTTGGCATGTGCCTCACCTATTAGAGTACCTTTCACATCGCAAACATCACATGGACTAAATCCTCTATTAGAATTAGCTAAATTATATCTAGATTTTTTAGCGTTTTCGGAGAGCCAAATTTCTTTAATAGTATTTTTATTTAAATTACCTAGGATATTTTTTTTACCCCAGTCGTGAGAACACATTAAGACATCTCCGTTGTAGTCAATAAAAAAATTGTATGAGGGATAATAGCATGGTGCATTTAGAGATTTTTTTAAAGATTTGATAGAATGACCAGCATTTTCCATTAAACCACCTCTATTGCTAATTGTAATTCCATAATCTTTTTCAGGGGGTAAATATCTATTTCTAATAACATATTGATCGGGATTAAGTTTTGCATCTTGGCACATTTTTTTAAACTTATCCATATCTTCAGGTCCGTCATAAACACTAATTAAAAGAGTAGACAATCCAGCGTCAAATAATTTAGCGATATTTTTGAGATTTAAAACATCGCCATTAGTAATCAATTCAATTTTTGCCTTTGGCAAATATCTTTTAGTTCTTGCAATGTTTTCGTAACATTTTTTGTTAAGCATAGGTTCATTAAAACCTGAATAAAGGACCATGCCTTTATAATCATATTCTGATAGCTCCTTGCAAATTTTTTCGTGTAGTTCTGTTTTAATAAACTCTTTTTTATCAAATTTACTTATCCAATCAGGATCACTTCTAGGGCAAAAAACACAAGATCTGTTACAGGTCCCGGAGTCACTTATTTCAATTATAGAGGGTAAAGGAATTTTGCTATTTCCTAAATATTGTAAGGTATAACTTACAATTTTAGATTTTCTATTTATATTTTTATCGAAAAATTTCACTTTTAAATTTATTTTAAAATTTGTGAGATTATTAACAATTATATCATTAAAATAAACTGTTTTCCTACAAAAAATTGGTTATTCTTAAGAAATTTAAATGATTTTTAAAGTTATTTCTTTTTGTTTGTAAAAATAAGTAATTAACCTATTTTAATATATTATTTCTGAAAAATTTTTAATCTTATATTTGCAATTCATTTTTTTTGAAAAACCTGTACTAACAAAGATAAAATCAATTTTAGCATTTTTAGCTGTATACAAATCAGATTTCATATCTCCAATATAAACAGCATTCTCTTTTTTAATTTTGAGTTCTTTTATTATCGAATTTATTTGAATTGGGTTAGGTTTACCAGGAAAATTTTTCACTGGGGTGCGAATCTTATCAAATTTTAGATTAAACTTTTTAATAAACATTTTAGTTCTTTCAGTATCTTTAGATGTTAAAAGTGCTATCTTCTTACCTTTATTTCTTAAGTACTTTAAAAAGTGCTTTGCTCTCGGTTTTAAAGTAATTAAATTTATATTTTTAATTGACTGTAATTTATACTCTTTTTCGATCTTTTTTAAATTTTTACTAATTTTTAGTTTTTTTAATATATTCAAGAATTTTAATCCTATAAATTTTTCGTAATCAATGAAATTTTGTTTTAATAGAAATTTCTTTTTTACAACAGACCAAGATTTTTTCATATTTTTTTTAGAATCGATTAAAACTCCGTCTAAATCGAATATAAAAATTTTTTTTTTATTAATATAATTTTCTGATGGGATCATTTTTTATAATTTTTCTGGCTCTTAATAGATCGTCTTTTGTGTCTACAGAGAAGCTGTCCCCTTTAATTGATAAAGTTCCTATTTTAATTTTATTTTCCAAAGCTCTTAACAATTCGATATCTTCTATTTTTTCTAGATTTGAAATTTCTAAATTAGAAAATTTTTGTAAAATTTCTGGTTTAAACGAAACTATAGATAAATGACGGTGAAAAAGTATTTTTTTTTGTTTAAAATTATTTGGTATTAAACTTCTACTAAAATAAACTACTTCCCCTTGATCATTTGAAACAATTTTTACTATATTTGGATTTTCAATTTTTTCACTTGTTGGATGTGATGGTACTATTATCTCAAAGTGTTTATTATCCAAATGATAATTAACCACTACATCTATATCATTGGGATTCAATAATGGTTCATCGCCTTGGATATCCAAGACTAATTTAGGTTTAAAGTTTTTTGCAATCTCGCTTATTCTCTCTGTGCCATTTTTATGTTTTTTTGAAGTCATTATCGCCTTACCGCCGTGGCGCTTAACCTCATTTAAGATCTTATCACTATCAGTACAAACAATTATCTCATCACAGCTTAATGAGAGTTTAGCTCTTTTGTAAACATGAATTATTAATGGTACTCCGTCTAATAACGCTAATGGTTTTTCGGGTAATCTTTTAGAATTTAGTCTTGCAGGTATTAAACCTAAAATCATAATTGATTTTTAAAATATTTTGAAGGCGTAATGTTTATAATTTTTGTTTTTGTTTTACTCAACAAAAACTTTAAGTAATTTTTCATTTCTCTATTTTTAGCACTATCAGATTTGAACCCATCAAAACCAGCTAAATATATTTTACTGCAACGTCCAGATAAACTTACCGCTATTGCATAACCGATTGCTAAGTTATTAGGTAGGATACAGTATTTATCATAATAGTTGAAATTATCTTTTTTAATTGTGAAACCGTAATTTTTAGCTTTTTTCGCAATTGATTTACCTAAAATCTTATTTACCCTGTCCATAGGAATAATTAATTTTTTTGAAATAGTTTTATATTTAGCAAAATCAACTAACATTCTCGACTCATGAGCAACGACAAAAAAATTAATTAAGTTTTTATTAAAATATTTATTAATATTTAGAGACAAAACTTTACATTTATTTTTTTTTATAAATTTTACTAGAAAAGAATTATTGCGTTTTATACTCTGACCTTGGCCTAAAATAAGTATATTTCTATTTTTACACCAGTTTTTAGAATTCCAACATTTTTTAAAATTGATCTTTTCATTTATAAAATTGTTTAGCATGTACGGATTAAATGAACTTGATTTGATTTTTCCAAGGGAATTAATTATTTCTAAAATTTCGTGATGTTCATACCTATCGTCTTTCAATAACTCTTGTATGTAAGTAGGATGTATTTGAAGTTTAGCAGATAAATGGTAGTAAATTGATTTTCCCCACTTGTAATTTTGTTTTAACTTCTGAAATTGATCTTGAGACAATTTAAATATGGGTGATAAATTATATTTAAAATCGTAAATATCATTGATTTCGCACAATAAATCTTCGGTAGTTACATTGCCTGCTCCTCTTCCCATTCCTTGTATCGTT
The DNA here is from genome assembly GCA_902592655.1 of uncultured Pelagibacteraceae bacterium. GTDB lineage: Bacteria > Pseudomonadota > Alphaproteobacteria > Pelagibacterales > Pelagibacteraceae > Pelagilacustribacter. The sequence continues at coordinate 33,824 of CACJFE010000004.1, read as the reverse complement.
GAGTCAATCCATCGAGCACCATGTTTAATTGCCGTAAGTGCGTTTTGTAAAGCTAAACCACAGTTATCATGTGCATGAAATCCGAATTCTTTATTCCAATATCTTTTAATTATGTTAGAAATTTTTTTTACATCGCTTGGATTTAAACTTCCAAAAGAATCGGCGAAATAAAATGTACTTAAAGACTTTGATTTCTTTAATAGATTTAATGATTTAATTAAATTTTTTGAGGAAACTTTATCAATTTGCATTAAGTTTAAAATTATATGGTAGCCTAATTTCTTCAAAAATTTAATATGAGGTATAATCTTGCTTACTTCATTTAAGTGGGTAGCGATTCTAATAATAGATACCTTAGAGTTTTCTTTCTTACAAATATATTTAGATAATTGCTTTTTATAGTTTTTTGATAGGTCAAAATCGCTAGCATTAATCATAACAGCAATTTTTAAATTCTTTCTAAAATTGTACCGATTAATGTTTTTATCGAGTGAGTTTGCAAAAATTCCTAAGTTATTTTTTTTTAAAAATCTGAAACCAATTTCCAAAATATCAATTTTTGAGTCATTTATACCTTTTATATATTTTTGAACAGTATCTTTTGAGAATCTCCAGTCATTGTAATAACCTCCGTCTCTTAAGGTACAGTCTAAAATTTTTAGATTTGCTTTTTTCATCTGTAATGTTTGTTAAAAATTTTTTGTATTATCTTATAATTTGGTATCGACTTATTTAAAACTGTTATATAATTTTTTTTATATAAACTGTATTTTTTTTTATTTATTTTCAGTACGCTATTAAGTTTTAATTTATCAAAATTTTCATTAATATTAAAAACTTTAGACCCTGTCTCGTTTATATGTAAACTTAGTTCGTTCATGTAGTTTTCAGTTAAATGAAGTTCATTAGAGTAAATAAATAAAATTGGTTTTCTACATACTATTGCATAAGAAATTGCGGTAGACATTCTTGTTATCACTAACTTTGAATTATCTATTAATTCAAAAATTTTTTTTTTTGAAACTGGTCTATAACCAAAATATTTAGGCTTATTTTTATGTTTAGTTTTCGGATGTGGAACAATGATAACTTTATTATTAAATTTTCTCTCTAACTTTTTAAAAAAATTAGTCAAAAGTGGGTACCAATTTTTAGATGTAAAATTTGGTAACCAATCTTTATCCTTAAACAATAATTCATCTCCCTTAAAGTTAGGTCCAATCGAGTCAATATATAGAATATAATTTTTTAAATTATTTCCCTTTTTTTTATGTTTTGATTTATATGTAAGATAATTTGAATAGTCTAAAGAGTTTATATCCTTAATTGTAACTCCATAATTGGACATATAATTAGGGTAATGTTTTAAGCCAGCTCTAAATAAATAATCGGGAAATAGCTTCATTTTTTTTTCTACGTATGAAAAAAAAATTGATCTAGCATAATAAAAAGCTGTTAATGGTGTGTTTATAAATTTTTTAAATTTACGATAAGTAAAAATTTTGGAATTTTTTTTAGACAAAGGCACTTGCGCACTTTTGAATTCAATAACAGTATTTGTTTGATTTTTTTTTAAGTAATAATTTATTAATAATCCTTTAAAGCTTATGCTATCTAAATTATTTAGAATAATGATATTATATTTTTTTTCTAATATTTTTATTCTAGCTTTAAGTTCTTTTAATCTACGAATTTTTATCACATTTTTTGATGTACTATAATTTTTATAAGCAGGAGTAAAATGAGGATATAAAAATTCTATAAACTCAAAAACAAGAACTTTTATTTTTCTATTTTTAATTTGAGATATCTCATATCTTAAATCATCATGCGGGCGCCATCTCCAACTCCATAAAATAAGAAAAAGATTTTTTTTTATCATTTTTTTAAAATATAATTAGTTTAAGAAATATTTATTGTATTTTTTGAAGTTTTTTATTTTCTAATTTATAGATCTTGTTACAAATTGTTAATGCTGTTGAATTATGAGATATTATTAAAAGAGTTTTGTTCAATTTTTTTAATGTGTTCAGAATATTTTTTTCTAGATCTAAGTCTAAAGAATTAGTCGCCTCATCCAAAATTAATATTTCAGGATTATTATACAAAGCTCTTGCTATAGCTACTCTTTGAGCTTGGCCTCCAGAAAGAAATGAACCTTTTTCTCCTATAATCGTGTCTTCTTTTTTTTCTAGCTTAGAAATAAACTCTTTCAAACCAGCTTTTTTTATACAGTCTTTAATCATATCTTGATTAACATTTTTTGTATCGAGTGAAATGTTATGTTTTATACTCTCGTCTAGTAGATTTAGTTTTTGAGGTATATAACCGAACAAATTAAGCGAATTTTCTCTTATGTTTTCAATTTTGTGACCATTTAAAATAAATGATCCAGTCTTAGGTTTTAAAAGTCCTGTAATTATATTAACCAACGTAGATTTCCCTATTCCACTCTCACCAGTTATTCCAATAATATCTCCTTGATTAATATTAAAATTCATATCTTCTATAACTTTTTCTTTATTAGGGTAATTAAATGAAAAGTTCTTAATCTCTAAATTTTGAAATTTTCCTAAACTCATATTCTGAGTCTGTACTTTTTCAATATTCGTATTTTCTAAATTTATTAGTTCTTTTATTTGATGAAAACCATATTCTGAAAATTTTAAATTCTGAAGTGAGGCTATTATTATATTTATTGATGGTAAAATTCTAGCTATTGCATAGATCATTACACTTAAAGAAATTGCAATTTCTTGAGTATCAAGAGACTTACTATAATTGAATGACAGAATAGCGAACAAACTAAAAACTGCCACTAATTCAAACCAGACCTTAGGCAAAGATTGAAAAAATGACCATATATAGCTATTCTTAATTATAACTTGATTTTTGCTTTTGAATAAATCAATAAAGAAACTCTCTTTAAAATAAATCTTAACTTCTTTTAAAAAATCAAGAGTTTCTCTCAAATTTTTGTGATAATCAGCTTCACCAAGTAATCTTCTTTTTCCAAACTTAGAAATGAAGTTTTTTGTAGATAAAAAATAGATTCCACCACCAACGAAAGCAGAAAAAACTAATATCATCAACTGATTTGGATAATTATAAAAAACAAAAATGAAAATGAATAAAGTAATCAAGATATTTGTAAACAGCCTAATTATTGATAGTAACATGTGTCCAAATCTAGATATCTCTTCGGAAAGCATATATAATATAATTGATGAGTTCTTATTAAGGTACATTTCATAATTAGTTTGTAAGTAGTTTTTCATTATAGTGTTTCCTATCTCTTTCCTCGTATTATAGGCACTTTTATCGGAATAATAATTTAGAAATAGAATTATAGAATTTTTTATTAAGAAGATTATTACTAATAAAATAATTAAAATGTAAAAAATATCCAAATTTGTAAAGTGGGAAAAATTTTCTAAAATCAATTTAAAGAGACTAAATTCATTCAAATAATTCTTATTTATTACTAATCCAACCAAGGGAATAAAAAGGGCTATGCTTATCATTTCTAACAAACCTGTTAAAATACTTGAAATTGAAACAAACAATAATCTCAGCTTTTGCTTGAGATTCAATATAAGATAAGTATTAGTTAATAAATTAATCACTAGTTTTTAGTAACTGAGATAAACTACTTTTTGTACCTAAGTCTTGCCATTTTTCATAGATTGGAAAACTTACAACTCTCTTTTTTTTTCTTATCAAGAATTTAATAAAATCTGTCATATTTAAATGTCTGTTTTTTTTTATTAATTTTAAAATCGATTTATTAATCACATAAATCCCCGAATTAATTTTTTTAATTACTATAGGCTTTTCTTTTAGATCAGTTACTTTATTGGATTTTGTGATCAAGACACCGCTTTCTTCTTTGTCTCTTTGCAAACTGGTCACTATTGTAAATTGAGATTTAATTTTATTGTGATATTTAATTAAATTGTTATAGTTCAAATCAGTAAAAGCATCACCATTAACAACAATAGCTGGTAAATTGTTAGTGCTCTTTTGCAAAGATAATGAACCTGCAGTTCCTAAAGGTTTTTTTTCTCTAATATAATTTATTTTTATTCCAAACTTTGATCCGTCACCTAAATAATTTTCTATCTTATCTTTAAGGTAATTGACTGAAATAAAAAAATTTCTAAATCCGTCTGATATTGCACTATCAATAATATGCTTAATCATTGGTTTATCAAAAACTTTAATCATCACTTTAGGTACACGGTTAGTGAGTGGTTTCAGTCTCTTTCCAAAACCTCCCGCCATTATTATAAAATCGTTTTTTTGAACCGTATGATTAGTTTTATATGTTTCACTGTGCAAAATATCTAAAATTTTTCTCTGTTTATCAATTACAGGGATCTGGTAGATTAAATTCTTGAAAAAAAATTTTTTAATGAAGTCTCTATCTTTAATTTGATTTTTTGTAACAAACTTGAACTTTCTCTTCATCACTAGATCAACGGGATCATTTAAACCAAACCCTTTTAAAAAACCTCTCCTTAAATCTCCATCCGTAATTGTTCCAAGAAGTTCTTTATTTTTTTTTATTATAAATAATGTATTAAATTTAGGATTATTAAGAATTTTAAGAGCAATCTTAATTTTTGAACTACTTAGTATAATATTTTTTTTTTTGTTATTTTTCTTCAGTAATTTAACCATTTTTTTATAGAAAGATTATTCTCATGAAAGTTTTTTGTGAAAATCTTTGAAATTTTTAAATAAGATATTTTCAAGTTTTTTTGTCTTCAGTGCTCTAATAATCTGATCAGTAGTTTTCTTTTTCTCATAAGGATTTTTAAATTTTGAAAACTTTATCTTTGTATTTTTTAATTTGAGACATTTTTTTATTGACTTAATTATAGATTTTACATTGTATTTTGAATTTATTACAGACTCTGCTCTTACTCTACCTAATTGCCTATTTCCAATATCAACTGATGGTGTAAGTAACGACGGTGCTTCAATTATCCCGCTTGATGAATTTCCTATTATACAATGAGCATGTTTGCAAATCTCAAAGTAATCATCTTGGCCGAGGGATTTAAAATAAATCGAGTCTTTGTTAATTCTGCAAAACCTTATTATTTGATTATTAATTTCCTTATAGCCTGCCTCTGCATTGGGCATAGTGAATATAAAATTTGTATTTTTAAATTTTTTCAAGGCATTTAGTAAAATAATTATATTTTTTTTAGTATTACTGTTATCTAGTGTTTCTGGATGTAATGTGATCACAAAAATTTGTTTTTTATTACTTAAATTAAATTTTTTTAATGATTTAGTATTTAAAAAAAATTTCTGTTTTTTTACATTCTCTACTCCTAGGGAGCCAACATTATAAATATTTTCTTTTTTTTCACCTAACTGTAGAACCCTATTAAAATACTTATTTGTCGATACAAAATGCAAATGAGACATTTTTGTAATTGAGTGTCTTATAGCTTCATCAATAACCCCTTCGGTTGACTCTCCGCCGTGAATATGTGCAATAGGAATTTGATTAATCATCGCGGCTATAGCTACAGAAAAAATTTCATATCTATCTCCTAAGATTACAAGAATATCTGGTTTATTTTTTTTGAACTCTTTAGTAAATTTTTTTATACCTGATGATACGGCATAACTTACATTTAAGTTTTTATCGTTTAAAAGGTCAATATTAATTTTTTTGGTAATCTTTATTTTATCCCTTTTTATCTGATTAAGATTATTCCCAAATTTTTTTTGTAATAGGCTGCCAGTTGGATAAAAATTAAATTTAATATCCTTATCATTTTGAAGTTTGATTATTAAATTTTTCATTATTCCGTAGTCAGCTCTTGAACTTGATATTAAAGAAATTTTTCTCATATCTAGATTTTTATGTTTTGATCTTTTTTAAAATTAAATTTTGAGGTTTTTTTTAAAACTTTTTTCCATTTCTCAGAGGCAATTCCTGGTCTCGATCTTTTAGTGGTTATATTATTTTCAGTAAATTTTTGACCTTTATAAATATTTTTTTTTGCTACTATATTTTTTCTAATAAATTTTAAATTTTGTAATTCTTTATTAGAGGCAAATTTTCTATTTTGCCCTAAACTTTTATAAGCTTTTTTCAATTTTGTAACAAAATCAACTAATTCTTTTTGATCTAAACTAGCTTTATGATCAGGTCCTGCCAAAGATTTATTTAAAGTAAAATGTTTCTCAATTATTTCTGCACCCAAGCCAATTGAAGTTAAAGATGCTTCAAATCCAGTAGTATGGTCCGAGAAACCAGTTTTAAGATTAAATTTTCTTTTTAAAAAGTTAATAGATTTTAAATTAGTTTCCTCTAATTTAACTGGGTACTCAGTGTTACAATGTAATAGTGAAATATTTTTTCTTTTCGTTCCGCTGTTAATCAATAATTTTAAAGCATTTTTAATTTCTTTAAGATTGGACATTCCTGTAGAAAGGATAATTTTGAGGTTTAGACTTCCAATTTTTGAAAGATAAGGGATATTGGTAATCTCACCTGAGGGTATTTTTATTGTTTTTACTTTTAGTCTTTTTAAAAAAGATATGCTTTTTAAGTCAAAAGGACTAGATAAAAATTTTATTTTCTTTATTTTGCATCTTTGAAAAATTTTTTTAAAATCCGATTCACTTAATTCATATTTTTTTAACATTTTATATTGATTTCTAAAATTTGAGTTTGATTTTTGATAATTTGCACAAGAAAAATCTTTTTGAACTAAATCTTCTGTAAAATAAGTTTGGAATTTTATATAGTCTGCTTTAGCTTTTGCTGCCAAGTCAACTAATTTAAGAGCTTTTTTTAAATCACCATTATGATTTACTCCTGCTTCTGCAATTACAATAAGATTATTCATATTTATTTTTTTATTAATTGGTTTGCTTTTATTAAAGATCCTTTTTTAATAGTTGATGATGGTAACAAAGTAGAGTTAGATCCAATGAAGCAATCATCATGAATTTTTGTGTGACCATTTACTATAGCAGATGTTGCAATATGAGTATTATTGCCAACGTTACAATCATGTTCAATTAAACTTTTTGAGTTTAATATGCAATTAGAGCCAATTTTGGTATTAGCATTAATTATTGCTTCGTGCATCACGATTGTTCCCTCATTTATTGTTGAGAATTTAGATACATAAGCTAAGGGAGAAATTACTATCGGAAATTTGAAGCAGAGTTTTGTGTATTTTTTAAATAATGATGACCTTTTTTTTAAAAATCTATGCGAACCAATAGCAATCAAGATATTTTTTGTTTCTGGTCTTCTCAAAAAATCTTTTTCATTTATAACTTTGTATGTTTTATTGCCAATACTAAATGAGCTTTTTGATTTATTATCAACTAGTCCAACGATTTTGTATTTATTCGTTTTTTCTATAACATCGATGCAGGATACTGCGTGCCCACCTGCCCCTATTAAAGCTAATTTTATTTTTTTCATCTAATAATTCCTGGACCGCTTGGCAAACTAATAGAAGTTTCGTAAATTTTATTCGTAATCTTCAAGTTCATTTTTGGAAATTTTTTAAGATGCTTTAGAGTGTGAAGAGGTTTCCAAATGGGTCTTACAAAAATTTTTTTATTATATAAATATTTAATAAAATTATCTTTCTTAATTTTATTATCTTTAATAATAATAGTATTAAGCCAGTTATTGCTTGTGCTATCTTTAGCTGTGTTTAATAATGTCACCTCTGTATAATTTGCAAATATTTTTTTATAATTTTTAAAAATATTTTTTTTTATTTTTAATATCTTTTTCAATTTATCAAATTGTGCAGAAGCTAAAGCAGCATTTAGATTGGGCATTCTATAATTAAAACCCACTTGATTGTGGATATATTCCCAATTATGAGGTACTTTAGAATTTGAAACTAAGGAGAAAACTTTTTTATAAATTTTTTTACTATTAGTTATTACTACCCCACCTCCACCTGAAGTTATGATTTTATTTCCATTAAAACTGAATACGCCCGTATCACCAAAAGTACCGAGATGTCTCTTTCTATAAAAACTACCAAGAGCCTCTGTTGAATCTTCAACTAATTTTAAATTATATTTTTTTGCTATTGCCCTAATTTTTATTATATCGCAGGGATTGCCAAAAACATGAACTGCTATAATACCATTGATTCTCCTATTAGTTTTTTTATTGTAAAGATTTTGACCTTTTTTATAAGTATTTGACTTTAAATATTTTTCTAATTTATTTGGACAAATACCAAAATTTTTTTCTTCAACCTCTACAAAATGAGGTATTGCACCTAAATACAAAATTGGATGCACAGTTGCTACAAAAGTCAAAGATGGTACTAAAATTTCCTGATCTTTTTTAATATCAAGTGCTAAAAGACTTGCATGAATTCCTGAAACTCCATTTATTGTACATATGGCATATCGCGATTTAGTAAATCGTTTTATTTGCTTTTCAAGTTTTTTTATAAAGAAACCATTAGAAGAAGTTGATACAAAACCACTGTCTATACAATCTTTTAAATTTTTTTTTTCTACTTTCGAAAAAACTGGTTCATGTAATTGAAGTTTTTTTGAATTAAATTTTTTTAGAATTTGATTTGAAATTGATTTAAAAAATAACATTGCTAAATTTTAGCTCCACCAGTAATAACTAGATCCTTAGATTTATTTTTATATTTACTTAATAGTTTGTTTACAGAGGTATAAATTAATTTAAGTGGGATCATCTTTTTTTTATAAAATTTAAGATAGTTTTTTTTAAATCTAATTGATTGATTCGACTCTATTCCTGCAGGACTAATAGAAAAAAATTCAATTTTTTTGTTTTTATATCGTGACCATTCTCGAAAGTATTTGGTCATTATAATCAACGCAGACTTAGAAATAGAATACTCTATTGGCATTTTTGTATTAGTTCCTTTGTAAATATTAAAATTTGGTATTTTAGTGCCATAAATAGATGAAAAATTTATAATAATTTTCCTTTTATTTTCTTTTTTAAATAAGTCATAAAGACATTTATTGAAATTATAGTAAGCTATAATGTGATTATTAACGAATTTCGTAAATTTTGAAATATTTTCTTGAAGAAAAGTACTACTTTTTAAAGGGTAAATTAAATTTATTGCAGCAAAAATTTTATTTCTTTTATATATTTTTGATAATAGTTTTTTAAATTTTCTCCCATCATTTAAATCACAACAAAAGTAATTTTTTATATTATTTCTTTTTTTTATATCTATACTAATGCAATTATATTTTTTTTGTAAATTTGAAATTAAATATTTGCCTACCAAACCTTCGGAACCTACTATTAAAATATTTTTCCTTACCATAATTGTTTAAATGGCTCTATATTAACCAAAATCTTAACTTAATATTAATTACAAATATTATTTTATTCAAAAAACTTACTATTTTTAAATCTGTTGGTATTTTGTTTGTACCAATCAATTGTTTTTATTAATCCCTCATTTAATGAATAGTTTGACCTGAATTTAGTGGTTTTTTGAAATTTTTTGTTATTACAAACTAATTGAAATACCTCTGAATTCTTTGGTCTAACAAATTTTTTATCAGTTACAATTTTTTTTCTAATCTTCGAAATAGTTGATATCCTATTTACAAGATTTTTAATTGAAATTTCATTTCCTGAGCCAATATTATAAATTTCTCCAGTATTAGTTTTTTTTATCGATTTATAAATTGCTAAACAACTATCATCTACGTAATTAAAATCTCTGGTTGGTGAAAGATCTCCTAATACAATCTTACTTTCTTTGCCAAAAATTTGAGTAATTATTCTTGGAATTACTGCTCTAATTGATTGTCTGGGTCCAAATGTATTAAATAATCGAAGAATTGTTACTGGTAATTTATAAGAATAATAAAAACTTCTCATTATAGTTTCTGCTGAGATTTTTGATGCACTATAGGGAGATTGTGGCTGCAATGGATGGTTTTCATCTATTGGTGTGTATTTTGCAGTACCGTATACCTCACTTGTAGAAATATGAATAATCTTTTTTAACTTATTCTTAATAGAGCTGTAAGCTAAATTCATTGTTCCATGAATGTTTGTTTGAAAGTGAGCTCTAGGACTTTTATATGAGTGAGGTATTGAAATTAAAGATGCTAGGTTAATCAAAACATCAATGCCTTTCAAAGCCTCCATACAAAAAATATCGTCATTGATATCACCCGTTAATATTTTAAGATTTGCTTTATTTTTCACCTTTATATCCTCTAACCATCCAACAGACCCGTGAGAATTATAATAGCAAAGAGCAATGACTTTACATTTTTTAGAAAGCAATAACTCAACTAAATGAGACCCTATAAATCCATCAGCACCTGTAACAAAAACTTTCATCTTAGTTTTAATCTAATTCTTTTCTCTACTTTTTTTAAATCTATGGGTAAATCAACCGATATCGACAAATTGCTCATACTTATCATTTTAACACTAATACCATTCTCTAAGAATCTTAAAAGTTCTAAATCTTCTATATTTTCTAATAATGTCTTATTTTTAAATAATAGAAATTTGTTCAAACAATTTTTGGGAAATGAATAAATACATACCTGCCTTAAAGCTTTCGTGAATTTTTTTTTTTTATTAGATGGTATTCCAGCTCTAGACATATAAAGTAAATCTTTTTTTTTGCTCAAAACTACTTTTGGAATTGATGGATTAAGAAAATCTTTTTGATCCACGATCTTGCAATAACCACCATAAATTTGATTTGGATTTCTTTTCGTGTATGAAATTATCTTATTTAAATCCTTGGGATTAAAAATAGGCTCGTCACCTTGAATATTAATAAAGTTTGTATATTCTTTTTTTATATTTGAAAAAAAAGCTACTCGATCTGTTCCTGTTAAACACCTTTTTTTAATAATTATGGAATTTATATTATTTTTTTTACATAAATTACTTATTCTTGAATCGTCCGTAGCCACAAAAAGATCTTTTCTACTAATTACCTTTAAACATTGATTAGCAGTTCTTATTAACATTGGAACACCCATAATATTTTTTAGTGGTTTTCCGGGAAATCTTTTTGATTTAAACCTTGCAGGAATAACAAACGCTATTTTCATTTGGCAAAGCTCCGCACTATAACAAAAGACGATATTTTTGCTTTTTTTTCCAAATTACAATGGTAAAAAATATTTATTTTTCTTTTTTACCCTTATTTTAAAATTATTTATTTTAGTAATAAAATAATTTTTATTTTTATTAATAATCTCAAAAGCAAAACTTTTAAATGGACCGGATATAAATTTTGCTTTCAAATTAACTAATTCATCAAAAAATGATTGGCTTAAAATATTATTTTTTTCCTCATGGTTTTTACACTTATAAATAAATTCTAGAATTTGCTTTTGCTCTAATTTACAATTAGATAAAAAGTAATTTAAACCTTTTACAAATTTTAAGTTATTCAAAATTTTGTCTTCTGAAAATCTAGAGTGTCTACAAAATACATAATTTCCTAATATATTTTTAAAAAATTTTTTTTTTCTTAGTTCAATCATAATTTTTGGCTGATAAAATTCTATTTCACTTCCTAAAATTTTACTTAAATTTTCCTTAAGTGTTTGTGATTGTCCACTATTATACTTTGCTACTATCCACATTTTTATTAGTTCTCTTTATTATTAATCTTTTCTAATTCTTCTTTTAAATCTTCGTACTCTTGCATTTTCCTCTTCATAAAATTTATTGTCAGCTTAGCCTTTTCTGCTATTCCTTTAGGTGTTATCACGTAAATATAATTAAGTTTGTTTGGATTTTTTGTAAAATTTTGAATTTTAATTAAACCTTTGTTTTTTAAAGCTTTTAAACAGTAATTAAGTTTCCCTAAACTGACTCCAAGTTCATTTGCTAACTCTCGTTGAGAAAAATTAGGATTTTTTTGTATTTTTCTCAATAATTCAAACTGGTCTGTATTATCATTTTTCATGTTCATGTTTTGAACGCCTGTTCAATAATTGAACAATCTAAATAATTTTGCTAGAATTGCAAGTAATTTATGACAAAAGAACCAATCTATATAATCGAAATATTGCTCAAAAAACCTTGTAAAATGTTATTTTCTTTAACGAATTTTGATTTAATAAAAAATTTACAATGAAGATAATAATAAATTACATAAATTTTGTACTTTTCTCCAAAAAAGTTTTTTTACTGCCAGAAAGAAAAGAAATTTTAATTTTCGATCAGACTGGAAGTCATAATTTTTTTAAATATATAAAAAAATATAATTATTCTATTTTAAAAACGAGGTATGAGGAATTAAATATTCCAATTTTTTTGAAAACTTTTTTCCAATTTAAGTTTGATTATCAATCATATTTAAAAAACTATATTAGTTGTGTAAACCCTAAGTTAATCTTAACTTATATGGATAACAATCCAAGATTTTATAAATTAAAAAAAGAAAATAGTAATTTTAAAACTATTTTTGTTCAGTACGGAATTAGGTCCTCTTTTAATGATATTTTCGCGTTAAAAAGTAAATTAAAAAAAAAAGACAACAAAGTCGATAAAATGTTTTTAGCAAATAAAACAATATGCAAAAAATACTCTTCTTTTATAGATGGGCAAACTATTCCTATAGGATATTTTAGAAATAATATGGTAGAAATTTCAAAAAAAAAAAAGAAGAAAGAAATATTGTATATTTCGGTTTTTAGGAATTATAAAAAGAGTCAGCAAATCTATAAAAATGTGACTTATGGAGATTTTTTTTCTAATGACCCTTTTTTTTTTAAATGGCTAGATAATTATTGTTTGCAAAATAATCTTAAAATAAATATTCTCGCAAGATCATGGAATAATAAAAATTTTTTAATTGAAAAAAAATATTTTGAACAATTTTTTTCTTCACCAAATGTAATTTTTGAAGATAATAATCCTTACAAATATTTAGATAATTACGAATATGTAATAACGAATGACTCAACTTTAGGTATTGAAAATCTAGCAAGGGGTGGGAAGACTGGTTTTGTAAGTAATGCTCCTAATAAATTTCCTTTAACTACTAGAAAGTTTGGTTTTACTGAAAGCTTAAAAAAAAATGGTCCTTTTTGGACTAGAGAAAATAATACTATTCAATTTAAAAAAGTATTAGATTATTTAATTAAAAGTAAAAGAAAAAGCTGGAATAAATACATAGATAAAGTTGTAGTGAGAGACAAAGATAATAAAATTTTTCGCGAATGTCTTAATAAAATTCTTGGAAAATAAATAAATTTCTATTAATTAAAAATTATTTTCGGTGCATAAATCAAGTCTCGTAGACAGTATGTCTTAATTTCCAGCCATTACCAGTCTTTTTCCATAAATGTGGTGATCTGAACTTGTCACAAAGTTTTTGAAAATCAGAAGTCTTAATACCTACATAATCTAATACATCATTAATATATTTGTCTGGAAATTCACCGTCATATCTCGCTACTAGCTTAATTGCTTCATCTCTGGTTAAATGTTTGTTTCTAACTTCTTGGGCAGCATCATATGTAGCTCTACCTATACCAAACTTAATAAAAGTTGTATAAAAATGGAGATCATCAATTTTGTCGTCAATACCACTATATTTACTGTATGTGCCCTGTGTCCTAAATGGCCTAGCTTTAAACTTAGAGTGTTCAACTGAATAATAAAATGACTCCTGAGGTATCCATTTTAGATAGTAGCCCAAATAATTTACTTGAATTTTATTTTTACCAATTTCAGATTTATCAAGTGGCAAATAAGGTTTTAAGTCTCCTAAAGTCAATTTATATCTTTTTATTAGTTTGTTAATGGGCACACCTGCCAAATATAAATTTTTAATATTATTTTTTAGCCAATAAGATGTATCTCTTTTAGAGGTTAATTCTTGTACAGGATTTCCATACTCTGCTTCAGATTCGCCATAAAAGACCAGGGGTATATTATACTTAGCTGCCATTCTAGGTCCGATATTTTTCTGCCCAAGTATAAAAGTTTGAAAAGGATGTAGAAGATTTTCTATTGAAAGTTTAGTTAAAAGTCTAATAACTTTGCCATTCTGCTTAAATGTAACATTGTCAAATCCCCCTATTTCAATCCAATTCTTAAAATTTTCTTGACCGTAACTTGTATATAAAATAGGTGGCCAAGTTACAGTTAAAGGGTTCATTCCATATCTATATTTTAAAATATGCGAGGTATAAACACTATCTTTTCCACCGCTACCAGGAACGATACAGTCATAGTCTCCACTTTTACTTCTATGCTTATCTAAAAGTTTGAGTAATTCCTTTTCTCTCATTTTCCAATTAGTTTTCTCTTTCATATTTGAAACAACACAAGCATCACAAATATATTTGTTTTCTGAAATTTTGTTCATTTTTATATATTTAGCTCCTTCTCTCGAGGGTTTATGTAAAAATTCAGGAATAGACGATGGCCTTTGATTTGAAATCACGCATTTTGAGCAAAATACAACTTTTTTTGGTAAATTAAATAGCGCTTTCATAATTTAATAAATTTTTTTTTAAGTTTTTATAAATCTTTAAACCGTCAGGACCACTTTTTTCGGGGTGGAATTGAAACCCACAAATATTATTTTTTTCTACTGAAGAAACAAATTTTTTCTTGTAAAAAAAGGATGAAGAAGTATCTATTGATTTTTCAAATGTATTTATATGATAAGAATGAATGAAATACATTTTTTTTTTATTTAGACTATTTAAATAATTATTTTTAATATTTTTTTTTGAATTTAATAAAATTTCATTCCATCCCACATTAAAAGATGTATTACTTCCGTTTTGTTTTTTTTCATCAAATTTTTTTACATCACCTTTTAACAAGCCGAGACCTTTGGTTTTCTTTATTTCGTAACTCTCGCTAAATAACAATTGCATACCCAAACAAATACCAATTATCAATTTTTTTTTTTCGTTAAACTCATAAATAATTTTATCAAATTTTTTTTCTTTAATTCGTTTCATAGCCTCAGGATAGGCACCTACACCTGGAATTATTATGCTTTTTGAATTTTTAATAATTTCAATATCATCAGTAATAATAGACTTGATCCCAACAAAATTTAAAGCGCATTGCACGCTAAATAAGTTTCCCATTTTATAATCTAGTATGGCTATATCGTTCATTTTTTAAATTTTTTTTTAAGATAATTTTTTATATTACTTATTTTTAGTTTACCGAAATTTCTATAATTCTTATTTTTTTTTAAAAAATCTATGTTTCCATCCATAAAATCTTTTTTTTTAAAGCTTTGATCTATATAACTATAATGTAATGCTGAACCAATGGCTATACCAGAAGGGTTAGAACAATTAAGTAAGTCATCTATTTGTTTAATTGATGAAATTCCTCCGTTTAAAATGTAAGGAACCTTGAGGTTTTTAGAGAGTTTTTCTGCCAAAGTTAAATCAAATCCAAGACCTGTTCCATCTTTATCAATAGAAGTAACAATAATTTCACCCGCTCCCCTCATTTCAACTTCCATTATCCAAGAAACTAATTCTTTTGCAGTTTCCTCTCTGCCAAAATCCTTTCTACAAATAAATTTGTTATCGGATTTAATTACTTCAAGCGATACTACAAGAGTTGAAGATCCAAATTTTTTCACTATATCGTCAATTATATTGGGATTATCGATAGCTGCTGTGTTTAAAAATATTCTGTCAGCACCAGATTTAAGAATAGCTTCTACCTCATTGATATCTTTAATACCCCCGCCAGCCAACATAGGAAGAAAAATATTCTCTGAGGTATTTTTAATTAAAGAAGTTAAATTGTTTCTTTGGTATAAACTAGCTACTACGTCGTGGTAAATTATCTCGTCAGCACCCTCTTTATAATACGTTTCAGCGAATTTTCTTGGATCGCCTAAAACTCTTAAACCTTCTAAATTTATACCTTTTACAAGGTTTTGATTTTTAATATCAAGTTTTGGTATTATTCTAATATTCATTAAGAATTTATTTGAAATATAATAAAATTTTTTTCAGTGCATAAATCAAGCCAATTGAGCTATTAGTACTGGTCAGCTGCACGTGTTACCACGCTTCCACACCCAGCCTATCAACGTAGTGGTCTACTACGGCTCTATGGGAAGAACTAGTTTTGAGGTGGGTTTCCCACTTAGATGCTTTCAGCGGTTATCCCGTCCATACTTAGCTACCCGGCACTGCAGCTGGCGCTACAACCGGTCCACCAGTGGTATGTTCATCCCGGTCCTCTCGTACTAGGGACAAATCCTCTCAATTCTTCTACACCCATGGCAGATAGGGACCGAACTGTCTCACGACGTTCTGA
>CACJFE010000004.1:0-15000 GCA_902592655.1 uncultured Pelagibacteraceae bacterium | reverse complement strand
TATTCGAATATTTATAGATTGTTCATCTATTCGAACAATCGGATATAGATATTGTTTGATTGTTCTTAACTATTGAACAATCAAAATTGATATTCATTATTTACAATTTAAAAAAACAAAAAGTGTCGATGGTGGAGGATAGCGGGATCGAACCGCTGACCTCCTGAATGCAAATCAGGCGCTCTCCCAGCTGAGCTAATCCCCCGTGAAAAATGGTGGGCCGAGGACGACTCGAACGTCCGACCTCACCCTTATCAGGGGTGCGCTCTAACCACCTGAGCTACCGGCCCCTAAGCATTTATGAGACACTTTAATTTACTAGAAGAGAAATGAGGACGGCCACATTAACTTTATTTTTTAAGACCAAAAGAAATATTTTGGTCTTCCTTAGAAAGGAGGTAATCCAGCCGCAGGTTCCCCTACGGCTACCTTGTTACGAC
Organism: uncultured Pelagibacteraceae bacterium; assembly: GCA_902592655.1. Taxonomy (GTDB): domain Bacteria; phylum Pseudomonadota; class Alphaproteobacteria; order Pelagibacterales; family Pelagibacteraceae; genus Pelagilacustribacter. The sequence continues at coordinate 14,560 of CACJFE010000004.1, read as the reverse complement.
TTCACCCCAGTTGCTGATCGTACCGTAGTCAAAGGTATAAGCTTTGCCTTAAGGTGTAACCAACTTCCATGGTGTGACGGGCGGTGTGTACAAGACCCGGGAACGTATTCACCGCGGCGCGCTGATCCGCGATTACTAGCAATTCCAGCTTCATGCACTCGAGTTACAGAGTACAATCCGAACTGAGGTACATTTTAGGGATTAGCTTAGAGTCACCTCTTTGCATCCCATTGTAAGTACCATTGTAGCACGTGTGTAGCCCAACACATAAGGGCCATGAGGACTTGACGTCATCCCCACCTTCCTCCAGCTTATCACTGGCAGTTCTTTTAAAGTGCCCAACTAAATGGTGGCAACTAAAAGTAGGGGTTGCGCTCGTTGCGGGACTTAACCCAACATCTCACGACACGAGCTGACGACAGCCATGCAGCACCTGTGTTTCGTCCAGCCTAACTGAAAAGACTAATCTCTTAGTCTCGCGACGAACATGTCAAGCGTTGGTAAGGTTCTGCGCGTATCTTCGAATTAAACCACATGCTCCACTGCTTGTGCGGGTCCCCGTCAATTCATTTGAGTTTTAACCTTGCGGTCGTACTCCCCAGGCGGTGTGCTTAATGCTTTCGCTGCGACACTGAAAAATATATTTCCAACGTCTAGCACACATCGTTTACGGCATGGACTACGAGGGTATCTAATCCTCTTCGCTACCCATGCTTTCGCTCCTCAGTGTCAGTAGTGACCCAGTAAGTTGCCTTCGCATTTGGTGTTCTTTCTAATATCTACGAATTTCACCTCTACACTAGAAATTCCACTTACCTCTATCACACTCTAGCTAAAAAGTTTTGATGGCAGTTCCAAGGTTAAGCCTTGGGATTTCACCATCAACTTTTTTAACCACCTACGAGCTCTTTAAGCCCAGTAATTCCGAACTACGCTAGGTCCCTTCGTATTACCGCGGCTGCTGGCACGAAGTTAGCCGGACCTTCTTATTCGGGTACAGTCATTTTCTTCCCCGACGAAAGAGTTTTACAACCCAAAGGCCTTCTTCACTCACGCGGCATCGCTGCATCAGGGTTTCCCCCATTGTGCAAGATTCCCCACTGCTGCCTCCCGTAGGAGTCTGGGCCGTGTCTCAGTCCCAATGTGGCTGGTCTTCCTCTAAGAACAGCTATTGATCGTAGCCTTGGTAAGCTTTTACCTTACCAACTAGCTAATCAAGTGCGGGCTCATCTTTCGGCGTTAAAACTTTCCCCGTAAGGGCTTATTTGGTATTAGCACAAGTTTCCCCGTGTTATTCCAAACCAAAAGGTAGATTCCCACATTATACTCACCCGTTTGCCACTCAGTATTGCTACTGCGTTCGACTTGCATGTGTTAGGCGTGCCGCCAGCGTACGTTCTGAGCCATGATCAAACTCTCAAGTTTAATAACGGCGCACACTAGCTTTAATAACTTTGAGGTAATCAAAGTTATTTTTCGTTAAAGCGTGTACGACAATTTCTTTATCAACCTAGCCGTCCACACTTCTCTTCTATAATTTACAATTTAAAAAAGCTAAGATTTATTAATAAAATCTACACACCTTACTCATAATTATATTAATGTTTTGTAAGAGGTGAGCGCCCGTTTTATTACAATTATGTTATAAGTCAAGGCGTATATTAGTCAAAATAGCAAGTAAAATGGGCTTTTTTAGCCTCATAGAGTTGCAAACTTTAAATATATTTTGTAGAAAAACAACTATGGCGTTAATCCAAAAATTTTCAAATTATTTTAGAAAAAACGTTAATTTTTACTTGTTTTTCAAAGTTTTAGGACAAAAAACTTCAGGGTTTAATTTTAAAATAGTCGCTTCATTAATCTTAATTGTTACTTTAATTTTTTTTGGAAGCATGCACTATTTTATTCAAAAAAATCAATTAAGTAAAAATAACTTTAAAGAGGTTACAAAATCTAACGAATTTACAGATCTAACCAAATATCTTATCTCTAAGATCAACAGTCCTTATAAAAAGATTAATTACTCCATAAAAAGTAATGATAGTTTGGAAAAAATTCTTAAAAAACTCAGTATAAAGCAGAGTGATATTAATGTCATTTCTTCTAAACTTAAGCAAAAAGGACTATCTAACATTTACTCTGGACGTGAACTATCCCTTGTCTTAAAAAAACTAAATGATGGCTCTAATTCTTTAATTAATCTTGTATACCCAATCAACAATAAAACATTTGTAGAAATTAGAAAAACGAAAGAAGATTTTATTGTTAGAGAAAATATACTCAGACTAGAAAAAAAGGAGGTAGTAGTAAAAAACATAATTGAAAATAATCTTTATAGCTCTGCAATTTCAGCTAAGATTGAACCAAATATCATTATTGAATTTGCAAGAGTTTTTGGTTTTGAGGTAGATTTTCAAAGAGATATAAGAAAAGGAGATTGGTTTGAAATATATTACGAAAAGTTTTTAGACGATAATGGCAAAATAAGAGATACCGGAAAAATAATTTACGCTTCAATGTCCATCAATGGTCAAGAAATAAATTTATATAATTTTAAGTATAAAAATGAACCTGAGGAATATTATGATATCAAGGGAAAGAGTATAACAAAATCATTAATGAAAACTCCAATAAATGGTGCTCGTCTTTCTTCTTCATTTGGAATGAGAAAACATCCTATCTTAGGTTATAACAAAATGCATAGAGGAACTGATTTTGCAGCTCCAAGCGGAACACCAATAATGGCCTCTGGCTCAGGTACTGTTACTAGAGCGAGATGGTGTGGTGGTGGTGGAAATTGTGTTAAGATTAAACATAACTCTAGCTATGAGACAGTATACGCTCATATGAAATCTTTTGCTAAAGGTGTAAAGGAAGGAAAGAAAGTTAAACAAGGTCAAATTATTGGATACGTTGGTTCAACAGGACTTTCAACAGGGCCTCACCTTCATTACGAGGTAATTGTTAATGGAAAAAAAGTAAATTCTCAAAGACTAAAATTACCATCGGGAAAGATTTTAAAAGGTGAAGAGAGAAGTGAATTTGAAATACAAAGAATTAAAATTGACTTACAATTAGCAAAATTAAGATAGTGGTAATTTTTTTGTTAAGGTCAAAATACTAATTCTTTTAATTTAAAGTATTGATTTTTTTGTAAACGAATCTTAAGACTATTCTATCAGTTTTTTTTGGAGCAGATCCTCGATGAACTGAAAGTTCATCAAAGATTACTGCTCCCCCTCTATTCATTTGATAATCGAATTGAGTTGTATCAGCGATCTCGTTTTCAATAAAATTTGTATTTTTTAAAAAATTATCAATTATTTCTTTTTGAATATCTTCATATAAAAGTTCTTGAATAATTTTTTGATTTACTAAATTTCTTAAGTTTTTTAAGCTCCAGAAAGAAATAGGTTCAATCTTTTTTTTTGTTATTAATGAACAAATACTCTTAACAATTTTATCACTGTAAGGTATGACTGCTAAAGAGCCGTTATCACTTTTAACATCGGTCAGATATATAAAAAATTTTATTCCTCTAGCGTCACCTGTTTGATTTTTTGAAAAAGTAGCTTTCGTCGCACTATAAAAATCTTTCAAGGAATTAATATTTTTAGAGTCTTTAATGCCAATATCATTATGCCAGCTCAAAATTTGGTCATTTGATTGTTTGTTATGATAACAATCTATCATTTGTAACTCAGCTTTAGCACCAAATACAGTTTCAGAAATTTCTTTAAAATTTAATTTTTTTGCAATTTTTTTAAAAAAAAGAGAATTGTTGACTTTTTTAAAATCAAATTTAATTAATTTAGAAATATACTGACTCAAGTACACTGGATAGTAACTTTCCATTGATCCTTTTTTTGGTTCTTTAACAATTTTCAAAACAGTTTCAAGGTCCTTATTTTCTAAAAAGTTATCTATCGCTACAACGCCTTTTTCTTTTATTTCGTCAGAAATGTTATTTATTTTGTCTTTCATTTCGGTGTATTAATTTTTATTTTGTGAGATCGTGTCAGTAGGTTTGTTTTCTATTTTATCCAATTTTTTTTCATTCAATTCATTATATCTTCTTAGATAATGGTCTGCGTGCTGAAGATAATTCTGAGCAAGAACTGGGTCACCATTGCTTTGAGCATCTTTAGCTAGTTGTTGAAATTTTAACATTGTTTTTTCTACATTATGAAGATTATTTGTTGAACCATTTCTTTTAAAACTCATATTTCCATTATTATGTAAATTTACTGTATTATGTGAACCGATTGATCCATTCCTTGATCTATAATTATTTTTTTGAGATCTGGTTCTAAAATTTCTTCTTCTATTTATCATTAACAAACTACCCTTTTAAATTTGATATTATACATCTAATATTTTCCTCGAAGTCTTTAATACTATTTTCTATTTTAAAATTATTTCTTTTTAATATTCTTGAAACTTGTCTAAACTGCTTATTTCCTATCTCTAAAGCTAGTCGACCATTAATTTTTAAGAGATCTTTCGCTTTGTAAATAACTTTTTGGATAACGTCAAGCCCATCCTTACCACCATCTAATGCAATTATAGGCTCATATTTTCTTACATCATCTTCTAATTTGTTTAAGAGCCTTTTATCAACATAAGGTGGATTTGATACAATTAAATCAAATTTACAATTATAAAAATTCTTAAATGATTTCTTTAAGAATTTTAAACGATTGCCAATATTATTTTTTTTTTTATTTTTTTTTGCAATTAATATTGCTTTATTTGAAATATCGATCCCAATTCCTGAACTATTTTCAAGCTCACTCAATAAACTTATTATAATACAGCCTGATCCAGTACCGATATCTAGTATATTAATACTTTTTTTTTGGTAAATTTTAATTATTTTATCAATCATTAACTCTGTTTCAGGTCTAGGTATCAATGTATCTTTATTAACAACAAAATTTTTACTCCAAAACTCTTTTTCTCCGAACAAATAAGCTATTGGCTCTTTTTTTAATCTTCTTTCAATAAATTTATGGAATTTAATAATCTCTCTTGATGTAATTTTTCTGTTTAGATCAGTTATAATTTTCTCTCTTGATTTTTTAAGTACTTTTGAAAGAATTATTTCGGAGTCTAATTGGTGTGACAAAACTCCTTTTAATCTTAATTTATAAGATCCAAAATTTAATAATTCTAAAGTGTTCATTACAAATTTTTCAATTTAATATTCTGTTCTTTTAATCTTAATTCCTCATTCATAGTTTCATGAATCTCACCACTTAGAAATTCATCAAGTTTATGTAAAGTTAGATTTATTCTATGATCTGTTACGCGTCCCTGGGGAAAATTATATGTTCTTATCCTTTCAGACCTATCACCAGTTCCAATTTGACTTCTTCTGTTACTTGACCTTTCTAAATCTTTTTTTCTTTTTTCTGACTCGTAAACTCTTGATCTAAGAACTTTTAAGGCTTTAGCCTTATTCTTGTGTTGAGATTTCTCGTCCTGCTGACTTACTACAACACCTGTTGGAATATGTGTGATCCTAACAGCACTATCAGTAGTGTTAACTGATTGACCTCCTGGCCCTCCTGCTCTGAATACATCAATTCTTAAGTCGGAGTCTTTTATTTCAATATCAACATCTTCTACTTCGGGAAGTACTGCAACGGTTGCTGCAGATGTGTGCACTCTTCCTTGGGTCTCTGTTTTAGGTATTCTCTGAACACGGTGAACACCTGACTCGTATTTTAGATATGAGTAAATATCATTACCATTTACAGAGAAAATTACTTCTTTAAATCCACCCGCCTCACTTTTAGATATACTTATTAATTCTAAATTCCATTTTTTTTTTGAGCAAACTTTCTCGTACATTTTAAATAAATCAGCACAAAAAAGAGTGGCTTCTAAACCTCCAGTGCCAGCTCGAATTTCTACTATTGCATTTTTATCATCATCTTCATCCTTGGGAAGTAAAAAAATTTTAAGTTTATTTTCGTAGTTCTCTTTTTTTAAAATCATTTCATTTAAATCTTTTTTTGCCAGTTCGAACATCTCTTTATCATTATTTCTATCATCAAGAATCTGTTGTAAATCTCTCTTTTGTTTATCAAAATTTATGTATTCTTTTGCTATACTAATTATATTTCCAAGGTTAGCGTACTCTTTTGATTTTTTTGCAAAAATTTTAGGATCTATATTACTTGCTGACAGGTCTTTTTCTAAATTATCATATTTTATAATAATTTCTTTTACTTTTTGTAAAGGGATCATTTATTAATCTTTTTCTTTGACTTTTTGCTCAACAAGTTTAACTACTTTGTCTATAATTTCAGAGCTAGCTACTTTGGTATGAGGAATTCCAGATAAGTATAAAAGATTGCTCTCTTGTCCACCACCAGTTAACCCTACTTCAGTTTGTGCAGCCTCACCGGGACCATTAACAACACATCCAATAATAGACAGGCTAATTGGTTTTTTAATATGAGATAATTTTTTTTCTAATTCTTTGACTGTTTCTATTACAGGAAAAGCTTGACGCGCACATGATGGACAAGAAATAATGTTTACACCTCTTGATCTAAGACCTAAAGATTTTAATATTTCATATCCAGCTTTAATTTCATCAATCGGATCTGATGACAATGAAACTCTTATAGTGTCTCCTATACCCTCCATTAAAAGTTGACCAATCCCTATTGAAGATTTTATGCTTCCTGTTAATAGGCCTCCTGCCTCTGTAACTCCTAAATGTAACGGGTAATTGCATATTTCTGACAGTTTTCTATAAGCTTTCACAGTTAAAAATATATCAGAGGACTTCACGCTAATTTTAAAATTAAAAAAATCATTATCCTCTAATAATTTTATATTATACAGTGCGCTTTCTACTAAGGCCTCTGGACATGGCTCTTTATATTTTTCTAGAAGATTTTTATCTAAAGAACCAGCATTAACACCTATTCTAATTGAACAATTATTTTCCTTAGCAGCTTTTACTACTTCTAGAATTCTATCCTTAGACCCAATATTACCAGGATTAATTCTTAAACAGCTTGCACCCATTTCAGCAGCTTCTATAGCTCTTTTATAGTGAAAATGAATGTCCGCAACAATTGGTACTTTTACTTCCTTAACAATTTCTTTAAGACATTTTGTTGATTTTTCATCTGGACAAGACACTCTTACAATATCAGCTCCAGCTTCTTCAAGACTATTAATTTGCTTTATAGTTTTCTTTACGTCTGTTGTCAGAGTGTTTGTCATAGATTGAACACTTATAATTGATTTTCCACCAACTGAAACATTTCCAACTTTTATTTCTCTGGTTTTTTTTCTTGCTATTATTCTATGTGGTCTTACATCCATTAATCTAATTCAAAAATTGTATGCAATTTTTTAATTGCATTCAAAGTATTTTCCTCATCAATTATGACAGATAATTTTATTTCAGAAGTGGAAATGGCTAAAATATTTATCTTTTCGTCTGCAAGAGCTTTAAACATTCTATAAGTTACTCCTGGTGTTGAAACCATACCTGCGCCTACTATTGAGACTTTTGCAACTTTATCATTATGTGTAAGGCTTTTATAACTGATATTTTTATTGTTTTCTAAAATTTCTTTTGCTTTTAAAAAATCGTTTCTTTTGATCGTGAAAGTAACATCTGTCGTTTTTTGATCAGAAGAAATATTTTGAATAACCATATCTATATTTATTTGTGCTTTGTTCATTGGCTCAAAAATATTTGCGGCTACACCTGGTTTATCTTCAACTCCAATTAAAGTAATTTTTGCATCATCTTTAGAATAAGCTACCCCGGTAACACTTTTTCTATAATCTATGTTTTCTTGATCAAATATTTTTGTTCCCTTTCTATCAGTAAAAGTTGATTTAACCTCTAGAGGAATATTATACATCATGGCAGTTTGAACTGCAGATGGTTGCATTACTTTTGCACCAAGGGATGATAGTTCAAGCATTTCATCATAAGAAATTTGATCAATTTTTTTTGCCACTGGTATTTTATTTGGATCCGAAGAAAATACTCCATCAACATCTGTATAAATTTCACAACTATCTGCGTTGAATGCTTTTGCGAAAGCTACAGCAGTTGCATCTGATCCGCCTCTCCCAATAGTAGTTATTTCACCTTTTTCAGAAATACCTTGAAAACCTGGAACAATTGCAATACCTCCTCTGGATAAGTGCTCATTTATTTTACTTATATTCATATTAATAATTCTTGAGTTTGTATGCTCTCCTGAAGTCAGAATTGGTATTTGCCAATTTAACCAAGACTTTGCATTTAAATTTTGGTCAATTAAAGCTCCAGTCAATAATGCACAAGTTACCTGTTCCCCAGACGATAGTAAAACATCTAGTTCTCTTTTATCAAATTTTTTAGAGATTTGATTTGATAAATCAATCAACTCATTTGTTTTCCCGGACATTGCAGAAACGATCGCAATAATTTGGTTACCTGCGTCACGCTCTTTTTTGATAATATTTGCCACATGTTGAATTCTCTCAATAGATCCAACTGATGTACCACCGAATTTTAAAACTTTTTTCATTATTTTAGAATTTAATATTATTTTAAAAGATTTTAATGTACCTTAATTAAAAAAATTTATTGACATGACTACTATAAATAAAGAGGAAATTCAAAAGTTTTCAAACTTATCTGACGAATGGTGGGATGTAAAAGGGAAATTTAAACCTTTGCATATGTTTAACCCGATTAGAATCGAATACATTGTAGAAAGGATAAGAGAGCACCTTAATGTTAATAATAAGAATAATAAATATTTTAAGGACTTAAACATTTTAGATATAGGGTGTGGCGGGGGTCTTATAAGTGAACCAATGGCGCGTCTAGGAGCAACTGTCACTGGTATCGATGCATCTTACAAAAATATTGAAGTGGCAAAAATACATAGTAAAAAAAGTAAGTTAAAAATAAGATATCTAAATAAATCACCAGAACAATTATATGAATTTGGGAAATTTGACGTAATTCTTAATTTAGAAATTGTAGAACATGTAGCTGATGTTGATCTTTATATAAGCTCTTGTTCTAAGTTGTTAAAAAGAGGTGGAATTATGTTTACTGCTACAATTAATCGGACACTAACTTCTTATATAAAAGCAATAATCGGTGCAGAATACATTTTACGTTGGCTTCCAATAGGTACTCATGATTGGGATAAATTTATTAAACCAGAAGAACTTGAAAAAAAACTGGTTGAACAAAAATTTAAGACTTTAGATATAAAAGGCTTAAATTTTAATCCTTTGCTAAATAAATGGAAAAAGTCGGAAAACCTATCTGTAAATTATATTATTTGTAGTGAAAAAATTTAATTTTCTTTACTCACCCATGGAACACTTATTAAGTCTATGCCTTCTTCAGCCAATTCTTTCCTCTCATCTTCTGTTGTTGACCCATAAATAGTTCTTTTACTCTTTTTGTCATAATAAATTTCTCTGACTTCTTTACTAAAATTTTTACCTACATATTCAAAGTTATTTTCGATATAATTTCTTATCTTTAAAAGTGTCGCTTTTTCTTCTTTTAAATTTTTTTCAAAATTTTTAATATCAGTTTTCTTTTTTGAAATAATTGATACCATTGGAGACATAATGGATTTATTTATTTTTTTTGAAGAGCAATAAATACATTCTAAAAGTCTTTTCTTTTTAAGTTTTTCAAACTCTTGTGAGTTAGAAAACCAGCTTTTGAATTCATGATTGTTATGACACTTTAAATTATATTTAATCATCTTTAATTTCTATAATTTGCATTAATATCTATATAATCATGTGTAAAGTCACAAGTGTAACATTTAAATGCATCGTTACCAAGTTTTAAATTTATTTCTATTTCTATAGAGTCCCATTCCATGTATTCCTGTAATTTTTTTTCGTCTAAGTTTTCTGAAACTCTTCCGTTCTCAGCCACTGTAAAATTCCCAATTTTTACTTTAAGTTTTTTTGTATCTATTATCTCTCCTGATTTACCTATTCCCATGATGATTCTTCCCCAATTGGCATCCTCGCCTGCTACGGCTGTTTTTACTAAAGGCGAATTTGCTATTGAAAAAGCAATATTTTTTGCACTTCCTAGAGACTTTGCATTAATTACATTAATCGTTAAAAATTTTTTTGCTCCTTCTCCATCAACCACAATCTGTTTTGCTAAATTTAAACACAGTTTTTTTAAAGATAGCTCAAACTTTTGAACTATTTTATCATTTAAAGAAAGATTTTGGCCTACTTTAAGTGATCTAGTCGAAAATATAGAAACCATATCATTAGTTGATTGATCACTATCAACAGTTATCGCATTAAATGAATTAGCAACTGCTCTTTTCAATAAGGTTTTTAAAAGATTTGAATTTATGTCTGCATTCGTAAAAATAAAAGATAACATTGTAGCCAAGTTCGGAGCAATCATACCAGATCCTTTTGCTATGCCACATATTCTTATCAATTCATCTCCTACAATTATTTCTTCATATGCTACTTTAGGTTTGGTATCAGTTGTCATTATTGCAGAAGACATTTTTAGCCAAAACATTTTATTTTGTTCGCTTCTGAGTTTATCAACAAGATCAGATAATCTATCTTTTATTTTTTCAGCTGGAAATTCTTCTCCAATGACTCCGGTAGAAGCAAATATTAAATCTTTTATTTTAACTGTTTCATTTGTGCCTTTTTGATTTTTTGATTCTTTAATTGTCAAAATTCTTGATAAGTTTTTTGCTATTAAATCAATACTTTCTTTTCCTTGCCTGCCAGTAAAGGTGTTTGCGTTTTTTGTATTGACTAATAAACCTTTGATCACTTTTTTATGTGAATTGTTATTCCAAGGTATGAATTCGGAAGTGATAGTATTGGATGTTGTCAGCGTAGCGTAATTAGCACCTTTACTAAAATAAAATAAGGCTAAATCATCTCTACCGTCTCCGTATAAATCTGCAGAAAGAGAAGACATTTCTAATCCCTCTATTTTCTTAAGATTCTGAAACTCACCCATTTTAGATAATTTAGATTTATCTTTAAGGAAGTTTTTGATGTTTATTGTCATAAATACTATTTAATTTAAATTATAAATACATATATAGAGATATAATGAATTTATTTACAAGAACTTTTAGTAAAATATTTAAAAGCTCTAATCAACAAGAATTAGATAAAATTCAAAATATTATTTTGGCAATAAATAATAAGGAGAATGAAATAAAGTCTCTAACTGAAAGTGATTTTAAAGAAAAAACCGCGGCATTCAAGAAAATGGCTCAAAATGGTTCTTTTAATTTAGAAGAAATAATGCCTGAGTGTTTCGCATTGGTAAGAGAGGCTGCAAAAAGAACCCTAAATGAAAGACACTACGATGTTCAGTTAGCGGGAGGTATAATTCTTCATAAAGGAAAAATAGCTGAGATGAAAACTGGAGAGGGAAAAACTCTGGTATCAACTTTGCCGGCTTACTTAAATTCTTTAACAGGTAGAGGTGTGCACGTGGTTACTGTTAATGATTACTTAGCTAAAAGGGATTCGAATTGGATGGGTAAAATTTTTAATTATTTAGGAGTATCTACTGGATGCATTACTAATGACTTAGAAGATATTAAAAGAAAGGAAAACTATGCGTGTGATGTAACTTATGCAACTAATAATGAACTTGGTTTTGATTACTTGAGAGATAATATGAAATATGAAATCGGTGATATGGTGCAAAGAGATCACAATTATTGTATTGTTGATGAGGTAGATAGTATACTAATTGATGAATCTCGAACACCTTTAATAATATCAGGAAAACTAGAAGATAAAACTTCTCTATACACTACATCAAATGAATTTATAAAGAGTTTACAAAAAAATGACTATGAGTTAGATGAAAAAAATAAAAATGTAATATTAACTGATACAGGAGTAGATAAAATCGAAAAATTAGCTTTACAGAAAAGAATTTTAAAGAATAATAATTTTTACGATCCATCTAATCTAGACCTTGTGCATCACACTAACCAGGCTTTGAAAGCTAATTTAATTTTTAAAAAAGATACTGATTACATTTTAAGAGATGGAAAAGTGCAAATAATTGATGAGTTTACTGGTAGAGTTTTAGGGGGGAGAAGATTTGCAGACGGCCTGCATCAAGCTATAGAAGCCAAAGAAAATGTAGATATACAAGAAGAAAACCAAACACTAGCATCAATAACTTATCAAAATTACTTTAGACTATATAAAAAACTTGCTGGGATGACCGGCACAGCCATGACTGAGTCCGAAGAGTTTTATGATATTTATAAATTAAATGTTGTATCTATACCCACAAATAAAAAGATGATACGTGAAGATTTTAATGATCAAATTTTTAGAACCGAAAAGGAAAAATATAATGCAATCACTAAAAAAATTATTGAATGTAATGTTAAAGGCCAGCCAGTTTTAGTCGGTACAACTAGCATAGAAAAATCTGAGAAAATTTCCCAATTTTTAATTAAAAGTAAAATAAAACATAATGTGCTTAATGCTAAACAACACGAAAAGGAAGCAGAAATAGTCGCTGAGGCTGGAAAACCTAGAGCGGTTACAATAGCCACAAATATGGCTGGAAGAGGAACAGATATTAAATTAGGTGGAAATAAAGATTTTATTATGAGTGAAATTTCTAGTGACGTAAACGAACACAAAAAAAATGAATTAAAAGTTAAAAATTCAGGAGGACTTTTCATAATCGGTACAGAAAGGCACGAAAGTAGAAGAATTGACAATCAGCTAAGAGGTAGATCGGGAAGACAAGGAGACCCAGGGTCTTCAATTTTTTTTATAAGTTTACAGGATGAGCTGATGAGAATTTTTGGCGGGGACTCAATAGACGGAATGTTAAAAAAACTTGGTCTTAAAGAAAACGAGTCAATAGATCATCCGTGGATTAATAAAGCAATGGAGCGAGCTCAAAAGAAGGTGGAAACTAGAAATTTTGATATAAGAAAAACATTGATTAAATTCGATGATGTTATGAATGATCAAAGGCAAGTAATTTTTTCTCAAAGATTAAAGATTTTAAAGGAAAATGACATAAGTAAATTATTAGAAGATTTTTTTGATGATGTCCTAAAAGATTTAGAAATATCGAGAAATGATTACCAAAAATCTAATGATGAAAAATATCTAACAGAAATTAAAAATATTACGGGAAATTCTTTAAATGATGCTCAATTAGTTAAATTAACATCAGAAGAAAGAGAAGTTTTTATTACGAAGATGAAAGAATTATTTAAAGATAAAAAGGAAAATCGAATTAAGATTTTAGGTGAAGAACAAAATAAGAATCTTGAAAAAAAAATTTTCCTTCAAATTGTAGATTTTTCTTGGCGATCACATCTTCAGTATTTAGAGCAGCTAAGACAAGTTATTGGATTGAGACAGTATGGGCAAAAAGATCCTCTATCTGAATTTAAAAAAGAGGCATTTGTTCTTTTTGAAGGTTTGCTGTCCAAAATTAAACAAGACCTAATAAAGTTACTTTTAAACTTAAATATTGTGGTTTCATCTGGTGAAGAAAATAAAAAAATTAAAGAAAAAAAAGAAGAGTTAGATTTCAAAAAGGTCGGAAGAAATGAAAAATGTCCGTGTGGCTCAGGAAAAAAATTTAAACATTGTCATGGGAATGTTTAATTTCAAATTTTTTTAAAAGCTGATAAGGCTTTTGATCTAGCTTTTTCGTGAATTACAACTGGAGCTGGATAATCAACACCCAATTTTAGAATATTTTCATCTTTGAGTTCCCATGGTTTATGTATAAATTTATTTGGTACTTTTTTTAACTCTGGAACCCATTTTTTAACATACTCACCACTTTTATCAAATTTTTCTCCTTGTAAAATTGGATTAAATATTCTGAAGTAAGGCGCTGCATCAGCACCAGATCCTGCAACCCATTGCCATCCAGATACATTATTCGCCTCGTTGTAATCTAATAAACAATTTTTAAAATATTTTTCTCCCTCTTTCCAATTTATTAGTAAATGTTTCACTAAGAAAGATCCTACAATCATTCTCACTCTATTATGCATCCAGCCTGTTGAGTATAGTTCTCTCATGCCAGCATCTACAATTGGGTAACCTGTTAAACCTTTTTTCCATACTTTTAAGTTTTTTAAATTTTTTTCCCATGGAAACTTATCAAATTTTTGAGAATAGTTTTCTTTAAGCATATGAGGGAAGAAATTTATTAATGAGTGATTAAACTCCCTCCATCCAATTTCTGCTAAAAATTTGCCAGTTCCAAAACTTTTAACTTTGTTACATTCTTCCCATATAGTTTCAACATGAATTTGTCCATGCTTTATAAAAGGGGATAATTTTGATGTTCCACGCAAGAAAGGAAAGTTTCTTGCATCAGAGTATTTCGTAATAGTATTTTCTGTGAATTTTTTTAATTCAAGCAAAGCATTTTCTTCGCTGGGATTCCAATAATTCTCAAATTTTTTAAACCATTCTTTTTTAGGATTAATTTCTTTTTCACTAATAGTTTTTTTAAAAAAGGAAACCTTTTTTT